>NZ_JBWBQS010000001.1:0-480454 GCF_056279125.1 Novosphingobium sp. Sphag1I | reverse complement strand
TTCTCGGATGGTTCGCGCGGCACCTATGCCATCGTGATCGGGGCGGACGGGGTCTATTCGCAAACGCGCAAAACCATCATGCCCGACGCGCCGGGGCCGCAATTCACGGGTCAGGCCGTGTGGCGCTACAATTTCCCGCGCCCGGCCGATCTGGATGCGCTTCAGGTCTATAACGGCCCCACCGGTGTCGGCTTTGTGCCGATCAGCGCGGATCTGATGTATATGTATGTCACCACGCCCGAACCGGACAATCCGTGGTATCCCAAGGAGGGGATCGCGGCGGCCATGCGCGGCAAGCTGGCCAATACCGCGCCCGCCGTTCAGGCATTGGCCGAGCAGATCACCGATGATGAAGGCGTGGTCTATCGCCCGCTTGAGGGCATGATGCTCTATGGCGACTGGCATGTGGGCCGGGTCGTGCTGATCGGCGATGCGGTCCATGCCACCACCCCCCATCTGGGTCAGGGCGCGGGCATGGCGATTGAGGACAGCATCGTTCTGGCCGACGAAATCGCCAAAGCCGCCAGCCCCGAGGAAGCCTTCACCGCCTTCCGCAACCGCCGTTTCGAACGCTGCCGCTTCATCGTCGAGAAGAGCCTTGAGATCTGTCACGGCCAGATCGGCAAAGGCCCGCCCGTCGATAATGCCAAGGCGACGCAGGAAATGTTCGCTGTCGTCTCGCAGCCCATCTGATTTTCAAGGAACCATCCAATGAGCCGAGTTACCGAAATCCGCTATGTGGGCTATGGCGTTACCGATCTGGCCGCTGAATCTGCCTATTACACCGATGTCTGGGGTCTAGAGCCTGTCGCCTCGGACGATGGCATGGCCTGGTTCAAGGCGCAGGGCCATGACGAACATCACGTGGTGCGCCTGCGCGCGGCGGAGGAAAACCGCATCGACGTGATTGCTTTGGCCACCGACACGCGCGCCGATGTCGATGCGCTGGCCGCCAAGGTCGAGGCCGCGGGCGGTCAGATCGTCCACGCCCCGCGTGACCTCACCACGCCGGGCGGCGGCTATGGCTTCCGTTTCTTCAGCCCCGATGGCATCCAGATGGAAATCAGCGCCGAAGTCGCGCGCGGGCAAAAGCGCGAGATCGAACGCTGGGAAGGCGTGCCGGTCAAGATCAGCCACATCGTCCTGCATTCGCCCAACCACAAGGGGCTGGTTGAATGGTTCTGCGATGTGCTGGGCTTCAAGGTTTCGGACTGGCTGGGCGATTTCATGTGCTTCCTGCGCTGCAACAACGCCCACCACCGCTTTGCCATCCTGCCCGGTCCTGCCTGCCTCAACCATGTTGCCTATGACATGGAAGGCGTGGACGGCATGATGCGCGGCGGCCACCGCCTCAAGCTCAAGGGTTTTGACATCCGCTGGGGTCCGGGGCGCCACACGGCGGGCGACAACACGTTCAGCTATTTCGTCACGCCGGGCGGTTTCGTCACCGAATATACCGCCGAGCTGGAAGAGGTGGACTTCGAAACCCGCGAGGCCAAGGTTTACGCCCCCGCGCCCATGGTCATGGACCAGTGGGGCATTGGCGTGGGCGGGCCGCAGACCATGCCGCACCCGCATGAAAACCCCGGCCTGTTTGTCGCGGTGGAGGCATAAATCATGGCGCTTTATTCCCCCTTTCCCAACTATATCTGGAACCTCTCGGTCGCCATCGCTCTGGAAAGCGGCGGCCAGATCGGCGAGATCGTCGATATGTGCCAGCCCATCCTTGATGCCGCCGCCGGTGGCGGGGACGCGGGCACGCCCGCCTTTATGAAGCAATGGGCCGCCATGGGCGACAAGCTGGTGGAACTGGCAGCCGAGGACGAGGCCAAGGGACGCGGTTTTTCCGCCAGCGCCAAGCTGGAGCGCGCCTCGCTCTATCTCTTTGTGGCCGAACGCATGCAGGGCCACGGCGCGCCGGGCCGCAAGGAAACCTATGCCAAGGCGCTCGACGCCTTTGCGCGCTCGACCGCTCTGGGCAGCATCAACCGCGAGCGCGTGGAAATCCCGCTGAGCACCGGCACGATGTCGGCGCTCTACACCCGCGGAAACGGCGAAGGCCCCCGCCCCGTGGTGGTCTATTGCAATGGTTTGGACAGCTGCAAGGAGCTGCTCTACTGGAGCCGCCTGCCCGAAGCGCTGGCCAAGCGCGGCATTTCCACGCTCTGCGTCGACCAGCCCGGCACCGGCGAGGCTTTGCGCCTTCAGGGCCTGCCCGTCGATCCGCACAGCGAGAATTGGGCGTCAAAGGCCGTCGACTGGCTGGAAACCCAAAGCGACGTCGATCCCAAGCGTATCGGCATGACCGGCATCTCGCTGGGCGGCCATTTTGCGCCGCGCGCGGTCGCCTATGAGCCGCGCTTTGCCTCGGGCGCCTGCTGGGGCGCCAACCACAACTGGCGCGAGGTGCAGGACAAGCGCATGAAGCGCGAGGGCGAAAACCCGGTCCCGCATTACTGGGCGCATGTGATGTGGGCGTTCGGCGCGGAAACGATGGAGGAATTCCTCGAAAAATCCGAAGCCATGAACCTCAACGGCCATATGGGCGGGGTTCGCGTCCCCTTCCTCGTCACCCACGGCGCCCAGGATCGACAGATCAGCGTTGCCTATGCCCACGATTGCTACGATCAATTGGTCAACAGCCCCCGGCGTGAACTAAAGATCTTCACCGCCCGCGAAGGCGGGGTCGAACATGTCGGCGCCGACAACATGTCCTATGGACGTGACTACATCGCCGACTGGTTCGCCGAAACGCTGGGAGGACATACCGCATGAGCCGCCGTTTCATCGACCTGTCAATCACACTGTGCAACGATGTGATCACCGATCCGCCGTTCCTGAAGCCGGAAATAACCTATCAGGTGCATAGCGAGACTTTGCCGGAACTGGGTCATTTCTTTCCCGGCATCACCGCCGAGCAGACCCCCGACGGGGCCGGTTTCGCCGCCGCCGAATGGGTGCGGCTGACCACCCATTCGGGCACGCATCTGGACGCGCCCTATCATTTCCATCCCACGATGGATGCGGCCAGCGGCGAGGCCAAACGCTCGCTGACCATCGATGAAATCCCGCTGGAATGGTGTTTCCAGCGGGGGGTCAAGCTGGATTTCCGGCATTTCCCCGATGGCTATGTCGTGACGGCGCAGGATGTCGAGGATGAGTTGAACCGCATCGGGCACGAGCTTCAACCGCTGGACATTGTGCTGGTCAATACGGCGGCGGGCATGGCGGTGGGCAACCCCAACTATGTCAACATCGGCTGCGGCATGGGTTATGAGGCCACCATGTATCTGACCACGCGCGGCGTGCGCGTGACGGGCACCGATGCGTGGAGCTGGGACGCGCCCTTTGCCCTGACGGCGGAGAAGGTTGCCGAAACCGGCGACACCTCGCTTATCTGGGAAGGGCACAAGGCCGGGCGTGACATCGGCTATTGCCATCTGGAAAAGCTGCATAACCTTGAAGCCCTGCCTCCGCACGGCTTTACGGTCTCCTGCTTCCCCCACAAGATCAAGGGCGCATCCGCAGGCTGGACCCGCGCCGTTGCCATCATCGAGGAATAATCATGCGCCTTGCAACCTTGCGCAATGGGCGCCCCGATGGCGAACTGGTCGTCGTTTCCGCTGATGGCGCGCGCTATCTCTCCGCGCCGGGCCTGACCCTGATCAACGCGATCGAGCAGTGGGATCAGGCCATGGACCGGCTCAAGCCGCTGGCCGGGCTGCTGAATAATGGCGGCGGCGGACATCTTGACCCCGCCCGCCTGATCGCGCCCATGCCGCGTTCGTGGCAATGGCTCGACGGTTCGGCCTTTGCCAACCATGGCGACCTGATGCAGATCGCCTTTCATCACGATCCCATCGAAACGGACCGGCCGCTGATGTATCAGGGCATGTCTGACCGCTTCTATGCCCCGACCCAGGATGTGCCCTTCACCAGCGAAGCCGACGGCATCGACTTTGAAGGCGAATTCGGCGTCATCGTCGATGCCGTCCCCATGGGCGTCACGGCAGAGGAAGCCGCCAGCCATATCAAGCTGATCGTGCAGATCAACGACTGGTCGCTGCGCGCCATTGCCCCGGTCGAAATGAAGACCGGCTTTGGCTGGGTTCAGGCCAAGCCTGCTTGCTCCATGGCGCCCTTTGCCGTCACGCCCGATGAATTGGGCGCGGATTGGCGCGATGGCCGGGTTTGCGCCGATCTGATGGTGGAATGGAACGGAGGGCGCTTCGGGCTGGTAAACGGCAGCCAGATGGGCTTCTCTTTCCCCGAACTGGTCGCCCATGCCGCGCGCACGCGCGATCTGGTGGCGGGCACGATCATCGGGTCGGGCACAGTGTCGAACGCCGAATATGCCACCCGTGGTTCGGCCTGTATTTCCGAACGCCGCGCCATCGAGATGATCGCCGATGGCAAGCCCTCCACCAGCTTCATGCATTTCGGCGACACGATCCGCATGGAGGCAATCGACGCGGATGGCCGCAAGCCCTTTGGCACCATCGATCAAAAGGTGGTCAAGGCCTAAGCAATAATCAGCCGCACCCCCGCGCTGCGCACCATATCAGCCAGCGCGGGGGTGATGCCGGCATCGGTAATCAAGACATCCACCTCATCCAACCCGCAGACAATGGCGCCCGACGATAGGGCGAATTTGCTGGAATCGACCAACAGGATCACCTGTTCGGCGCGGTCCACCAATCGACGCTCGGCCGCGACAAGGATGATGTCGTGCTGCATCACGCCTTGCTGGCCCACGGCGGCGGCACCCATGAACAATTTGGGCGCATGGAAACGCGGCATCGAATCCTCGCCCGCAGGCGCCAGGATGATGTTCTGTTCACGAAACACGCTGCCCGACGGGACCAGAATGCGCGTGCCCTTCTGCGGCAGCAAGCCGTTGACGATATGGAGCGAATTAGTCAGCACCTGAAGATCCAGCCCGTCCAGATGCGGGCACATCTGGAGCGTGGTAGTGCCCCCGTCGATCATGATCCCCTCGCCCGGTTCGCACAGGGCCGCAGCGGCCCGGCCAATCGCCTGCTTGGCGGCAAGGTTGATCGTGATCGATTGATCGAACGGTGTGCCCAGCAAGGTGGCGTGCGAAGGTTCGCCTTCTTCCGCCTCGCTCGCCTTGGCCCCGCCGTGGACGCGCTGCAACAGGCCCTCGGCCTCCATCCGCGACAGATCACGCCGGATTGTCGCGGGCGAGGCTTCCAGCATCGCTTCAAGTTCGCGATAGGAGACAAAGCCGGATGGGGCCAGAGCTTCGAGAATCAGCCTTTCGCGTTCGGTTGCATGCATGAATTGTGTCGCCCCATCCCAATTCGCCCTTGCGCGAACAATCGGTCTATGCCGTCAAATTCGCGCAAAAGCCATCATACTATCATCCCGCTGCCAACATATTGCCGCCACCGATCACCACGGTCGCCCCGATCAACAGGCCGATCCCGCTCCACACCAATGTCCGGGTGCGCACCGAGGTGCCCAGCCATTCTTTCAGCACAAAGCCCCAGAGCGTCGAGAACAGGATGATGCTGGCCATATGCAGGGTCCAGCTGGAAAAGCCATATTGGCCCATCTGGCTCTCGCCCATCGTGTAGAAGAAGAACTGGCCATACCACAGCGTGCCGCCCAGCGCGGCCAGCAGCCAGTTGGCCGCCAAGGGCGCGCGCGGCTGGGCCACATCATTGGAGGCGCCGAAGAACTGCCCAAGGCTGCGGTTCTTCACGATCAGGTAAGCGCACCACAAGGCATTGGTGGTAAGCCCCCCCAGCAGCACAACACAGAGCACCGGCAGCCCTTGCGAGAGCGGATCCGTGCCCGCCGCCAGCGTCAGGTCGCGGATCGGTTGCCCCGCATCCAGCCCCCAAGCGAAACAGCCCGACATCACGCCGGAAAATGTCGCAATCGCCAGACCCTTTTTCAGGTCAAATTCGGCCACGGCCTCGCCGCTGGGCACTTCACGCGATTTGGCAGCGCCACCGCGCGCCACCACCACAATGCCCACCAACGTGATGACAATGCCCAGCAGGGTCAATTGCCCGCTGGTCTTGGCCGCGATTTCGCCCATCGTGCCATGAAAGATCGGCGGCCCCAACGTGCCGATCACCGTGGTCAGCCCCAGCGCCACCGCCATGCCCAGCGACAGGCCCAGATAGCGCATCGTCAAACCAAAGGTCAGCCCGCCAAAGCCCCACATCACGCCCCAGAACCAGCACCACGCCAGCGTTGCACGGGGGGCGGCGGACAGCACGCCCAGCAAATCATTCGTTCGCAGCGAGGCAAACAGCCATGGCGCGATCAGCCAGCTGAACAGCCCGCCCGCCAGCCAGAAAACCTCCCAGTTCCACGAGCGGATGCGTTTGTACGGAACATAGAAACTGGCCGAGGAAAAGCCCCCGATCCAGTGAAACACCACGCCCAGCGCCGGATTGGGCACCATGAGCCTCTCCTTTATTATGATTTACGCGAGAATATCGCGGTTGATTTGCGAAATATCGGTGCAGCCCGTCAGCGCCATAGCCACGCGCATTTCGGCGGTGATGATCTCCAGCATTTTGGAAACGCCCGCCTCGCCCTTTGCCGCCAGCGCATAGGACCACGCCCGGCCCAGCAGCACGCCCCGCGCGCCCAGCGCCAACATCCGCACCACGTCCAGCCCCGAACGCACGCCGCCATCGGCCAACACGGTCAGATCATCCCCTACCGCATCGGCAATCGGCGGCAGGGCGCGGGCGCTGGAGAGCACCCCGTCCAATTGCCGCCCGCCATGGTTGGAAACGACGATGCCGTCAGCGCCCATCTTGGCCGCTTCCTTGGCGTCTTCGGGATCGAGGATGCCCTTGATAATCAAAGGCCCCTTCCATTCGGAACGGATGAAATCGAGGTCGCGCCAGTTGATCGAAGGGTCGAAATTGTTGCGCATCCAGGCAAAGAAATCCTCAATCCCCGTATTGCCTTTCAGCACCGGGGCGACATTGCCCAGATGATGCGGACGGCCCAGAACGCCTACGTCCCACGCCCATTCGGGCCGCACCATGGCCTGCGCCACGCGCCACGCCGCGCCTTTCAACCCGCCGCTGCCCGCCAAACCGGTGTGGTAATCGCGGTAACGGCTGCCGGGGACCGGCATGTCCACGGTAAAGACCAGCGCGCTGCATTGCGCCTCGACGGCCTGGGCCAACAAATCCTTCATAAAGGCGCGGTCGCGGATCATGTAGAGCTGGAACCAGAAGGGCTTGGTGGCCGCCGCCGCCACTTCGGGCAAGGGGCAGGCCGAGACGGTGGAGAGCGTGAAGGGAATGTCGGCCTTATTGGCCGCGCGCACGGCTTGGACCTCGCCGCGCCGCGCATTCAGGCCCGCAAGGCCCACCGGCGCCAGCGCCACCGGCAGGGCCTGCTTCACCCCAAACAGCGTGGTCGACATGTCGATGTTCGAAACATCGCGCAAAACCCGCTGGCGCAGCGCCAGATGGGCAAGATCCTCAGCATTCTTGCGCAGCGTCACCTCGCCATAGCTGCCCCCGTCCATATATTCGAACAGGAAACGCGGCAGGCGGCGGCGGGCGGCCTCGCGGAAATCGGCGACAGAAGCGATAATCATCAGTTGCTCTCCAGCCGGGCCAGCCAGCGGTTGCGATAGGTGTCAAGATCGGCGTCCAGCGGCTCGATCCTGCGCAATTCACCTTCGGGCATCAGCGCGGGATCGATCAGCCGGATCGCGCCGAAACTGACATCATTATGCGCGCTGCCAACATAAACCTGCGTCTTGGGGCGCAGGGCCGCCAGAGCGCGGACGAAAACCTCCGCCTCGGCAAAGCGGCCTTCGACCAGCAGGCGTTCATCCGAACCGATCAGATTAAGCGCCTGATCGGCCACCAGCGCGGCATAAAGGCAGGCACCGGCGCGGCGCTCATACCAATCCTCGGGCTGGTTGACCCACCCACCCTTTGCATCGGGAAAGGGCCCGCAACCGGGTGCCAGCGTCGGCATATGCATCGCTCCCTTGGCCAAAACGGCGGGGACCGCGGCCAACAGATGCGGCTGATCGGGTTTGATATCGACCCGGCGCGTGTCAATCTCGATCAGCGCCTCAATCTCGCGACCGCCCATGAAACGCGCGGAAGGGACGGGCCGCCCATAGGCGTCGACATTGACCAGACAATCACGCGCCTCGGGCAGGGCAGCCGTGGCGATGGGCGAGGTGGGCAGGCGCATGGCGATGAACCATGTGCCGGTGGACAGCACGGTGGCCTCATTGCGGGCGATTTCGCCAAATCCACGCGCCGCCATCAGCGCCGCATTGGAATCATGCAGCCCCGCCAGAACGCGCACCGTTTCCGGCAGGCCCGTGGCCGCAGCCAGCGCCGGACTGATCGTGCCCAACACATCGCCCGCCTTGACCACCGGCGCGAAACGCCGATCCCAACCCTGCCCCTTGGCAAGATCGGACCAGTCGGCGGCATCCGGGTTCCACAGATCCGAATGACAACCCAGCGAGGTCACTTCACTGGCCGCGACACCGCACAGCCACCATGCCCAATATTGCGCCCATGGCACCAGCGTGGCCTGCGCCATAACGTCGGGATAAAGTTCCTGCGCCCACCACACATGCGCGCCGAAATTCAAACCCTGTGGCAGGGCGGGCGATCCGGTTTGCGCGAAAGGAGACCGGGCGGCGCGATAGGCCGCCATGGTGGCTTCGGGCGGGGCGGCCTCATAATCGATGGGCGCAAAGCCCAAGGCACCATTGACGATCGCGGCAAAGCCCGCGCCATGCCCGACCGGCACGATATATTCCGCGCCGCTTTTCGCATGGCCCGTCAGCACACCTCTGGCCCAATCGGCAATGCCGGCGGCATCAAGGCGCGCAATGCCGCCTTCCTCGCATTTCGCATTGGGGCGCACTTGCCGGTCCAGCAATTGCCCATCGCGCGACCACAATGTGATCTTCGACATCGTTTTGCCGATGTCGATCACGATCGCCCATCCGGCCCCAACTTCTGATTGTACAGAACCCTGTGTCAGAACGCTCTCCCTCGCGCGCAATAGCGCTTTATTCCCGTCGCGCCGCAAGCGCGAAATCATGCTGCATGTGCGAATTTGATCATTAGTCTGATCGTTTATGATTGCTGAATATCGAATCTGATTGCCAAAGGGAAGCAGATTCGTTAGGAGGCCGATCAAACAGACCCCCATGGGAGCAAATTTCCGTGACAAACTCCGCGATTCCTTTTGCCGTCCCCACCAGCCGTTGGGACGACGCCCACGCCGCCACGCTTTCGCCCGAAGAACTGCTGCTCTATCGCTCCAACCTGTTGGGCAGCGATCTGACGGTGACCAACTTTGGCGGTGGCAACACTTCGGCCAAATTGGCTGGCACCGATCCTCTCACCGGTGAAACCGTCGAAGTGTTGTGGGTCAAAGGTTCGGGCGGCGACATCGGTTCGATGAAGCTGGACGGCTTTGCCACGCTCTATCAGGACAAGCTGCTGGGCCTTGAGGCGCATTACACCGGCCCGGACGATGACGACAAGATGGTCGGCTATCTGCCCCATTGCACGTTCAACCTGAACGGCCGCGCAGCATCGATCGACACGCCGCTGCACTCGCTGCTGCCTTTTGCCCATGTCGATCATGTTCACCCCGATGCGATCATCGCTCTGGCGGCGAGCAGCGGCGGCGAAGAAGCGACCAAGGAAATCTGGGGCGGCAAGATCGGCTGGCTGCCGTGGAAGCGCCCCGGTTACACGCTGGGCCGGATGCTGCGCGATTATCAGCGCGCCAATCCGGGCGTTCAGGGTGTGATGATGGCCAGCCACGGCATCATCTGCTGGGCCGACAGCGCCAAGGAATGCTATGAGCACACCGTTGGCCTGATTGCGGACGCGGCCAAGTATCTGAACGCCAAGATGGCGGGCAAGCCTGCCTTTGGTGGTCAGGTCGTCGCCCCCAACCCCGACCGCGCCGCGATTGCCGCCGATCTGATGCCCCGCCTGCGCGGCTTTATGACGGGTTCGCGCCGCAAGCTGGGCCATTATTCGGATGATGCCGAGGCGCTGGAATTTGTGGGTTCGGCCAAGTTTGAAGAACTGGCGGCCCTTGGCACCTCGTGCCCCGACCACTTCCTGCGCACCAAGATCGCGCCGCTGACGCTCGATCCCGCCCGTTTGCAGGACGATGCCTATCTGGCGGAAAAGATCAGCGCCTATCGCGATTTCTATGCCGCCTATTATGAGCGCTGCAAGCGCGCCAACAGCCCCGCCATGCGCGACCCCAACCCGGTCGTGGTGCTGGTGCCCGGCGTTGGCCGCATCACCTTCGCCACCGACAAGACCACCGCGCGTCTGGCCGGGGAATTTTATGGCAATGCCATCAACGTGATGCGCGGCGCAGAAGCCATTGGCGACTATATCGCTCTGGATGAGCAGGAAGCCTTCGACATCGAATACTGGCTGCTCGAAGAAGCCAAGCTTCAGCGCATGCCCGCCCCCAAGCCGCAGGTGGGCCGCGTGGCCTTTGTCACCGGCGGCGCGGGCGGTATCGGTGCGGCAACGGCGGCCCGTTTTCTGAAAGAAGGTGCCTGCGTGGTTCTGGCCGACCGTGATGCCAACGCCGTCGAGGAAGTGCGCGCCGGTTTCGCCAAGCAGTTCGGCAAGGACGTCGTCCGCGCCGTCACCTGCGACGTGACCGACGAAGCGCAGGTCAAGGCCGCCTTCGACACCGCCGCGCGCGAATTTGGCGGTCTGGACGTGGTGGTCGCCAATGCGGGCATCGCCTCTTCTGCCCCCATCGAGCAGACCACGGTGGAACTGTGGGATCGCAATTTTGACGTGCTGGCCCAGGGCTATTTCCTGACCGCCAAGCATGCCTGGGGCCTGATGAAGCGCAACAAGGATCTGGGCGGCACCAGCCTCGTTTTCATCGGTTCGAAGAATGCCGTGGCCGCCGCCGCTGGCGCTTCGGCCTATGCCAGCGCCAAGGCCGCTGCCAACCATCTGGGCCGTTGTCTGGCCTTGGAGGGCGCACCCGAAGGCATCCGTGTCAACATCGTCAACCCCGATGCGGTCATCAAGGGCAGCAAGATCTGGGACGGCGACTGGCGCAAGGAACGCGCCGCGTCCAATAAGATCGACGCGGGCGAGGAACTGGAAGCGCATTACCGCAACCGTTCGATGCTCAAGCGCGATGTGCTGCCCGAAGATATTGCCGAAGCGGCCTATTTCCTTGGGAGCGAAGCCTCGGCAAAGTCGACCGGCAACATGATCAATGTGGACGCCGGCAACGTTCAGGCCTTCACGCGCTAAAGTCAGGTTTGGGAGAGGATTTCATGAGCAATCTGCCGATTTCCGCCGATCTGATCGCGGAACATAACGCCAAGGGGCTTGAGGCCCTGCATGAAGATTACGAAGCGCTGGGCCGCAAGCTGGCGCGCACCGGCATCGATATTGACGCAATCAAAAAGCGCGTTGCCGGTTTCTCGGTCGCCGTCCCTTCATGGGGCGCCGGACGCGGCGGCACGCGCTTTGCCAAGTTCCCCATTGCGGGCGAACCCACCAATATCCATGAAAAGCTGGAAGACTGCTCGGTCATCAACCAGCTTTCCACGGTGACGCCGCGCGTCTCGCCCCATTTCCCGTGGGACAAGGTTTCCGATTTCAACGCCCTGCGCGAGGAAGCCGCGGATCTCGGCCTTGGCTGGGACGCGGTCAACAGCAACACGTTTCAGGATCAGGTGGGTCAGGCCCACACCTATGCCAATGGCTCGCTTTCCTCGCAGGACGCGGGCGCGCGCCAACAGGCGGTCGAACACAACATCGAATGCATCGAGATTGGCAAGCAATTGGGCAGCAAGGACCTGACCGTCTGGGTGGGCGATGGCACCAATTTCCCCGGCCAGCAGGATTTTGCCCGCAGCCTCGACCGCTATCTTGATGCGGCGGCGCAAATCTATTCAGCCCTGCCCGATGACTGGCGGATGCTGCTCGAACACAAAATGTTCGAACCGGCCTTCTACTCGACCGTGATCAGCGACTGGGGCTCCTCGATCCTTGCCGCGCAAACGCTGGGTGACAAGTGCAAGTGCCTTGTCGACCTTGGCCACCATGCGCCCAACGTCAATATCGAACAGATCGTGGCCCGCCTCCACCGCTTTGGCAAGCTGGGCGGTTTCCATTTCAACGACAGCAAGTATGGCGACGACGATCTGGACAGCGGCTCGATCAACCCGCACCAGCTCTTCCTCGTGTTCAACGAACTGGCCGAGGCGGAACTGAACCCGCGTGATGGTTTCAACCCGTCCTATATGATCGACCAGTCGCACAATGTGACCGACCCGATTGAATCGATGCTCTCGTCGGCCGAAGCCATCGCCGCCTGCTTTGCCAAGGCGTCGCTGGTTGATCGCGCGGCCCTGCATGGCGCACAGGAAGCCAATGACACGATGATGGCGTTCCAGGCTCTGCGCCGCGCCTATAATGTCGATGTGGCCCCAATTCTGGCCATGGCCCGTGTCGAGGCGGGCGGCGCGATTGACGTTCTGGCCGCCTATCGCGCCAGCGGATACCGCGCGCGCAAGGCGCAGGAGCGCAAGCCTGTCGGGCTGGGTGCCGGTATCGTGTGATGCCAATCTTGCGACAATAAAGACATGGCTATGCCCGCAGACTGTCTCCTATAGAGAGATGGCTGCGGGCATTTTGCTTTTACAACATAACTTTGCCTCATCGAAAATCACTCCTCGGGGGAGACGTAAAATCATGGCCACCAAGCCTTTTGTCCGCGCGCTGCGTTTGGCGCTGATCGCTGCATGCGCGCCTGTTGCCCTGCCGGTTCACGCCCAAACCGCCGATCTGGAAATCCAGTTCCGCGACCCGCCATCCGAAGCCCGCCCCCGCGTGTGGTGGCACTGGATGAACGGCAATATCACCAAGGATGGCATCGCCAAGGACATCGCATGGATGAAATCTGTCGGCATCGGCGGCCTTCAGAATTTCGACGTCAATCTGAACACGCCGCAGGTGGTGGACAAGCGCCTCGTCTATATGACGCCGGAATGGAAGGACGCCTTCCGCTTTGCCGCGCAGGAAGCCGATCGCAACGGGCTGGAACTGGCCATTGCCGCATCGCCGGGGTGGAGCGAAACGGGCGGCCCGTGGGTCAAGCCTGCCGATGGGCTGAAGAAACTGGTGTGGAGCGAAATGACCGCCGCGCCGGGCAAGCTTTTCAAGGGCAAGGTCTCCGCACCGCCCGAAATCACCGGCCCGTTTCAGGCCATGGGCAAGGCGCCTGGCTTTGACGACATCGCCAGCGGACACAAGCCGGAGGCCGCGCCCAATTTCTACAGCGACGTAGCCGTGCTGGCCATGCCGATGGCGGTCAATGCCGCCCCCGCGCCCAAGGCCGCCGTTGATGGTCAATCGGTCGATGCCGCCTTGTTGTTTGACGACAATCTGACCGCCGGTGTTTCGGTGCCGCGCGGCAAGGAAGGCCATCCGGGCAGCGTCACCTATTCCTATGACGCGCCCCAGACCATGCGCAGCGCCACCGTCTTTGTGCCGGGCGCGAAGGTCATGTTCCGTGGCCCCACGGTCGACCCCGTTCTGGAGGCGAGCGATGATGGCCAGACATGGCGCGAGATCACCCATTTTGCCGTCAATGACGTGCCCACCACGGTCAGCTTTGCCCCCGTCACGGCCAAGCATTTCCGCCTCGTGCTCAAGCCCATGCTCTCGACCTCGGCCAATATGGGCGCGCCGGCCGAAGGCGTGGAAATCCCCGGCCTGTTTGCCTCGCTGGGCGGGGAAGGAAAGCCCTTTACGCTGGGCCAATTCGCCCTTTCGGGCGAGGCCAAGGTCAATCTGGCCGAAACCAAGGCGGGCTTTGCGCTGGCCCATGACTATTACGCGCTGACCAATCCGGCCGATGGCGCCAATGGAGCCGCCGTTTCGCAGGTCGTCGATCTGACCGCCATGATGAAGCCCGATGGCACGCTGGAATGGAAAGCCCCCGCCCTGCCCAAGGGACAGACTTGGCGGATCATACGCATGGGCGCATCCCTGCTGGGCACCACCAACCACCCCGCCCCGCCCGAGGCCACCGGGCTTGAGGTGGACAAGTTCGATGCCGATGCGGTGGGCCGGTATATGGACCACTACCTTGGCATGTATCGCGATGCCGCCGGGGCCGATATGATCGGCGCGCGCGGTGTCCGCGCGATCCTGACCGATTCCATCGAGGTGGGCGCGGCCAATTGGACGCCCAAGATGTTGGCCCAGTTCAAGGCTTTGCGCGGCTATGACGCGACGCCTTGGTTGCCCGCTCTCACCGGCGCGCTGGTCGGCAGCCGCGAGGATAGCGACAAGTTCCTCTATGACTGGCGCCGCACGCTGGGTGATCTGATGGCGTCGGAGCATTACGGCACCGTGGCGGCCAAGGCGCATGCCGTGGGCCTGAAGGTTTACGGCGAGGCGCTGGAGGATCACCGCCCCAGCCTTGGCGATGATATGGCCATGCGCAGCCATGCCGACGTGCCGATGGCGGCGCTTTGGACGTTCACGCAAAAGGATGGCCCGAACCCGTCCTATCTGGCCGATATGAAGGGTGCGGCCAGCGTGGCGCATATCTATGGGCAAAATCTGGTAGCGGCTGAATCGATGACCTCGGCGCTCAGCTATTGGGCCGATTCCCCGCGCACATTGAAGCATGTGATCGACACCGAATTCGTTTCGGGCGTCAACCGCCCCGTCGTCCACACCAGCGTCCATCAACCCGTCGATGACAAGGTGCCGGGCCTCTCGCTGATGATCTTTGGCCAGTTCTTTAACCGGCACGAAGCATGGGCGCCGCTGGCCAAGACATGGGTCGATTATCTGTCGCGCAATTCGCTGATGCTGCAAAACGGGCGCAATGTGGCCGATGTCGGCTATTTCTATGGCGAGGAAGCGCCCCTGACGGGCCTGTATGGTGACAAGCGTGTGGGTGATGCGCCCACGACCCATGCCTATGACTTCGTCAACTTTGGCGCGCTGGTCGGTGCGCTCAGGAATGATGGCGGGGAATTGGTGACGCCGGGCGGTGCGCGCTATCGTGCGCTCTATCTGGGCGGGTCGGCGCATAAAATGACGCTGGCCGCGCTGCACAAAATTGCCGCTCTGGCCGAAGGGGGCGCGACCATCATCGGTTTGGCGCCCGAAGGAACGCCCAGCCTGTCGGACAAGGACATGGCCGATTACAAGGCTCTGGTCGCGCGCCTGTGGCCTGCGGGGGGCGATGCCACCGTGGGTAAGGGCCGCGTGATCGCCAGCAGCGATGTCGAAGCGGCGCTGGCCAAGGCAGGCGTGGCGTCCGATTTCCGCATGACGGGCGGCGCGGCCGATGCCGAGGTGCCTTTCCTGCACCGGCGCTGGGAGTCCGGCGACAGCTATTTCCTGGTCAACCGCAAAGAACGCGCCGAGACCTTCGAGGCGCATTTCCGCGTGACGGGCAAGGCGCCCGAATTGTGGCATGCCGAAACCGGCACGTTTGAACCTGTCAGCTATCGCATCGCCAATGGTGAAACAGTGATCCCCATGTCGCTGTTGGGCGAGGAATCTGTGCATGTCGTGTTCCGCAAGCCTGCACCCGCCGATGCTTTGATGATCAAGAAACTGGTGCCCTCGGCGCTGTTGACGCTGGATGGCGCGTGGAATGTTACGTTCCAGCCGGGACGCGGCGCGCCGGCCAATACGGTTCTGCCCAAGCTGCAACCGCTCAATGAAAATGCCGACACCGGCATCGCCCATTTCTCGGGCGTGGCCACCTATGCCAAGGATTTTTCCGCGCCCAAGGGGTGGAAACCGGGCCAACCGCTGTGGATCAACCTTGGCGACTTGCGTGAAGTCGCGCAGGTCAGCGTCAATGGCAAGGATGTCGGCATGGTCTGGCATGCGCCCTATCGGGTGGACTTGTCGGGCGCGGTGAAGGCTGGCAAGAACCACATCGAGGTCCGCGTGGCCAACCTGTGGATCAACCGCCTGATCGGCGATAAGCAACCGGGAGCAAAGCCTGTGACCTTTACCACCATGCCCACCTATCGCGCCGATGCGCCGCTGCGTGCGTCGGGCCTGATCGGGCCGGTGGTGATCGAGGGTCAGGGCAAATGACCACAGCGGCCTATATCCGCCGTGAAACCGGGGTGAGCATGGTGATCAACGCCGTGCTCACACTGGCTTTCTTCCTGCTTGTTTTCGGGCGTAGCGGGCCGGTGCCGGTCTGGGGCGTCGGGGCCTATGTGTTCGATTTTGTGCCGCAGGGCTTCATGATCGGGCTGATGGGTTCGCTGGTCCCTGGCGCGCTGGCGGGCAAGGCACGGCGGGCGGGCAAGGTGGCGGCGCTGGGCGTTGCTTCGCCTTGGCCCGCCAATCTGGTCCTGCGTTCGCTGCTCCTGGCTTTGTGCGGGGCGGTGGCCGGGGTGGCACTGTCGGGCGCTGTGCTCTCCATGCTGGGGCTGGCGCAATTGCCATGGGGCGCGGCATTGGCGGCAAAGCTGGTGTGGGCGGCGCTTCTGGCCGCGATGGTCACGCCCGTCAGCCTGCGCAAGGCATTGGCGTAAGGCCCATCCTGCGCTAATCTGACCCGATGATTGACCCGCGCGCCCTTCGCACCTTTCACGAAGTATGCCGCGCGGGCTCGATCACCGGAGCGGCTCGCGCGCTCAATATTTCCCAACCTTCGGTGTCCAGCGCGATTGCCCTGCTGGAGGCGCGATTGGGCGCGACTTTGTTTGAACGCACCCGTGCGGGGATCGTCCTGACCCCGGCGGGCCATGCGTTACAGGCGCGGGCGCAAATGCTCGAACACCTGCTGCGCGATGCGCAGGCCGAGGTGACGGCGGCCAGCGAGGGTCTGTCCGGCCCCTTGCGCATCGGCGGCACACCCGGCGCGCTGGTCAGCCTGCTTCCCCTTGCCATGGCGCGGATCGAGGAGCGCCTGCCGCGCATTACGCTGAGCGTTCTGGAACGCGCCGACCGTGAATTGACCGCCATGCTGCGCGAGGGTGACATTGAAATGGCCTTTGTCACCACCGCGATGGAGGAGCCGGACGAGGATCTGGCCGAGCGCACATTGGCGCGGGATCCCTTTGCCTTGATTGTCGGGCCTGATGTCGCGGGGATGCATGAACCCTTTTCACTCAAACGGGCGGACCAATTGCGCTGGGTTCTGCCCGAGGCGCAGGGCGCGTTCCGGCGTCAGGTCGATGCGCTCTTTGCCGCAGCAGGAACACCGGTGCCGCGCGATGCGGTGCGTTGCGATTCGCTTTTGACCACCAAAGCGCTGGTGCGCGATTGCGGGCGTGTCACCATCCTGCCCATGCGGGTGGCGGCCAGCGAGCTGTCGATGGGCGTCCTTCGTGCTCTGCCCATCGCCGAGGCGGTGTTTGAACGCAGCGTGGGTGTGCGGTGGCTGAAAGAGCGCGGCATGTCGCCGCTGGCCGATGCTTTGATCCGGGAACTGGAAGGTGAAACCATAGGCTGAACCTATGGCATTGCCAAAATCGCATATTTTACCTGATGCAACAATCTTGGCAAAAGGGGCCGCAAGCACACAATCGTGATAGGGAGAGTCGGGCGTGACCACGCTCTTTACCAACATCCGCATTTTTGACGGCCGCCCCCACGCATCGCGCGCGGGTCAAGTGCTGGTCGAAGGCGATCGGATCGCCAAGGTCGCCTATGCCCCCGACGTGATCGACGCCCCCGGTGCGGTGGTGATCGACGGCAACGGCGCCACGCTGATGCCCGGCATGGTCGAGGCGCATGCGCACCTGACCTGGGCCTCGTCGGTCGAACAAATCTATCACGCCTTCATCCTGCCGCCCGAAGAACTGGAAGTGGCCGCCACGCGCAATGCGCGCGTGCTGCTCGACCATGGTTTCACCAGCGCCTATTCGGCGGGCGCTTTGGGTGATGGCATAGAGGTTCGCCTTGCCGCCAAAATCAACGCCGGTGAAACGCCGGGGCCGCGCCTCATACCCTCCACGCTGGAACGCAGCCCCGAAGGCGCCGAGGGCGTGGATACGGGCGATGTGTTCAATGGCCGTGGCCCCGACGCCATGCGCGCCTTTATGAAATATTGCGCGGATCAGGGCATCGGCTCGGTCAAACTGGTGATTTCGGGCGAAAGCGCGCTCAAGCCCAACAGCCATAACGACCTGCTCTATACCGTCGAGGAAATGGACGCCGCGCGCGAGGCGGCCAAGGAATATGGCCTGTGGATCGCCACCCATGCCTATACGGACGAAGCGGTCGATCTGGCCCTGCGCGCCGGCGCCCGCATCATCTATCACGCCAGCTATATTGGCGAACGCACGGCTGAAAAGCTGGCCGCGCACAAGGATGAGGTGTTCTACGGCCCCGGTTGCGGCGTGTCGGTGGCGGCGCTGGAGGCCAGCCCCCCGCCCCATATCGACATGTCCAGCATGAAGAACAGCGCGGCGGAACGCATGGAGCTGGAAAGCAAGCTGGTGCCTGCCTTGAAGGCTCTGGGCGTGCGCACGCTGATCGGCGGGGACTATGGCTTCCCCTTCAACCCCAATGGCCGCAACGCCCGCGACATCCAGCATTTCGTCGATTACTTCGGCTATACCCCGGTTGAGGCGCTGGCCGCGGCCACCGGCCTTGGAGGCGAATTGATGGGTCTGGACGTGGGCCTGATTCAGGAAGGCTACCTAGCCGACCTGCTGCTGGTCGATGGCGATCCGACACAGGACGTTTCGATCTTGCAGGCCAAGGACAATTTCAAGGCCATCATGAAGGGCGGCGCCTTTCACAAGGCCCCTCAGGAAACAGTGGTGGCATAAAACCATGTTCGATGTTGCGATTATTGGCTGCGGGCCTGTCGGCGCGCTGGCTGCGAACCTGCTTGGCCGCGAAGGCCTCAATGTGGTGGTTCTGGAAAAGGAACTGACCCACTATCCCCTGCCGCGCGCGGTCCATCTGGACCATGAAATGATGCGCCTGTTCCAATCGGCGGGCGTTCTGGCGCGCGTGCTGCCCGATATGGTGGACACCGACGGGCATCTCCATGTCGGCGCCTCGTCTCAGGCGATCCGCTATATGGGCACGGTGGGCATGCCCCGCCCGTTCGGCTGGTCGAATGACTGGTTCTTTTATCAGCCCGAATTGGAAGAGCATCTGCGCGCCGGTTTTGCCGAATTGCCCAATGTGGACTTCCGGATCGGCGCGGAATTCACCTCGCTCGACCAAGGTGATGGCCCGGTGCGCATCACCTATACACAGGACGGCGCGCAGCATCAGGTCGCGGCCCGCTGGGCCATCGCCTGCGACGGTTCGCGCAGCCCGGTACGCAAGGCGCTGGGTATCAAGCTGGACGATCTTCAGTTCGAAGAACCCTGGCTGGTGGTCGATGCCGAGGTCGATGGGCCGGTGCGCTTTCCCGATATTGCGGGCGTGCCGGAACAGGCCGATCTGCAACGCCTCTCGGTAATGATGTGCGATCCGCGGCGGCCCGCCACGGTGGTTCCGGGTCGTGGCAACCATCGTCGCTGGGAACTGATGCTGCTTCCGCACGAGGATGATGCGGCGATGATGGCGCCTGACAAGGTCGCCGAATTGCTGGCCCCCTATATTGGCGATGTGCCGCACAAGATCGTGCGCTCGGCCACCTATCGGTTCCACGGGCTGGTTGCCGAACAATGGCAATCGGGCAATGTCTTCCTTGCCGGTGACGCCGCGCACCAGACCCCGCCCTTCTTTGGTCAGGGCATGTGCCATGGTTGCCGCGATGTCGCCAATCTGGCGTGGAAAATGGCGTCGATCATCAAGGATCACGCCTCGCCCGAAATCCTGTGCACCTATCAGCCCGAACGCGACCCGCATGTGCGCGGCGTGATCGGCGCGGCGGTGAATGCGGGGCGCTATATCTGCGAACTGGACCCGGTAAAGGCCGCCGCGCGCGATGCGGAAATGATTGCGCGGGCAGCCGCCAATGCCGGCAAGCAGGAAACCGCCCACGACCTGATCCCGGCGATTTCCACCGGCATCATCCATCGCGGCAGCGCAGGCGCGGGCGAACGCTTCATCCAGCCGGTGCTGGCCGATGGCCGCAAGCTCGATGATCTGACCGGCGGTGGCTGGCGTCTGTTCACGGTGGAGGATGCCGCAGCCCTGCCCGATGGCGGCGCGGTGTCGGCGTGGCTCTCGGCACGCAATGCGCCGGCGGTGATGATCCGCCCCGACCACTACGTGTTTGGCACGGGCACCGCCGAAGAATTGCGCAAAGCCTATGCTGCACAAATGGGCCTTTCCTTGGAGACATTAGCATGATCACGCTGGCGCAGGCCCAGACCATCATCAGTGCGGGCCTTGCCCATGCGCGCGCCGCCGATCTCAAGCCTTTGGCGATGGTCGTGCTGGACGCGGGCGGCCATCCCGTCGCCATGGTGCGTGAGGATGGTGCCACCTTCTTCCGCGCCGACATCGCCCGCGCCAAGGCCTATGGCGCGCTGGGCATGGGCGCGGACACGGGCGTTTTGGCCGAGCGGGCCAAGGGCAATCCCACCTTCTTTGGCGGGGTCGTCACCACGGTGGGTGGCGATCTGGTGTTTTCGCCGGGCGGAGTGCTGGTTCGCGCCGATGGGGTCGTGATCGGTGCCGTGGGCGTATCGGGCGATACCGGCGAAATGGATGCGCAATGCGCGGTCGCCGGCATCAAAGCCGCCGGTTTTTAAAAAGGAACGCAAGCGATGATGAAACTTCGCAGCATCGAACTGGCCCTGCCCAAGGCGGCGGATGCCCATCGCTGGATGATCGACGTCTGGGGCTGTGCCGATGGCGGGCGCGTGGATGATACGTTCTATCTGCGCGGATCGGGCACCTTTCCCTATCTGGTGGCCATTGCCGAGAGCGCCGAGAATTTCGTGCGCTCGACCACTTTTGTCTGCTCACACGAACGTCTGGCGCAAGTGGCGCAGGCCGCCACCGCGCGCGGCCTCAACGCCGCGCCCTGCGTCAGCAGCGATCCGGGCGGCGGCCATGGCATCGTGGTCGAACTGGCCGAGGGCGAATTGCTGCGTTTTCTGGTCGATGCCGCCGAAGTGCCGGCAATCGAGGGCCATTCCAAGGCCAGCCGCCGCGTGATGCCGGTCAAGCTCACCCATGTCGTGTTCAATTCGGCCGATGCCGAAGCCAGCGGCGACATCGTCGAGGAAGTCCTTGGCTTTCGCGTGTCCGACCGCACCAAGGGCATGGTGTTCGTGCGTTGCAACGAAGCGCATCATTCCACCGCCTTTGCCCGCGCCGGTTTCTCGTCGCTCAACCATATCGCCTTTGAAATGGAGGATCTGGACGCGGTCATGCGCGGCATCGGCAATATGCGCGATCATGGCTTTGCCCCGGCATGGGGTCCGGGCCGCCATGGGCCGGGCGACAATGTCTATGCCTATTACATCGCGCCGTTTGGTCCGGTGATCGAATATTCCACCGCCGTCGAAAAGGTGGGCGAGGACTATCAGACGGGCGAACCCGACGACTGGACCTGGCCCGAAAAGCGCATCGACCAGTGGGGCGTGTCGGACAAGGATTTTGCCGGCCTGCGCGTGGCCGAGGAAGCGTTCCGTTTCCGCCGCGAATGGCAGAGCGCCCCCATCAACGAACTTACTGGAGCGTAATCCCCATGCGTTATGTGTCATTCACCCGCCCCGATGGAAAGCCCAGCTTTGGCCGCCTTGATGGGGAAACCGTGTTCGATCTGGGCGGCACCTATGCCAGCCTGAAGGAAGCGATTGCCGCTGATGCCCTCGCCTCGCTGGTCGATGGCGAGGCGTTTGCGTTGGACGCGGTGCGGCTGTTGCCGGTCATTCCCGATCCGGAAAAGATCCTCTGCGTTGGCCTCAACTATGCCACGCACGTGGCCGAAACGGGCCGTGAGCAGAAAGAGCATCCCGCGATCTTCACCCGTTATGCCGACAGCCTGATTGCGCAAGGCGAACCCATGGTCCGCCCGCCCGAAAGCGTGCGTTTCGATTATGAAGGCGAATTGGCCATCATCATCGGCAAGAAGGGCCGCCGCATCGCGCCCGAAAACGCATGGGATCACATCGCGGGCTATGCGCCCTTCAACGATGGCTCGATCCGCGATTGGCAGCGGCACAATATCCAGTTCACCCCCGGCAAGACGTGGCCCGGCACCGGCGGCTTTGGCCCCGCGATGGTCACGCCCGACGAGATCGAGGATCTGGGCGCGCAACGCGTGCAGACGCGCCTGAACGGTGAATTGGTGCAGGATCAGCCGATCAGCGACATGATCTGGGATATTCCCACGATCATCGCCTATTGCTCGACCTTTACCGACCTGAACCCCGGCGACGTCATCGCCACCGGCACGCCGGGCGGTGTGGGCGATAAGCGCAAGCCCCCCCTGTATATGAAGGCGGGCGATGTGGTTGAAATCTCGGTCGGCGTGATCGGCACGCTGACCAACCCGGTCATCGACGAAATCTGAACCCAACACACATTCCGGCACCGGCGGGACAAGAATTCCGCCGGGCCATTCTAGGGAGACTATGATGAGCAAGATCCATCATCTGCTGGCCACGCACCTTATGAGCAGCGTTGCCATCCTCGGCCTGACCGCCGCCACCCCCGCCATGGCCCAACAGGCCGCGCAGCAATCTGTTGCCGCCGGCGAAATCGTCGTGACCGCCCAGCGCCGCTCGGAACGCCTGCAGGACGTGCCGCTGGCCGTTTCGGCCGTCAGCGCCCAGCAGATGACGGCGGGCGGGTTCCAGAAGCTGTCCGACCTGCAATATCAGGTGTCGGGCCTGCAATTCGGCTCCTCGCCCAATGACAGCGGCTATCGCCTGCGCGGCGTGGGCACGGCGGGCGGTTTCTCGTCGGCTTCGGAACAGAATGTCGGCACGGTGGTCGACAATGTGATCATCCCCTTCGGCAACCCGGTCAACAGCCTTGGCGATCTGGAACGCGTCGAAGTGCTGAAAGGTCCGCAGGGCACCCAGTTCGGCAAGAACGCTTCGTCGGGCGTGGTCAACATCACCACCGCCAAGCCCAAGTTCGACCGCGTTTCGGGCAAGGTGTTTGCCTCTTACGGCTCGCTCAACGAAATCAACACCAACGCCCAGCTGAACCTGCCCACCAGCGAGAATTCGGCGATCGGCCTGTTCGGCTTCTATCGCCAGAATGACGGCTTCCTCTATAACGCCACGCTGAAAAAGTACTGGGGCGATGAGGCCAGCTTTGGCGGCCGCGCCAAGTTCTTTTATCAGCCTTCGGACGATTTCAGCGTCTATATCATCGGCGATTACAGCCGCACCAGCACGCGCAGCCCCGGCCAGCTCTGGACGATCAACGCGCTGCCCAGTTTTGCCAACCCGCTGATGGCGGCACGCTTTGGCAATCTGACATCGCTTGGCATCACGCCGGGCTTTAACAACACGAAAAGCGCGGAAAACACCGATGGCTGGACGAGCGAGCGCAATTATGGCGCCAGCGTCGAGATCAACAAAAAGCTGGGCGGACTGAACCTGACCTCGATCACCGCCTATCGCGGCTTTATCCAGGGCGCCGCGCAATTCGGCATCGACGGGTCGAGCGTGACCGTGTTTCAGGCCCAGCCGACCGCACAGCATCAGTCGTTCCTGAGCCAGGAAATCCGCCTGACCAGCCCATCGGGCAGCAAGCTGGAATATACCACCGGCGTCTATGGATCGCGGCGCAAGACCGGCAATCCGGGCGATTACAACCGCGCCCAATTGCTGCCCGCCAATCCGTTCAGCGCTTTTTACGTCAACATCTCGTCCGGGCAGGCCAATACCCAGACCCGCTCGGACTCGCTGGCGGCCTTCATCGATGGCAAGTATCATGTGACCGAGAAATTCTCGCTGCTGGGCGGTTTCCGCTATCAGTATGACTGGGTAAAGGCCTCGTTCCAATCGATCATCGATCCGGCCTATGCACCCGGCACGGTGGTCAACGGCATTTTCGTCACGCCCTATACGCCCGTTGCGCTCAAATCCGGCTCGACCGCAAAGGGCGGCTGGTCCGGCAAGGCGGGCGCGGAATATAAGGTCGACCGCGATCTGATGTTCTTTGCCACCATCGCGCGCGGTTATCTGGGGCCGACGGTGGCCTTTTCCGGCCTGACCGGCACGCGCACCAACGTGAACCCGCAGACCGTGCGCGACATCACGGTTGGCTTCAAGTCACAGCTTTTCAACCGCGCCGTGACTTTCAACGCCAGCGCCTTTTTTGACAAATATACCAACCTGCAAACCAGCGTGTTCAACGGGACGGAATTCCTGACCGAAAACGCCGGTGGTTTTGAAGCCAAGGGTTTCGAGTTTGACGCCCGCTGGCGCGTCAGCCCCGAATTCAGCCTGAATGGCGGCCTGACCTATTCGGACACCAAGTTCACCGATTATGTCACCGCCTGTCCCAAGGTCGTGAAGGCCGGACTTTCGTGCTATACCCAAAACGGCACCAGCCTGTTGCAGGCCGCGGGTGAACCGCTGTCGGGCGCGCCCAAGGTTTCCTTTACCTTTGGTGCGGACATCAAGCTGCCGATCAATGACCGTCTGGCCTTCGACTGGTCGGGCAACGTCTATTATCGCAGCAAGGTTCAGTATGACGTGGGCAACGCCATTTCGAACCAGCCGGGCTATTACACGATCGGTCTGAATACCGGCATCGGCGCGGCCGATGGCGGATGGCGCGTGGGCCTGTTCGTACGCAACCTGCTGGATCAGCGTTTCCACGCTTCGGTCATCGGCCTGCCCTTTGCCGACAATGGCGGCGAGGTTAACTGGCTGACCCGCGAAGGGCGCCGCACCATCGGCGTCAGCGCGACGGCCAAGTTCTGATCTGACGGGCGGGGGGAGCAATCCTCCCGCCCATGTTCTATAGGTTTGGGCATGAAATATATTCGCCACGCCATCGCCGCCATGGGGCAGGGTCTGGGACCGGCTGTTCTGGACCAATGCCGCGCCTTGTTTGATGCTGAACAGGTCGCGCTGGCGCAGGCGGTGCCGGTGGCCGCGCGCGATCTGGCCTATGGTCCGCATGAAAGGCACCGGCTTGATCTCTATGCCTCGGCGCAGGGCGGTTTGAAGCCGGTCCTGCTGTTCGTTCATGGCGGCGGCTTCGTGCTGGGCGACAAGGGCGATACGAGTTGGGCCAATGCCGCCGTTGGCCGTATGGCGGCGCGGCGCGGCTGGATCGGCGCGGTGATGAACTATCGCCTTGCCCCCGACCATATGTGGCCTGCGGGCAGCGAAGATGTGGCCGCCGCCGTCGATTATCTGCGCGCCCATGTTGCGCAACATGGCGGCGATCCGGAACGGATCATCGTCATGGGCACATCGGCGGGCGCGGTGCATGTCAGCGGTTTTCTCCGCCTGCGTCCCGATCACGCCGATCTGGTGCGCGGGGCGGTCCTGCTCTCTGGCCTCTATGGATTTGAACCCGTCGATGCCAAGGACGAACGCTATTACGGCGCGCCCGAAACCTATGCTGACAAATCGCCGCGTCAGGCCGTGGTGGACACCGCCCTGCCGCTGCTGGTCGCCTGTTCGCAATATGATCCGGCGCGGTTTCAGGCCGAATTTCTGGGCCTGATGCAGGCGCGTCTGGCCGCCCATGGCACGATGCCGCGCGCGATCCTGATGCCGGGGCACAATCACTATACGCTCGCGATGCACCTTGGCACTTCGGACAAGCGCCTTGAGGAAGAAATCGCGGCATTTCTGGAGGATATTCTGTGATCGATCGTCGTTCGCTGCTGGTCAATGGCGCAACACTGGCCGCAGCATTTTCGGCCGCGCCCGCCTTTGCGGCCAAGCCAAGGCCATTCAACCCGGCCTTCCCCAAAGGTTTCCTGTGGGGCGCCGCCACCGCCGGTCATCAGGTCGAAGGCAATAACACCACCTCTGACCTGTGGTATCTGGAAAACCTGAAGCCGACGATCTTTGCCCAGCCTTCGGGCGATGCGGCCAACAGCTTCTTGCTGTGGCAACGCGACCTCGATCTGGCCAAGAGCATCGGGCTCAACACCTATCGTTTCAGCCTGGAATGGGCGCGGATCGAACCGGTGAAGGGCCAATTCTCGCAGGCGATGATCGACCATTATGGCCGCATCATCGAAGGCTGCCATGCACGCGGCCTGACGCCTGTTGTCACCTACAGCCATTTCACCGCGCCCTTGTGGTTTTCGGCGCAAGGCGGCTGGACCAACCCGGAGAGCGCATCGCTCTTTGCCCGCTATTGCGACCGGGTCACGCGCGCCTTTGGCGACCGGATCGCCTATGCCATCACGTTCAACGAACCCAACCTGCTTTCCATCCTGAAATTCGTCCTGCCGCCACAGGTCTGGGACATTCAGAAAGTGACGCTGGAAGGTGCGGCCAAGCAATTGGGCGTCAAACGCTTTGTTTCTGCCAATGTCGCTGGTTTTGACGACCTGCCCGAATTGCAGGCCGGGCTGGCCGCCGCGCACAAGGCGGGCAAGGCCGCGATCAAGGCCGCCGCGCCCCGCCTGCCGGTGGGCCTGTCACTTTCGGTTATCGACGATCAGGCCGTGGGCAAGAATTCAATCCGCGACAAGATGCGCGCCGATTTCTATGGCATGTGGATCGAATTGGCCAAATCGGACGATTTCGTGGGCGTTCAAAATTATGAGCGCGCGCTGTGGGGCGACAAGGGCAAGTTGCCCGCCCCCGCCGATGCGATCCGCAACTCGTCCGGCGCCGAGGTATATGCGCCCTCGCTGGCCGGATCGGTACGCTATGTCTATGGGGCCGCACGCGTTCCGGTGATGGTTTCCGAACATGGCGTAGGGACCGATGACGATACAATCCGCGCCCGCTTCATTCCCGAAGCGCTGCATGATCTGAAAATCGCCATGGATGACGGCGTGCCGGTTATCGGCTATTGCCACTGGTCACTTGTTGATAATTTCGAATGGATTTTCGGTTATAAGCCGAAATTCGGTTTGGCAGCGTTTGATCCGGTAACCTTCGAACGCAAGGCGAAACCAAGCGCTGCCGTACTGGGTGCGATCGCCAGGGCCAATTCGCTTTGATCATCGGGGGGTGATCTGGAAAGGCCCAGGCATCGGGGGCGCAAGGGTCGGGGGGCTCTTGCGCCCCATTCTTTTTGGGGTTTGGCGCGCAGGATTTATTTGGAATTAGAATTCCATTGAAATGTTCTTTGTTGACGCATGCCGAACAAATCGGAAAAGGTTTGCGCCATGACCAAAGATGTTGCCCTTTCCACCGCCCTGCGCGCGCCTGTTCAGGGCCGATCCAAGGCTTCCTACGAACGTATGCTGGCGGCCGCCGAAGCGCTGATGGCAGCGGCTGGGTCGGATGAATTCACGCTTCAGGAAGTGAGCAAGAAGGGCAAAGTTTCCATCGGATCAATTTACAATCGATTTGAAAGCAAGGACGCCCTGCTCCACGCCGTGCAATTGCGCGTGCTGGAACGTATCGACAAACGAATGGGCGCCCGGTTGGAAGAAGCGCGCAGCGGCGCCGACACGCTGGACCGATTGGTGGTCGCGCTGACCAAGGCCGTTGGCGAAACGCTGAAAGAGAACGCCGAGATCATGCGCCCGCTGATGTTGCGCGCGACCAATGATCCTTTGGTCGCGGCCACGGGCAAATCGTCCTTCGCCAAAACCGCCGATGCGGTCAAAGGTTCGCTGCTGCTCTATTCGGCGGAAATCAAACAACCCGACCCGCTGCGTGCGGTCGATTCGTCCTTTCGCATCCTTTACGCCGCTATTGCGCGCTATCTGGGCTTTGGCTCGGCCACGACGGCGGCATGGGAAGGCGATTGGGATGTGCTGCTTCTGGATCTTTCGCGCATGATCGCCGCCTTTCTGGTGACCCCGCCCACGTTCTGATCGCCCGGCTCATCTCTGGCCGCTTGACAGGCGGGCCGCCCTCACGATATTTCAGAATCATTATTCTGATTTAGGTCGAGGCGGCACACCAGATCCTCCCGACCCACCGGGAGAGGCATCGTGCAAGTCCATCGGCTCATTCAGCCAACCATCACCCGCCGTCAGGCTCTGGCCGGGGCCGCGATCTTTGCGCTGGCCACCGGCCTGCCGCTGCCTGTGATGGGGGCGGGCGAGACGCCCTCGCCCCGGACCGCGATGCTGCTCAAAACCGTGGCGCAAATCGTCATTCCCCGCAACGATACACCCGGCGCGGGCGATGTCGGCGTCGGGGCGTTTCTCTCGCTGGCCTTTGCCCATGGGCTGGAGGGGACGCGCGACCCGGTACGCAATCCCGCTCCCGGCCTGCCTTTGCGCGCCGATGGATCGTTGCGCCATGATCTGTGGCTGGAACAGGAATTGCACCGCCGCGCCGGACGCGACTTCCTCACGCTGACCCCGGCCAAGCAAAAGGCGGTCCTGACCGCGCTGGACGCCGACGCTTTCCCCGGCGGGCCGCCGCCTGCTGTGCCAAACCCATGGGTGGCCATCAAGGGACTGATCCTGACCGGCTATTACAGCAGCGAGGCCGGAGCCTCCAAAGAATTGCAATATAACCTTATTCCGGGGCGTTGGGATGCCGACATCCCGCTTAAACCCGGCGACCGCGCCTATTCCAGTGACTGGACTGCGGTGGAGTTTGGATGATGGCTTACGAATTTGACGCAATCGTGGTGGGTTCGGGCATCACCGGCGGCTGGGCGGCCAAGGAATTGACCGAGGCCGGATTAAAAGTCCTGATGATCGAGCGTGGGCGCGAAATCATCCACGGCGATTATCCGCGTGAGATGAAGGCCCCATGGGAATTGCCCTTTCGCGGGCAAGGCGACACCGAACGCTATAAACGCGATCATCCGGTCCAGATGCTCAACCGCCATTTCACCGAATGGACCGAGGATCATTTCGTCAATGACCGCGAGAACCCCTATGCGTTGGGGCCGGACAGCGCCTTTACATGGTTCCGTTCGTATCAGCTTGGCGGCAAATCGCTGACATGGGGGCGGCAATGTTATCGCTGGTCCGACTATGACTTTGGCGCCAATGCGCGTGATGGCGTGGGCACCGACTGGCCGATCCGCTATGCCGATCTGGCGCCGTGGTATGACAAGGTGGAACGCTTTATCGGCGTATCGGGGGCCGCCGAAGGCATGCCCGCTCTGCCCGATGGCCAGTTCCAGCCGCCCTTTGCGCTGAACGCGGTCGAAAAATCGGTGCGGGAAAAGGTTCTGGCCCAATGGCCCGACCGCCGGTTGACCATCGGGCGGACGGCCAACCTGACACAGGGCAAGGAAGAAGAGGGCCGCAACCCGTGCCAATCGCGGGATATTTGCAACCGGGGTTGCTCGTTTGGCGCCTATTTCTCGACGCAATCCTCCACCCTGCCCGCCGCGACCAAGACCGGGCGCCTGACCGTCATCACCGATGCACAGGTGGAAAAGGTGGATTATGATCCGGCCACCCGCCGCGTGACCGGCGTGCGCTGGGTCAACACCAAAACCCGCGCACGCAAGAGTGCAACCGCGCGGATCGTGTTCCTGAACGCGGGGGCCTTCAATTCGGTCCATCTGATGATGAATTCTGCCAGCGAGGCAATGCCCAGCGGGCTGGCCAATTCCAGCGGCGTTTTGGGTACGCATATCATGGACCATGCCAACACCTTGTCGGCCGCCGCGATCATGCCGGGTTTTGAAACCCGCACCAGTTTTGGCAATCGGCCCACTGGCGTTGTCATCCCCCGCTTTCGCAATCTGGACAAAATAGACGGCGAAGGTTTCACCCGCGGGTATTCGTTTCAGGGCGGCGCGCTGCAATCGGGCTGGACCCGTGGCAAGAGGCAGGCGGGGATCGGGGCCGACCTCAAGCGCGAATTGCGCAGCCCCGGCGAATGGCGGATGGTGCTGGTGGCTTTTGCCGAAAGCATGCCGCGCGCGTCCAACCGTCTGACCCTGTCAAAACAGCTTGATCCGATGGGCGTGCCGCAATTGGAAATCCATTTTGCCCATGGTGCTTCGGAAATGGCCGCGCTGGCCGATGCCAAGCGCGAGGCAGCCGCGATGCTGGGCGCGGCGGGCGGGCGCGTGCTGTTCGGCATGGACCGCCCCGGCCCCGGCGGCACGGCGATCCACGAAATGGGCGGCGCGCGCATGGGCCATGATCCCAAAACCAGCGTGCTGAACAAATGGAGTCAGGCCCATGACGTGGCCAATCTGTTTGTCACCGACGGCGCGCAAATGTCGTCCAGCGCGTCCCAGAACCCCTCGCTGACCTATATGGCGTTGACGGCGAGGGCGGTGGATCATGCCGTGGGGCTGGTAAAGGCGGGCGCCATCTAGGGCGCCCGCCCCATCATCAAAAGTCTTCGTTGAGGCGCGACAAGGCGCCTTCGAGGATGGCGGCATGTTCGCGCGGGTCACCATGCGCCAATTGCAGGCGGCCCATCGAAACCGAACTGTCGATCACATCCTGGCATCGCGGATAGCGGCGTTCCTGATAGGCCAGAAGACCCGCTTCCACGCTGTCGGCGCGGGCAAGCTCCTCGGCCAGCACGATGCCGCTTTCCACCGCCATACCTGCGCCCGAGGCCAGATGCGGCGTTGTGGCATGGACCGCATCGCCCAGCAGAACAACGCGGCCATGATACCACGGCTTAGGCTGTAAAACGGCGGCCAATGGGCGATAGTTGATCCAATCGTCACGCGTCATATTGTCGCGAATCCACCCGGCATTGCCGCCAAAATCGGCCAGCAGGCGCTTTAATTCATCAAACAATTCCTCCTCACTCATAAAGCATTCACGCTCCACATGCGGGGTCAGCATCCACATATAGACCTGATCGGGCGCGCAGGCCGTGATGCCGCAAGGGTTGGCATGGCCAAGGTAAAATTCGCCATATTCAAGGCCGGGCGGTTTGCGGATCGAAATGCGCCAGCACGCTTGCCCGGTCGGCACCGCCGGCGCCATGTGGGGAAAGGACAGGTCACGCACGCCCGAAAACACGCTGTCCGATCCGATGACCAGATCATAATGACCGCGCGACCCATCGGAAAAGCCGACATCAACCCCGCCATCGACATGGACCAGCGAGGATACCGTCAGGCCCAGCCGCACCGGAATCGCCAGTTCCTTCACCCGCTTTTGCATGATCCGGTGCAGCACGGGACGCATGATCCCCCCGGTGGCGGGCAGGCCTTCCTCGATGACCGGCTCGTCCAGATCGTGCAGATGCGTACCGTCATATTTGAAAAGACGCGTTTTTGTGGTGATCGCCCCCTGCGCCTTGATCTCTTCGAGCAGGCCCAGACGTCGATAGGCGCGCAAGGTCGGCCCGGTGATCGTGATCCCCGCCCCATAGACGCGCCATTGTGGGTCCAGATCGATCAGATCGACCTTTACGCCCCGCTCCGACAGAGCGATTGCCGCGGCCATGCCGCCAATCCCGCCGCCAACGATCAGCGCCTCTTGGACGCTTGCGATTTTCTCCCGTTCCATGGCGATCAAATTAGAGCGCCCGCTCCAACAGGCAAATCCGAACCATGGATGGATGCCTATTGATATAATCGGTGTGAGCTTGACAGGCGCAAGCGCTAGGCAAGAATGCAAGGCGCGTACGGCGTCAGAGAATATAATATAAGAGAAGGATGATGGGCATCAATTTCGGATCCATTTGACCTTGTGATACCCCGTCGCCGTGACCGCGCGCGCCGTCACGGCCTTTGTTTCGGAGCCTGCATAATGCCTGTTATCGTCACCGGAGCCGGAGGCTTTGTCGGCCGCCAGATCGTTTCACGCCTTTTGGCACAGGGCCGCCGGGTGGTGGCGATGGATGCGGTCGCGGGCGGCATACCCGATGGCGCGCGCATGGTCGTGGGCGATCTGGGCGATGCATCGGTACGGGCCGACGCGCTTGCCGGTGGGGTGTCGGCGGTGATCCATCTGGCCACGGTTCCGGGCGGCGCGGCCGAAGCCGACCCTGTCGCCTCACGGCGGATCAACATCGATGCCATGTATGACCTCTTGCTGGAGGCCAGCGCAGCGGGCAACAAACCCCGGTTTGTTTTTGCCAGTTCGATTGCCGTCTATGGCGATCCGCTGCCCGCCTTTGTCGATGATGCAACGCCGCTCAGCCCCAAGATGATCTATGGTGCGCATAAGGCGATGATGGAACATGCCGTCGCCCTGTTCACCAATCGCGGCGAAATCGAGGGCGTGACGGTGCGCTTGCCCGGCATTCTGGCCCGGCCAAAGGGGCCGAGCGGCATGAAAAGCGCCTTTATGTCGAACCTGTTCCATGCGTTGAAAGCGGGCGAGGCATTTACCTGCCCCGTTTCGGCGGGCGGCACGATCTGGGCGCAATCGCTGGCGTGCTGCGCGGATAATTTCCTCCATGCGTTAACGCTCGACACCGCGCTTTTGCCTCCCACCTATGCCGTCACCCTACCTGCACAGCGCGTGACGATGGGCGATCTGGCGGCGGAAATCGCGGCGCAATGCGGGGTCTCGCCCGAACTGGTGCGTTACGAACCCGATGCCCGTTTGGAGGCGGCATTTGCAGCACAGCCCCCCCTATCCACGGCAGCGGCGGACAAGGCAGGCTTTGCCCATGACGGCGATCTTGCTACTCTGGTTTCCAGCGCGCTCAAGACGCTGAATTAAGGAGAGAGACATGCGGTTCCAGCGACTGGACCTCAACCTGCTGGTCGCCTTGGATGTGCTGCTGGCGGAAAGGAGCGTGAGCCTTGCCGCCGATCGGCTTTGCCTGTCGCAATCGGCCACGTCCTCGGCGCTGGGCCGCTTGCGTGATTATTTTGGCGATGAATTGCTGGTGGTCAAAGGGCGCGCAATGGTGCTGACCACGCGGGCCGAGGAATTGATCGAGCCGGTGCGCGCGGTGCTGGAACAGATCCGTTCGACCATCGCCATCGCGCCCGAATTCGATCCGGCCACCTGTGATCGCCAGATCCGCTTTATGGCCTCGGATTATTCGACGCAGGTTTTGCTGGCGGGCGCGCTGGCGATGATCGAGGCCGACGCGCCCAACATGCGCTTTGAAATCCAGCCCATGGGCGACAGCCCGATCGACGCGCTGGAACGGGGCCAGATCGATCTGCTGCTGACCATCGACTATGCGATCAGTTCGGACCACCCCAGCCAGGTCCTGTTCGAGGATGATTACGTGGTCGTGGGCGACGCCGCCAACCCGGCGATGGAAGGCGAAATGAGCCGCGAGAAATATTTCGCGCTGGGCCATGTGACGGCACGCTTTGGCAAAAGCCGCACACCCGCCTTTGACGACTGGTTCGTGCGACGCCAAAAGACCCAGCGCCGCATCGAGGTGGTGGCCCCCACGTTCCTGTCACAAACCTCGCTGGTTTTGGGGACAAAGCGGATTGCCACGATGCACCGCCGCCTTGCCACGCAAATGGCCCGGTTTCTGCCTCTCTCGCTGCGCGAAGTGCCCTTTGACATCCCGCCCATCCGCGAGGCGATCCAGTGGCACATCACCAATAACAATGACCGCGCCCTGCGCTGGGTGGTCGAACGGCTGGCGGCCATGGCGCATGAGGATCGCACCGAGATCAGCAATGTCGTCCCGCTGGCCGAAGCGCAGCGCGACGAAATCGCGGTCCATTACCAACACAATCACCCCTATATGCGTGGTGAGAAGAACTGATCCCCTGCGCGGCCATGATGATTTGCCCAAAGGCGGCGCACAGACCGGCACCAGCGGGCAGTTTAATAAAACCGATAGTACCCGTCCGATGCAATGCGTTTTTCCCCAAGCTTGCACTCCATCATAAGGGCGCAAACTCTGGGGAGATTTGTATGAGCATCTTGGGCGTGGAATCCGTCCTGTTCGGCGTCGATGATCTGGCAAAGAACGCCCGGTTCTGGACCGACTTTGGCCTGCCGGTCGAAAGCATCACCGAAAACGAAGCGGTGTTCCGCCTTGCCTCGGGCAGCCGGGTGATCCTGTTGCCCCACGGTGATGCGCGCCTGCCCAGCCCCGATCCCTTTTCCGGCAATGGGGTCAAGGAAACGGTGTGGGGCGTGGACACGGCGGAAAATCTGGAACGCATCGCCGCCAGTCTGGCCACCGAAGTGCCCGTCACGCGCGATGAAGATGGCACCGTCCATTGCGTCTGCCCCGATGGCCAACCCATCGCCCTGCGCGTCTGGGCCAAGCAGGCGTTCAAATCCGAGGTCAGTCCCGTCAACACGCCCACATCCTATCCCCGTTTCAACCAGCACCGCATCTGGCGTCACAAGGCGATCCCCAAGGCGATCAACCATGTAGTGTTCTTTTCGCCCGATTATGTGGGATCGTTTGAATTTTACGAACGTCACATGGGGTTCCGCTATGTCGATCACTCGCGCGGGGTCGGCATTTTTTCACGTGCGGGCGGTACGTTCGAACATCACTCGATCTTCTGGGTCAATTGCGACCTGCCCTTTGCGCCGGACAATTTCAAATTCATGCATATCGCCTTTGGCATGGACGATATTGACGAGGTTATGCTGGGCGCCAACCTGATGGCCGACAAGGGTTGGAAAAACGAGAGCATGAACTCGTCGGGCGGAATTTCGCGTCACCGGATCTCATCGGCGATCTATTATTACTGCGACATCCCCGGCCATGGCGGCGAGGCCGAATATCACGCCGACACCGATTATCTGGACGACAATTGGGTGCCGCGCGCGTGGGATTTCCGCTTTGGTTCGCTGTTATGGGCCAACAATGCCCCGCCGATCTTTCGCGGGCCGGACATTGCGTGGGACATGCAATTCGACGCGGATCGACGCAGTTTCGAACCCTATCGCAAGGCGGTTCCGGGCAAGCGGGCGGTTGAGGGAGCGTTGGCCGAGATCAGCGAAGATGATGAGCATGCGATTTAAGAAATAAGGAGTTTTGGGTGCGAGGGTCTGGCCCCTCGCGCTCCCTTTACTGTCTGCATGGGCGCATAGAATTCGGCGTTTTGTGTCGGACGCGATGTCTGAATGATAAAGCCTGCGGCGCTTATAGGGCCAACCTCCCCTCGCCGCAGGCTTTTGCCAAGAAAAAAGCCCCCCGCCCTTTGCCCGCAGGAGGCAAATCTTACTTAACCCCCACCTCGCCAATCACCGTTTCCACATGCACAACCTTGGGCGGCTCAACAAAGAACGGCCCAGCCAGCGCGCGCCACTGGGCGAAATTGTCGCTACCCCGGAAACCGACATTATGCGCCTCGACCGAAGTCCAGCCGACGACGAGGTGATAGACGCCGGGTTCTTCAACCACACGTTGCAGAGCAAATCCGGTGCACCCCGCATCGGCGCGAAAGAATGGTTCAGCCTGCGCCACGGCCGCTTCGAAATCCCCGGCGCGAGCGGGATCAACAGCGATGCGCGCGATTTCAAAAACCATCAGTTCGGCTCCTCGACAAATACGATCAGATTGCCCGCACCGTCGCGGATACAGCAACCTTTGCCAAGATTTTCCCGCTCGACAAAGGCAATATCAACCTGTTTTTCCGCCACTTTGCCAAGGAACCATGCCAGATCCGCGATTAGCCCATCTCGGCAAAGGTTTGCGCGCACCAATCGGCGATATAATCGCGCATACCTGTGCCATTGTCCGCCCCGCAATGTTCGACCTCGAAATCAGCCTTTGTGAACATGCGCAGATGGCGCTTGGGGCTGTTGACCGCCTGATCATAGGACAGTTGCGCGTTGAAGGCCGGGATCTGGCGGTCATTTTCGCCATGCGTGATCAGGAACGGCACACGGATCTTTTCCACCTGACCATTGAGAGTGATCTGATCGGCGTAATTCAGGAATTCATCCCGGTCATCCATGCCGAACACCCACAACACATGGTCCCAGTAATGCGGAACGGGGTTTTCCCCCTCATTGGCCACGCGCTGACGCTGACGCTCGCCCCAGACGTGGTTCGCGCCCATGACGGCGCACAGCGCATAACGCGGATCGTTGGCGGCAATGCGCGGCGCGTGATAGCCGCCAAAGGACAGGCCGAAGATGCCGATCTTGTCATGGATCACATCGCCGCGCGTCAACAGATAGTCAAACGCAGGCGAACCCCAACGCTCGGCATCATAGACGGCGGGCAGATTGCGCTTGCGGATCGCCTCTCCCGTACCGGGCTGGTCCAGAAACAGCGTATTCATGCCGCGTTCGAGGTTGGCCGCACCATGGCCCGCCATATTCACCTGTTCCTTCATGGAATCGAGGCCATTGACCGAAACCAGCGTGGGGCGCGGCGTGCCCGATCCGTCATGGACAAAGATCGCGCTATAGCTCGTCCCCTCATAGGGGATCTCGACCTTGTCCACATGCAGCCCGCGCAATTGCGAACCCTTGTGGTACAGTTCCAGCCCGCGGTCATAGGCGGCCCAGCGCGGCGCATAATCGCGGCTCTGCATACGTTCAGCGGCCAGATAATAGCCCGAGGCGCGCAAATATTTGGTGCCCGCCGACAGCGCGAAACCCTGCGCCAGATCATCATCGGCATTGCTGGCCACTTGCTCTGCCACCGCGATCCAGCTGTCAAACAACAACGCCGATCCCGCATCGGCCCCGGCCTTGGACGCCTCGCGCACCGGGCGGCATGCCTCGTCAATCTCACCATGATTGCCGCCCGCGACCAACGCCAGATTGGTGGCCAGATTCCACACGTAATTTCCGGGAAAGGGTTCAAACATCTAAAACTTCCTTATAAATTTTCGGTCCATCCACCCACGATGATGCTGGCGCCGGTAATGAGGGAGAAGCATCGCAATTGGTCAGGAACGCACCGGGCATGGTTTCAAATTCAAGACGGCAATCTCCCCGATCCCAGCCGACGAATTTGACGCTCTTTTCGCGTACCGCATCATCGCCGCGCGTTAGCCGGCCGGCCATGCCCGAATTCCCCCGAAAACACTGTTTGGCGGCCATCTGGCACGCGCGCCCAGAATCGACCATCACATGTTATCGATGGTTTGCTATCGACCAAATGCCGTTGCAGCCTCGCGCCCGCGCGCGCTAGTCCTGTATCCAGACGATAAGTTCCGGGAGAATGAGCGATGCGTTTGGCAATAATGAACAAGGGCAGAGCGGCATGACGCCCTTTGCGGTGACGCCCGATGCATTGGGCGAAAACTGGCGCAATTTCCGGCTCGCATTGCACCTCAATGCCCCATGGAACGGCGCAAAGCTCGCCAAGACTTATGGTGAACCGATGACCTGTGACGACAATGTCCGCATAGGGGCGACATTGCCCGATGGACCCGCGCCCTATGGCGTCCTTCAACAAATGGTGGTGCGGGCATGAGCGTCAAGCTTGCCATCCTGCCGAAAACGCGCGATGGGCTGGGCCGCGAAGGGCTACAGACCTATCTGGCGCAATCCCACGGTCCGTTGGTCATGGCCCATGCCCAGGTCAGCGGCATGTTTACCGGCTATGTCCATCACTATACGCATGACGAACCGTCACCACTGGGCGCATCTCTGGTCAATCGCGATGCGCTGACCATCGTCCGCTTTGCCCGGATCGAGGACATGATCGCCTCGAAGGCTTCGCCCGCCTATACCCAGACAGTCGGGCCGGATGAGGACAATTTCCGCGAACTGGCCGGGTCGCTGGCGATGCTGCTGACGGAAACCATCGTTTTGGCCGGGCCGGATGATGTGGCGCGCAAACTCTTCATCTTTCGCCATGGCGCCCATGTCGGGGATGCCCAAACCTGGGCCGAACGGCTGGCGCCCATCCTTGCGGCGCAGGGCAAGGATGGGCCGATTGCGGCATGGCGCATCAACACGGTTGCCAGAGCGCTGGAAGGCCCCGCTCCGGCGGAATTGTTCGATGAAGTGTCGGTGCGCGGAACCATTCCCGCCGATCTGGCCCATGCCCTGACCATTGCGGCGCAGGCATGTTTTGCCGATACCTCTACCTCGGTGCTAGTGACCAGCCCCAAGGTTTTTGTTTCCAGCCCAAAGGATTGAAACCATGGAAATGTCCGATTCCGGCCTGCCGCCGATCCAGCGCGTGGTGACCGGCCATGACGAAAACGGCCGCGCCATTTTCAAATCCGAAGACATCACCCCAACCAAAATGATCCCCAGCGGTGACGCCAGCTTTCTGACCATCTGGTCGACCGAAACGGTGCCTGCCGACCTGAATGACGAACGCGACGGGCGCGATCTGCCCACAGGTCTTACGCTGGAGCGCGGCAGCGTGATCCGCATCACCGACATGCTGCCCGGCAAGGAAAGCCCGATGCACCGCACCAACAGCATCGATTACGGCATCGTTTTAAAGGGCGAGATCGAGCTGGAATTGGAGGACGGACGCAAAAAGACCATCCGCGAGGGCGGCATCATCATCCAACGCGGCACCAACCACCTGTGGCGCAACACAACCGATTCGGTCTGCCGCATCGCCTTCATCCTGATCGAGGCCCCCGCCTATCGGCACAATGGTGTGGCACTGGACGAAGCCAAGCCCGAGCAGGTCCACCCATCCTATGGGGAAACGGGCGAGTGACATGCGCGCAGCGGCGGGGTTAGAATGACCATGTTCGATCTGACCGGTAAAGTGGCGATTGTCACCGGCTCCACCCGCGGCATCGGGCGCGCCATTGCGCAGGCGATGATGGATTGCGGCGCGCGGGTGGTCATCTCCAGCGAGGACGAGGCCGACACCGCCCGCGCGGCGACAGAGATGGGCGCGCTTGGCATCCCATGCGATGTGACCGATGATGCGGCGCTGGGTGCGCTGGTCGATGGCGCGGCGGCGGCGTTGGGGGGCATTGACATTGTCGTGTGCAATGCCGGGATCACGGGCCGCCCCGGCCCCTTTTCCACCATTGATATGGACGATTACACCCGCGTCATGGCCATCAATCTGCGCAGCCAGGTGGTGCTGTGCAATCTGGCCTTTCCGCATCTGCGGGCGCGGGGCGGCAATGCCGTGCTGATCGCCAGCCTTTCGGGCCTGCGCGGCAATGGGGCGATCAATGCCTATGCGCTGGCCAAGGCGGGTGTGGCACAACTGGCGCGCAATCTGGCGGTGGAATGGGGGCCGGATGGGGTGCGGGCCAATGCCATTTCGCCCGGATTTATCGCCACCGAACTGTCCGCGCCCTTGTTGGCGAACGAGGCGTTTATGACGCGGCGCATGGGCATGACCCCGCTGCGCCGCCCCGGACGGCCCGAAGAAGTCGCGGGCGCGGCCGTGTTTCTGGCCAGCGCGGCGGGCGGGTTTGTAACAGGTCACAATCTGGTGGTGGATGGCGGGACCTTGATCACGGACGGCAGCTGATCCCCCATCGCCACGAAACAGACAGGATCAGACGTCCTTGCTGACGCTGGCCGCCGAAAAGGAGGCAATCAGCAGCGGGCCGCAGAACAGGGCAAAGATCGCCACCAGCGGCCAATGCTGACCCAGCGCCCAGCCGCCCAGCAATGGCCCGGTGAACGCTCCGATCCGGCCAATGCCAAAGGCCCAGCCGATGCCCGTGGCGCGCACCGCATCGGGATAGACCTGCGCGGCCAGCGGATAGAGCATGTTAAAGCCCCCCTGAAGCGTCACGCCCATGACAAAGGCGGCGGCCAGAACACCCCACAGCGGCATAGACACGCCGCCAAAGAACAGGAACACCCCCGCCGTCGCCGCCAACAGAACGCTGCACAGGCGGCGCACGTCATAGCGCGTTCCGGCAATGCTCATCGCCACGGTGCCGGCAAAGGCGCCGAAATTGTAGATCGCGCTGGCGATGATCGCCTGCGTCTGGGGCAGGCCCGCTTCGATCGAGAGTTTCGTGATCCAGCTAGTGATGAAATAGAGCGCCATGAAGCCGCAGATCGTCGCCACCCACAGGCGGATCGAATTGGCGCGGCGCGTGCCGCTGACCACTTCGGCAATGCTGGCCTGTTGGCCCTGTGCGCCCGCGTCCAATCCTGCGGGCAGGACCGAGAGGATCACCGGCACCAGAAGCGCCGAAACCGCCGCCGTGCCCAACAGGATCGCATGCCAGCCAAAGATGGGCAGCGCCCATGCGGTGATGAAGCCGGTGAACATCGCCCCGATGGGATAACCCGCCTGAAGCACGCCGACCGCAAAATTGCGATGTTTGCGCGGGGCCACGCGCGCGGCAATCGCCGAAATACAGGCCAGCACCGTACCGATCCCCGTGCCGATGAAAAAGCGCACAATGGCCAGTTCCATCACCGAATGGGTCAGGCTGGACACCGCCATGGCCAGCGCCATCAACGCCATGGCCAAGGCCACCATACGCCGCCGTCCGAACCGGTCCGCCATGGGCGCAAGGCCCAGCCCGCCCAGCGCCATGCCCGCAAGCCCCGTGCTGAACACGATGGCCAGTTCGGCAGGCGAAACGCCCCATTCATTCTGCAACGAGGGCGCGATGAAGGAGACGACCAGCACATCCATGCCATCGGCCATGTTCAGCGCGAAGCACAGCGCGACAATGGCCATCGCCTTGCGCGTCCAATGGTCATCCGCCGCATCAACGGCCGCGTCATGGACAGTATCGGGAGCAGCAGAGACGAAAGCCATTGGGGATCTATCCTTGCAAAATCAGAATTGCACCGGGTCGCGATGGGCGGCCTGAGCATTCAGACGGATCGAGGCATTGGTGGCGCCATAGGCGTCATAGCCGCGCCGCTGGACCACTTCGAAAAAGATGCGCTTGGCCACCGCGCGGCTGTAGAACTGGAAATATTCGCCCGCATCGTCGCGGTCATAGAGGATGTTGTGCTCGGCCATGCGCGCCACCAATTCAGGATCTAGGCCGAAGCGGGCCTCCAGATCTTCGTAATAATTGGGTCCGATGGCCAGAAAGGGCAGGCCTGCCGCCTTGGCCCGCGCCGCCACGGCAAAGATGTCGTCGCAGGCAAAGGCGATATGCTGGACCCCGGCGCCAAAGTAATTGTGCAGGAATCGCGTCGAAAGCGCATTGGCCGCCATCGAACCATTGAGCGTAAAGCGCAAAGGTTTGGCCGCGTTCCGGCTTTCCACGGCCTGCGAATAGACGATGCCCATGGGGTCGGAGATTTCAAGCTGGGGCGTTTTGGCGAAATCGAACAGCGCAGTGTAATAGAGCAACCAGCTGAGCATTTCCTCATATTGCATCGTCTGGGCAATATGATCGATGCGGGTCAGGCCGGTGGCCGTGGCGGGGGTGCTATCAGGAAATTCCTGCGCCCACATATCCGCATCGGTGGCGGCATCCACCAGATAGAACAGCGAACCACCCACCCCGCGCACCGCCGGGATCTGCCATTCATCGGGGGCGACGCTCTGGCTGAAACGGGGGATGTCCAAAGCCTCGGCCCGCGCGATGGCGGCGGATTGGTCATCGACGGCAAGGCCGATGGCGCAAACCGATCCGCCATGGACCATGTCGAAACTGTGGGCCAGACCTTCGGGTTCGGAGTTGATGACAAGGTTGATCCCGCCCTGTTGCCAGCGTTCAACCTGTTTGGAACGGTGGCGGCCGGTGCGTTCAAAGCCCAGCGCGGTAAAGATGGTGGTGAATTCCTCGGCCTCGGCATGGCTGGCGGCGAATTCGATGAACTCCACGCCGCGCGGCGCGATGGCGGCGGGCATTTCAGGCGTGCGGCCCAACGAACGCGCCGCGCCGTCATGCAGAACCTTCAACCCACGCAGACCATCGCGCGCAACCTGACTGGCGGAACCAGCGCGAAAGCGGTCGTTGAAGATTTCAAGGCTCCAATAGCCGTCATAGCCGATGCGCAGCAATTGCGCGGCAAATTCATCCAGCGCAAAGTCGCCCTGACCCGGCATGCAGCGGAAATGGCGGCTCCAGTTGAGCAGGTCCATTTGCAGGCGCGGCGCGTCGGCCCATTGCACGATGAACAGCTTTTCGGCGCGAATATCGCCGATGCTGGCATTGGGAATGTTGCGCGAGAGTGAATGGAAACTGTCGAGCGTCAAGCCCAGCGCGGGGTGATCGACATCGCGCACAAGGCTCCACGCGTCCCGGTGATCGTTAATATGGGTGCCCCATGCCAGCGCCTCATAGGCGATGCGCTTGCCATGCTCGCCCGCGATCCCGGCGATGCGGGAAAGGTCGGACAGGAGCGTGTCGCGATCCCCCGCCGCATGGGGCGAGCAATTCGAGCAAAGCAGGACCAGATCGGTGCCCAGATCCTCCATCACCGCGAATTTGCGGCGCATCCGTTCCTCGGCCCGCGCGCGCAATTCGGGCGTCAAACCTTCGTAATCGCGGAAAGGTTGCAGCATCGCCACATCCAGCCCCAGATCGCGGCACATCGCCCCGATCTCAACCGCCGATTGTGGGGCGCTGAGCAGATCGTTCTCAAAGATTTCGACCGCCTGATAGCCCGCCGCCGCAATGGCGGAGAGCTTTTCGGCCAGAGTGCCGCTGATGGAAATCGTGGCGATGGAGGAACGGAAAGAGGGGGTCATGCGGCCTGTTCTCCGGCAATATCCGCCAACAGATGCGCCAACATGCGTTCCCGATCAGGCGCAATGCCGGTGATGTGGCGAAAGGCTTCTGCGGCCTGTCCTACCACCATCGACACGCCATTAGCCACCCTTTGCCCCTGTGCCTTGGCCGCCGCCAACAGTTCTGTTTCCAAAGGGAAATAGATAATGTCGGCCAGCCATTGATCCGCGCGCATCAAGGCCGGATCGAACGGAACACCCGGCAATTTGGCCATGCCCACCGGCGTTGCATTGACCACGCCCGCGCATGGGGCAATCGCCGCGCCGACATCACCTGCCACGGTAAAGCGGCAAGTGGGCACCGCCTGTGACAGGCTGTCGGCCAAACGCTGCGCCCGCGCCGCCTCGGGGTCGAACAGAACCACCTCGCCCGCACCCAGTTGCGCCAGAGCAAGCGCCGTCGCGCTGCCCGCGCCGCCGGTGCCGATCTGGGCCACAGACGCGCCCACAATCGAGCCGAATGCGCGTTCAACCAGCCATGAAAAGCCGATCCAGTCGGTGTTCTCACCGCGCACCTTGCCATCACGAAAGACCAGCGTGTTGACCGCGCCCAGCACGCGGGCCTGATCGCTCAATTCATCGCAATGGTCGATGACCTGCTGTTTGAAGGGAAAGGTCACATTGCTGCCCGAATAGCCGACGTCGGCCATCATGCGCACCACGCGCCCCAGATCGGCATCATCCCAGCCCATCGCGTCGAAATCGAACAGGCGATAGGTCAAAGGAACGCCCAGAGCGCGGGCCTCGGCCTCATGAATGGCGGGCGAGCGACTGGCCCCGATGCCGCGTCCGATCAGGCCGACGGCATGGCTGGAAAAGCTGGAAGATGTGATCATGGCGCAATCTCGAAGGGAAGAAAGACCGGGAGGACATGAGCCGCCCTCCCGGCAGTCAGGGTAGGGAAGAAAGTTTACGCCATACGCCGTTTGATCCACAGCGCCATGGGAGCAGAATAGAAAATAGCCGCCGGCAGCAGATTTCATCCGGCAAATCGGTTCCCAACCAGGACGGCGCCCCCCCACCGAGCAGCCCGCCCTGCAATCCCGCTTTCACAGCAATCGCCGGGTTGGGGCTGTCCGGTGAGAGTCGCATCAGAACGACACCGACACCGTACCGCCGACATAGCGGTAGAAGTCACGCGGCAGGGCCTGAGCCACTGCACCGGCGCCGCCGACCGAGCCGGAGATGCGGCGCATACCGGCCACATAACGCTCGTCGAACAGGTTCTTCACATAGAGCCCGAGCTTGTACTTGCCTTCGGGCGAGGTGAAGGTGATCGAGGCATTGGCCACCCCAAACGAAGGACGCCACCAGGGCGAGTTCGGATTGTTGGCATCGGCCAGGTTGGTGAACAAAGTACGGCCCGTCCACGTATAGTTGGACGACACGTTCATGTCCCACGAACCCACCGGCAAGTCATAGCTGCCCGTCAGGCCCCACTTGGCTTCCGGCGCGTTCAAAGGCTTGCCGCCCTTGATGTTGGTGGTGGCCGAAATGAACAGATCGCCAAACTCGTTCTTCGAGAACAGGAAGTTACCCGACAGACGCAGGCGCGGCGTGGGACGCAGCACGATGTCGCCTTCGATACCCTTGGTATAGAGTTTACCCGCCGAACGCAGAACCGGCGCGCCCGAACCGTCCGTACCCGATGAAGAGGTCTGATAACCGTCAAACGTCGTCTTGTACCCGGTCAGGTTGATGGTCAGCTTGCGGTCGAACCACTGGCTCTTGACGCCCACTTCATACGAGGTCGAGGTTTCGGGCGCGGCGGGCAAAGCCGCCATGCCGGCCGCCGTCACGAACATGTCGGCGTCCACCGCCTGTCCCTTGTACCCCTTGGCGAACGAAGCATAGGTCATGAAATCGCGGCTGAATTCATAACGCGCGGTGATGCGGCCCAGAACGGCATCATCGCTGAACGTGCGATAGAAATTCCAGTTGGGCGTACCGGCATTGGCGCCGCCGGTCGTGGCCGCGCCGATGTGGTCACCATTGGGGCCGGTCACCTTCTTGTGGTCCCACTGCAATTCGTCATGCACGAAACGCACGCCGCCCGTCAGGGTGAATTTGGGCGTCACGTGAATGTTCATATTCGCAAAGGCGGCGGTGTTTATGTTGCGCACCTTGGTGATCATGTCGGCGAACACATAGGCGTTCGGGTTGGCCACCGTGACCGTGGTGGGCGTCGGGAACACGACATTGCCCGCAATGTTCGAACGCACGCCGCCAATGGTCAGATCACGTTCGGTCAGCGAGTTGTAGTAGAACGCACCCAGGATGTAATCAACCACGCCGCCCGAGGGCGAGGCAAGGCGGATTTCCTGGCTGAACGTGTCGCTCTTTTCCAGGCTGTTGCTTTCCCCGCAAACCAGATTGCCGCTGGTCGCACGGCAGGCAAAGCTGAGAGGATTGAGCAGCAGCGACTGCATCTTGGCCAGCGCGGCGTCGGCGGTGATGCCGGGATTGGTGGCGCTGTACAATTGCTGGGGCGTCACGCCGGTAAAGGGCGCGTTGGTGCCGTCACGGTCGCGGATCGCAAAGTCGCGATACTGGCGATAGGCCGTGATGCTGGTCAGCGTATATTCGCCAAGGCGCGCTTCGGCGGTCAGCGAAACGCCGCGGTTCTTTTGCCAGCCCACCTGCTGTGTGTCGAAATTGACATAGCGATTGTCCGGGCCGACCGGCGTGCCGGTGAAGGCCGCCGTCACATTGCCGCTGGCCGCGCCTACGCGGATCGGTTCGCCGCAGCAATCGGCCTTGCGATAGGCCCAGTCGCCCGCCAGCGTAAAGGTCAGGCCGTCATAGGGTTCGTACAGGAATTTGCCACGGAAACCATAGGACTGCGAATTGTTGACCGTCGAATTGGTGGCCTTGTTGATGACCAGACCGTCTTCGGTGTGATAATAGCCCGACACGCGGAATGCGGTGGTATCGGACAGCGGCCCGGTCAACATGGCGTTGACACCATATTCATTGTTCTGGGCCGCAACGACTTCGACCTTGCCGCCCAGTTTCTTGCGATCCGGCCCCTTGGTCACGATCACCACGGCGCCTGCCGAAGCGTTCTTGCCCTGCAACGTGCCTTGCGGCCCGTTGAGCACTTCGACGCGTTCCAGATCGTTCAACCCGTCAAAGATCGAGCCGACGCGGGTGTAAACCACACCGTCAACGATGGTGGACACCGAAGGCTCAACACCGACCGAGAAGGTTTCGGTGCCGATACCACGGATCGAGAAGTTGAACAGGCGCGCTTCGTCAGCCGCCTGAAAGTTCAGCGTGGGCGAAATCTGGCCGAATTCCTTGGGCGTCTGAATCGCCATCTTTTGCAGGGTGGCCGCTTCGACCGCCTGAATGGAAACCGGAACCGACTGCAGACGTTCAGAGCGCTTTTGCGCGGTCACAATGATGTCGCCGGTGACATTTTCGGCGGCCGCCGGCGCCTGCGCAAAGGCCGGAGCAGACATCACCATGGCGCATGCCATCGAGACGAACGAAATCTGGGCGTGCAACGCCTTCATAGTCACTCTCCCTGTTCAACGATAGCCCGATGCGACCGATCTTTGGCTCGCACCCCCGTTGGGCATCGCAATCCTCATCCATGCCCCACCCAATCCGACCATCCCTATGGGCAACCGGAATCGCGTCGAGCCACTTGACGGTCCCGTTCTATACGGACCGTTTGGTATGTCAATAACAAACATACTGGTTGGAATGTTATTGCATTCTTTTGCCGCTTGGGCTTAAATAAATCCACGGTTTGGAGAGAATGCCGATGAACGCCGCCCACCAAGATGGCAAAAAGCGTAAACAACGCGATGCCGAAGCAACCCGTGAAGCCATCCTCCAGGTGGCCACCGAAGAATATGCCCGTGTCGGCCTTCATGGCGCGCGCGTTGAAGAAATCGCGTCGCGCACGGCCACTTCCAAACACATGATTTACTACTACTTTGGCAGTAAAGAGGGCCTGTATCGCGCCGTACTGGAAAAAGCCTATGCCGATTTCCGCAGCGCCGAGACGGCGATCGATTACGACGCGATGGATCCGGCCGATGCGCTGGAACGGCTGATTGCCATTTCTTTTGATACCCATCGCGCCAATCCGCATGTCATCCGCATCATCATGTCGGAAAATCTGGATCAGGGCAGCCACCTGGCCGCCGATGATCAAACGGTGCAGCGGGCCAAGGTGCTGGACGTTACACGCCGCATTCTGGAACGCGGCATCGCATCGGGCGTCTTTGCGCCGGACGTCAACCCTCTACACCTGCACATGTCGCTCAGCGCGCTGTGTTTCCATTTCCATTCGAACCGATACACTTTCGGCACGATCTTTGCGGTCGATTACGAAAATCCCGCTTTTGTCGAAGAACGCCGGACCGAGGTAATTCGGACCTTGATGAAAAGGTGCCTCAAATGACATCCGCCATGCCGAAACGGACCATCTCGCTGGCCGCGCTGACCGTGCTGGAAGCGGGGCCCGTGGAAACGATCCGTATTGCGTCGGCCTGTGGTTACTCCCATGTCGGCCTGCGCCCCGTGGCGGCAACGCCTACCGAAACCCATTGGCCGATGTTGGCCGATGCCAAAATCGCCGATGAAATCGCCCGCGCACTGAATGGCGAAGGGGTGGGCGTGCTGGATGTGGAAATCCTGCGCCTGACCGATGCGATCGATTGGGATCTGGTGCGTGCCACCGCCGATTACGCCGCAACGGTCGGGGCGGCGCGTATCCTTGTCGCCGACAATGACCCCGATCCATCGCGCAGCCGCGACAATCTGGGCCGCATGGGCGAGATTGCCGATGCGGTGGGCGCGGTGATGGCGCTGGAATTCATGCCATGGACCCATGCGCCCAATCTGGCCGCGGCAAGAGTGCGGACGCAGGAGTTGCGGGGCGTTGCCATGTTGATCGACTCTTTCCATCTCGTTCGTTCGGGCGGCACGGTCGATGAACTGGTCGCGGATGATCCGGCCATCTCCTATCTGCAACTATGCGACATTGCCGGGCCGATCCCCGACATGGACGCCATCCTTGCCGAAGCCCGCGCCAACCGCCTGTTCCCCGGCGAAGGGGAGATCGACATGCTGGGCATTCTCGCCCGTTATCCCACCCTGCCCATCAGTCTGGAAATTCCGGCGGACCGTTTGCGGCTGAACGGCGTCGGCCCGCGTGAACGCGCCGCCTTGGCCATCACGGCAATGCGCCGCGTTCTGGAAAAGGCGGGACAGCATGGCTGAATGCGACCTGTTGGTCATCGGGTCGGGCGCGGCGGGGCTTTGCGCGGCGGCGACCGGGGCGATTAATGGCCTTGACGTTATCGTTGCCGAACGCGCGCCGGTGTTGGGCGGGACGACGGCGTGGTCGGGCGGCTGGATGTGGCTGCCGCGCAATGAACTGGCCGTGGCGGCGGGCATTGTCGAACCGCGAGAGGCGCCGCGTGATTACCTTGCCGCCGTGCTGGGCAATCGGTTCGATCCGGCGCGCATTGACGCCTTTATCGATACGGCTCCGTCGATGGTGTCCTTTCTGACCCAACACGGTTTCGTGTTCGAGGCGGGCAACAGGATCTGCGACATCTATGGCGATCAACCCGGCGCAGGCACGGGCGGACGATCCCTGATCGCGGCGGCCTATGATGCAAGCGTGCTGGGCGAAAAACTGAACCTGTTGCGCCTGACCAAGCGGGAAACATCGTTTCAGGGCATGCCGATACAGGCGGGGCCGGATCTGGGCGCGTTCCTGAACGCTACGCGGCGGCCGGCGGCCTTTGCCCATGTGGCGCGGCGTCTGCTGCGTCATGGCTGGGAAATGGCGCGTTATGGGCGGGCAACCACTTTGCTCAACGGCGTGGCGTTGATTGCACGGTTGTTTGAACTGGCCGACCGACATGGCGCGCGATGGACGGTGTCGTCGCCAGCCGTCGAATTGATCCACAGCGATGGGCGCGTCACCGGCGCCGCCCTGCAAACACCCCATGGCCGCGAAATCATCCATGCCCGGCGAGGCGTTGTTCTGGCCACCGGCGGCATTTCGGCCAGTCCGGCCCTGCGCGCGCAATATTTCCCCCATGCGCAAAACCACGAAACGCTGGCCGTGCCCGAGGCCGATGGCGCAGGTCTGGCGCTGGCCCGGCCATTGGGGGCCGATTTTGTCGATGATCTGGCCGCCAATGGCGCGTGGTGTCCGGTCAGCCATGTGACATGGCCCGATGGCACGCGCGGCATTTTCCCCCATATTATCGAGCGCGGCAAACCCGGCGTCATTGCCGTGCGCGCCGATGGTCGCCGTTTCGTGAATGAGGCCAATGGCTATCACGATTATGTCCGCGCCCTTCTGGCCGCGACGCCCGATGGCGAGGTGGCGCGTTCATGGATGATCTGTGACCATGCCTTTATCCGGCGCTGGGGGCTGGGCATTGTTCGCCCCGGTCCGCTGCCGATGGGCTATTGGTTGAAAAGCGGCTATCTCCACCGCGCGCCGACCCTTGAAGCGCTGGCCGGAAAACTGGGCATTGCGCCGCAATTGGCACAGACCGTGGTTGAATATAACAACGGAGCGCGTGAAGGGCGCGACGATCAGTTCGGTCGCGGATGGTCGCCCTATAATCGGTATCAGGGCGACCCGGAACGAGCCCCCAACCCCAATGTCGCCCCCATCGAACATGGCCCGTTCTATGCCATCGAGGTCATTCCGGGCAGCTTTGGCAGCTTTGCCGGATTGCGCACCGATGCCGATGGGCGGGTCTTGCGCGGTGATGGATCCCCCATCCCCGGCCTGTTTGCCGCAGGCGCCGATATGGCCAGCATCATGGGTGGTCACTATCCGGCGGGCGGCATCAACCTTGGCCCCGCCATGGTGTTCGGCCACCGCGCCGCGCTGGCCGCCGCGCCATAGGCGCCGGTCACCGCTTGGCAAACCAGCCCAGCAGCAGCCCAATCGCGCCCCACCCAGCCATCAGCATGATTTCCAAGGGCAGGCCAAGGCTGAGGCGAAAAGGTTCCCACACCGCCAACCCCGCCACCACCACCGCGCCCAGCGCTACGGGGGCCAGAACCTTTAACCCGCCGCGCAGGCGATAGGCCGGTTCAAACCCGCCCTGCATGCCCCGCAATCGCCACAGCGCCAGCAAGGCCATGGCCGCAATCGCGGTGTTGCAGATCGTGCCCATCGAAATGATCGGCCCGATCGCCCCCCTGCCCGCCAGAACGCCCAGCGCAGCAATGGCCCCCACCAACAGCGCCGCATTGCGCGGGGCGCCATGTTGCGGCGTGATCCGCGCCAGAAAGGGCGGCAGGAATCCGGCCCGCCCCTGTGCCAACAAGACGCGCGTGGCCGACAGATGCATCGCGTTCCATGTCTTGAGCAAAGAGGCCAGCGCCACAATCAGCAAGGCCCGCGTCGCCATCCCGTCGGGCAGCGCATGGTCAAAAGCCGCCGCCACCGGCAAGGCCCCGGTGGTCAATTCACGCCACGGCACCAGCGCCGAGGACGCCGCGATCATCGCGCTGTAAAACAGCGCCGCCACCACCACGGCCAACATCATCGCGCGGGCCACGCTGGCAAAGCTGGTGCCCTCGGCGCGTTCCTCCACGGCAGAGGCGGCGGGTTGAAACCCGTTGAGCCACATCACCGCCACCGGCATCAGCGAAATCAGCCCCAACACCAGCGAATCGGCATGATGCGCGGGGGTGAATAAAGGCTGCCAATGCGACACATTGCCGCGCATCAGGCCCAGCCCCGCCAGCAGGGCCGAAGCGCCGAGGAAGGAAAAGGTGACCAGCTTCTGAAACCCCACCGCCAGCCTGGCCCCGCTGGCGTTAAGGAAGGTCATCAGCGCGACGCCCGAAAGGCCCACCACCAGATCGACCGCCGAAATCACTTTACCAAACAGAGTATAGAGCGGCGCGACCCGGCCCAGCGGCGGGATCAGATTGCCCAGAAACCATGCCGAGGTCAGACCTTCGAACACACAGATCCCAATGAAATAAAGCGTCAGGAACCAGCCGGTAAAAAACCCCACCCATCCGCCAAAGGCCGCCTCGACAAAGACCGATTCCGAACCCGCCCGCGGCACCCGCGCCATCAATTCGGCATAGGCCCCCGCCATCGGCACCATCATCACGCACATCGCAATGAACGCCAGCATCGCCCCGCCTGGCCCGGCCGGGGCGACCCATTCGCCCATCAGCACCATCCACGCCGAACCGACAATCGTGCCAAAGGCCAGCACGAAATAGCCCGGCGCGGTGATCCGGCGAGCGAGGCCCATTGTCATGTACGAAGCGCCACCAGACAGAGCAATTGGAACAGCATCTGCGCCCCGGCCTGTGCGGTGATGGTGCCGGTGTCATATTCGGGGGCGACCTCGACCACATCGCCGCCGATGATATCGATGCCCGCCATCCCGCGCAGGATGGCCAGCGCCTCCCGTGTGGAAAGGCCGCCGACCTCTGGCGTACCCGTGCCGGGGGCAAAGGCGGGGTCCAATCCGTCCACGTCAAAGGTGACATAGGTCGGGCCATCGCCCACCACTTCACGCGCCTTTTGAATCACCCATGCCACGCCGCGCTCATGCACATCCTCGGCATGGATGACGGTCATGCCGCTGGCATAGGAAAATTCCCAGAGATATTCCGCGCCGCCGCGAATGCCGATCTGGATGCAGCGTTTCGGGTCCAGTACGCCCGCCAGAACCGCCTCGCGAAACGGGGCGCCGTGGTGGAATTTCGACCCTTCGTAAATGCCGCCCGTGTCGCAATGGGCGTCAATATGGACCATGCCCATCGGCCCGCACCTTTCGGCAAGGCCCTTCATGATCGAACCCGTGATCGAATGATCGCCCCCCACCGACAGGGGAATCGCCCGCGTGCGTGCCACGGTGCGATAGGCCGCTTCGATATCGGCATGGCATTGGGCCAGATCATAGCGGCTTTGCATCGGCACATCGCCTACATCGGCGACGCGCAAATGGTTCATCGGCGCCACGCGCAGCGCATGTTCATACGGCCCGATCCGGTCCACCCCCCGCACCGCGCGCGGGCCATAGCGCGCACCGGGCCGGTTGGTGACGCCCAGATCCATCGGCACCCCGATCAACGCCACATCCAGCCCGCGCAGCATCTCGTAATTCAGCCCGCCCGCCATATAGGGCGCGCCCAACAGGGTGGAGGGATTGGCAAAGGGCCACTGGCGTTTATCGCCATCCTTGAAATTCAACCCGGCCACTTCGCGGAAATGGGGGTCGTGAATATCGGCCCCTCCGGCCCCGGCATATAATCGGCGCAAGTCGTCCAGATCGAGCGGCATCGGTAATCACCCCTGTTTTATTATAGGGTCAAATGGCCACGCGCGCGCGGGCCCGGCAATCGGGCAAATGGCGTATGCGGGGCGCTCTGGCTTAAAGAACAAGAGGCGCGCACAATGGAGGCATGGAACATATCCCCTTTGCCGATTTGGTCGATTTACTTGCCCGCATCTTTGCCGCGCATGGGTGCAGCACGCGGGTTGCCGCCATTCTGGCCGAAAATTGCGCGGGGGCCGAACGCGATGCGGCGCATAGCCATGGGCTGTTCCGGATCGAGGGCTATGTCTCCACCTTGCAAAGCGGGTGGGTCGATGGCGCCGCCGCCCCGGTCATCAGGGATGATGGCGGCGCGCTGATCCGCGTGGATGCGGCCAATGGCTTTGCGCAATCGGCGCTGGCGCTGGTCACGCCGATCGCGATGGAACGGGTGCGCACGCATGGTGCCTGTGTCGTTGCAATCAGCAGGTCGCATCATTTCGCCGCCCTGTGGCCCGATGTCGAACCCTTTGCCCGGCAAGGTCTGGTCGCGCTGTCCATGGTCAATTCCATGGCGGTGGTGGTGCCGCAAGGGGCACAGCGCCCCGTCTATGGCACCAACCCTCTGGCCTTTGCCGCGCCGCGAGAGGATGGGGGCATTTTAGTGTTCGATCAGGCCGTTTCGACCATGGCGCATGGCGATGTACAGATCGCGCGGCGCGAAGGCCGCACCCTGCCACCCGGCACCGGGGTGGATGCATCGGGCGCGCCGACCGATGATCCCGCCGCCGTGCTGGATGGCGGGGCCTTGCTGGCCTTTGGTGGGCACAAGGGGGCGTCCATTGCGCTGATGATCGAGATCATGGCCGCCGCGTTGACCGGCGGGGCCTTTTCGCATGAGGTCGATTGGTCCGCCCATCCCGGCGCGCAAACGCCCTGTACCGGACAGGTGTTGATCCTGATCGATCCGGCGCGGGGCGCATCGCTTGACGGCTTTACCGCAAGGGTCGAGGTGATGCTGCGCGCTCTGTCCGAGGCGGGACAGGAACGCCTGCCCGGTGATCGCCGATTTGCCGCAAGGGCGCGGGTCATGGCCGAAGGCGTGCCGGTCCCGCGCGAAAGGATGGAACAGTTGCGCCGCCTTGCGGGCGATTAGCCCAGCTTGCGCCCGGCCTGAATCTTTTGCAGCAATTCCAGCGCCATGCCCATTTCCGCCTCGGTCAGAACACCGGCAAAGGCGTTTTCAATCGGCACCACAACCTTTTGCGCCTCGGCCAGAGCAAGTTTGCCCGCTTCAGTGATGAACAGGCCCTGTGCGCGGCGGTCGCTTTCAATGCTTTCCAGAACCAGCAGATTCTTGCGCGTCAGGCTGGCGATCATCTGGTGAATGGTGGCGCGGCGCATGCGGAACAGGCGCGCCAGTTGCGATTGCGTCACGCCCGGATTGGCCTGAACCAGCCACAGGATCGAGGTCTGCTTGGGCGTCAGATCCATCAGGCGCAGCGCCGGGTCCAGGTCGAACGAGAGCGCGGCATAGGCAATGCCCAGATTGAACCCCAGCAGGCTTTCCAGCCCCGCCGTATTGATCGCGCCCGCCAGCCCATCGTTTTCGGGCATGTCGATTTCCGAAACATCAACATCGTTCAACCGACGACGAGGAGCGCGAGTGTCGAGCACGGCTTGGGGGGACCTTTCTGGGTGGTAGTGCCAATGACTGTATGGAATATATACAGATTGGACGCCATTGCCAATTTGTGCAGTTGCACGCAAGGCTGATGGCCCATTTTGCGCGTGCAAAATGCGCACCAAACCTTGCGATTTGCGCGGGAATTGGCGGATTTGGCGACGGCATGGGCCAAAAAGCCCATGCATTTCAACGCGGCATCAACGGGGCATTTGCAATCGATAACTTAACGTGACTTTGCCCCCTGCCGGAATGGTCGCGGCCCAAAGGGCGTGGCCATCCTGTCGTCCCAGCTTTGTCGAAGGTGCAACGATCCGCGCACCATCGGGCAGAAGCTGTTGCGATTCGAATCGGACCGGCCAACGGTTGGCATTGGTGGCCGTGACGGCGATCGCCACCACGCGGTCGCTGATCCGCCTTGTCCGGGTTGCCAGATGGACCTGGGGCGACGCACCGATATCGACATTGGCCGTTTCGCCCACGGCCTTGTCCTCCATCGCCCCCTCGCCCACCGGCAAGGCCGCCGTGCCCACCTGCTGAACCACCGCCACGCCCCCTGCGGGCAGAGCAAGGCCCAGACCGTCAAGCTTGCGGTTTTCCATCCGGAGGCGGATGCGCGCCTGCTGGTCCGCCTCGCCCTCATCACCGGCATTCACATCGGCGCGGTGGATGAGGGCCAGTTTCACCCGACGCGCCGCCATCAACGCCACCTGCTTTTGCCCATGGGCCGCCACATCGGTCGGCATCGGCACGCGATAGAGACGCAAATCGCCCAGCACTTCTTCTTTTACTGTGACAGGCGGTGCCATGGCGCGTTTGGCGGTGACAACAACGTCCCCCATCATTTCCATCATTGGGGCCGCAACCGGGGCAACATTGAGCGGCGGCGGAGCAACCAACGGGGAAGGCACCTGCCTGAACTGACAACGCAGCACCAGTTCCTCCGGCGCCTCCTCACGTTCCCGCGTTTCGTCAAACGCCGGTTTTCCGCCCACCACGGCGGCCTGCGCCTGCGCAAATCCGGTGGTGTCGCCATTGGCCAGCGTGACCCAAGCGGTCATCTCGGCCTCATGCGCACCGGGGGCCAGTTTGACGACATAATGCGCCTGCCAATCAAAACCCCATGCCAGATAGGACAGTTTCACCCGCGCCTTTTGCGCCGTGGCGGCATGGGTGGCGATGGAAAGCGTGGGCCGCGCATTCAACCCTTCGGGCAGGCCGTCATAGGCAATGGCATCCTTCAACCCGCCGCAATTGGCGATTTCGAACCCGGATTTGGTCTGGACAATCGCCGCGCCGTCGGGGGCGGAACGGATGATCGCGGATTCCTCATGCACGCGCCCCTTGGCATCCGTTCGGCGCAGAGTGACCGGGCGGCCAAAGGCGCGCCCATAGAGATTACGCGGCGACAGCAATTGCGCATCAAGGTTCTTTTCCGAAACCCCCGCGCCCAGCCCTTCGACAATCGCGGTTTCGGCCATCATCCCGGCCGCCACGCCTTCAAACCGGATCGTGGCATCGCCCGCCGGGATCGTCACCTCGCGCTCCTCGGAAATCAGCGCATAGCCTTCGAGCCATTCCGGGTCGATGGGCGTATCGGCCCCGCGATCGGGCGCGCGATAGATCGTCACCGCCACCTTGGCCGGGGCGGCGGATGTCACGACCTGTTGGGCCGAAACCGGCGTCGAGGCCAAAAGCGCCGCCCCCAGCGCAATCCTGTATCGCACGATCAGTACCGCGTATCGATCTGCGCGGTCAGATTGACCGAGCGTTGCGCCGGGATGGTGATTTTCCAGACGCGTTCATCGGCATTGCGTTGTTCGCCACGGACGCTTTCGGCGGAAATGCGCGTGTCATGCCACCCGCGATCCAGCCCCGCCTGCACCACTTCAACCGTCACCGGCACCGCCCGCGCATTGGTCAGGCGATAGGCCATATGCGTGCGCCAGAAGGTCTTGGGCGCGTCCACTGTCACATTCTGCGCCTTGCCATCGGCGGTGATGCGGTATTGGGCGACGCGTTCCCATTCGGTGGAATCGATCTTCTCGCGTTTTTCAACCGTGGGTTGGATCTTCACATCAAACGCATCACCGGTTTTCAGCGCAAGTATCGAGCCCATCGGCGTGTGGGTGATATTGTCTTCACCCACGAATTGCGGGGCGCCGGTGGCATCGCGCATATAGACGCGCACCGTCCCGGCGGGCAGCGCGTCACCCAAACCCTTGTTGTCTGGCCCGGCCTCACGCCCGGTCGAGAAATTGAGGACGCTGGCAAAGCTCTGCGCTTCATCCTGCGTGGCCAGCCAAGCATTGCGATACCAATAGGATTTGTTGGCCGCCGCCCCCTTTACGTCCAGAAAGCTGACCTGCTTTTGCTGCGCCTGCGCCAGCATGGTGGGGTTGGCGATGGGGTAGAGGTAGAAATCACCCACCTGTTCACGCGGGGCGGCCTGTGTGCCGACGACGCCGATGGGGCGGGCCGGGCGGAAACGGGGCTGTTCCGCCCCATCACCCACCGCGCCCGCCACCAGCAACAATTTCGCCGCCGGATAGGATGTGCCGCTGGTGTTGTTCAGCGTCACCCAGCCTTGCACATCCAGTTTGCCCGCCTTTTCATCGAACATGGCGACATAGTCGGCCTTCCAACTGAACCCCCGCGACAGATAGGACAGCGACACCGGACGCCGCCCGCCCTGCGCCGCATCCAGCGTGACCGAGAGCGTCGGGCGCGCCTTAAGGCCCTCTGGCAGAGTATCGAAGACCAACCGCGCATCCATATCGCCCAGCACCTCGATCCGATTACCGATCTGGACCAGCGTGCCATTGTTATTGGCAAGGATCGTGCCGCGCTCGGTCGTTTCAACGCCGGTGGCGCGGTTGGTGCGGATGATCGTCACCTGTTGCCCGACGCCTTTGTCCACCAGCCTTTCGGGGCTGAGAAGATCGTAGTCGAAATTCTGCTCAACCACGCCTGCGCCGGGGGCGGCGATGGTGACGGTTTCCGGGCGGATTTGCGCCGCGACATCGGCAAATTCCTGCACCGCACGTCCCTTGGGCAAATCCAGTTGGCGAAGGTCCTGAACCAATGCCAGATCATTGTTATAAATGGTGATTGACACCTGACCCTGCGCCGAATTGGGCGCGGCGGCCATCGCCGGGGCCGCATATACAGCGCCCAATGCGCCCAACAACACGGGAGCCAAATTCACCAAACGCCGCCTGTTCATTGCATCGCCCCTTTTCACGGTAACTTCTTTGCCACGTTAGCTTGACCTTTACTGAGGCCACAGCATGATGATTTTATGGCTGAACGCAAACTGAAGGCATGGGTTGCAGCGGGATTGATCGATGCCGCCGCCGCAGACCGCATCCGCGCATGGGAAGCGCAGCATAGCCGACCATTGGCGATCTGGGCGGTTGTGGGCGTGGCGGCGCTGTCGATCGGGCTGGGGGTGATTTCATTGGTCGCGGCCAATTGGGCGGCGATTGATGGGGAAACGCGCCTTGCGCTGCATGGCGCGCTGATGGTCGGATTGGGCGCTGCGCTTTGGGCCTTGCTGGCGCCGGGTGGCGAGAGGACGCGCCGCTGGGGCGAGGCCGGTATTTTCGTGTATGCCGCGCTGGGTCTGGGATTTCTGGGCCATGTCGGTCAGGTCTATCAAACCACATCGCCGACTTGGACGGCCATTGGCCTGTGGCTGGCGCTTTTTGCCCCTCTGTTTCTGGGCTCAGGTCAGGGATGGCTGTCGGCCGCCACTTTGGGCGCGGGGTGTATCGCCCTGCCATGGATGCGATTTGGCGATGCTGCGCTGGGCTTTTGGCCCGGACAACCCGGTCCCGGCGTCATCCGCGCGGCCATTGAATGCAGCCTTCCGGTCATGCTGGCGCCGTTTGGGGCCTGGTTTGGGCGCAATTCCGCGCGGGCTGGGTTCTGGCGGCAATTGGCCTTTATCGGCTTTGGCTATGGCATCGGCACGGTCAGTTTGTTCGTCATCTCCACCGGCTTTGGCGATTGGTCCCGCACCGATCCGCAAGGCAATGTCGATGCGGCTCTGGTGGCCTCGGCCGCCATGCTCGGCCTTGCAGGGGCGGCATTGTGGATGGCCGACCGCAGCGTTTTGGGAAAGGCCAGCGCTGCGGCGCTGGGCATGTTGGCGCTGTCCATTCTGGCGGCGGATCGTTTGGCGGGGCACAGCTTGATGGTCGGCCTGTTGTTCATGGCCTTGTGGGCGGGGCTGGCCGGTGCCGCCCTGCACGCACAGGCACGCTGGGCCTTTCAGATCGCGGTCGGATGCGTGGCGCTGCGCCTCATCATCCTCGCCTTTGAGGAGGCCGGTGGATTGCTGGCCAGCGGGTTGGGCCTGATCTTGGGCGGTGTGTTGATCCTTGGCGTGGCCTGGGGCGCAATGCGCGTGTCTCGCCGATTTGCCCCGGTGCAGGAGCAAGGCTGATGCGCGCACTCCTACGCGGTTTGACCATCCTGCTCCCCCTTGTTGGCCTTGCCTATTGCTGGCAGACCACTCGCCAATCAGCCGCCGAGGGTGTGGAATGGGACGTTGCCGTCACCGGATATGACCCGCGCGACCTGTTGCGGGGCCACTATGTCCGCTTCACCTATGTCTGGCCCGAAGATCCCCTGATCGGAACGGCAGAGGGCAATTCTCCCGCCACCCGCCTCTGCATCGAAGGCGAAGCGCCCAGCATCCGCCGCGCGACCAGGTTGATGACGGGCGACGACGCCTCCGCCTGTAACGGCATTGCCAGCACACCCCAATACCGCCCCGGCACCGTTCAAGCCGCCACCGTGCCCATCGAGGGGCGCCTTTTCATTCCGCAAGCACAGGGGCCGCAAATGGAAAAGGCGCTGAACGATCCCAAGCAGCAGGCGAGCCTGCGATTTCGGTTGAAACGTAATGGGGAAATCGTCCCGATCCGCCTCAGCTTTACACCCAAGCCGCCGATTTCACACTGAACCGCCGGGGGCATGACGCCCCCATTCCCGTCAAACAGGACGCTGGGGCGAATTACCCAGTTCGGAAAAATAGGCCGCCATCGCATCGGCCGCCTTGTCGGTCAGCGTGATGAAAGCGCGGCGGCGATCCGATTCATCCTCAATCCGCTTGAGCAGACCTGCCTCGGTCATCTGACCGATCCAACGCAGCGCGGTGGTCGGCGGTACGCTTGACGCGATGCACAGGCTGGTGACCGACACCTTGGCCTTTTCCACGTGGGCCGCGGTCAGATCGAGCAGCATGTCCCATGCGGGATCAGCAAAGAGATCACCATCAAAGAAGCGCGCGCGCATCTGGCGCTGGCGGATCACGCGGCGGACCATGCGCGGATCGGGCATTTCGGGCCGGGCCGGGGCGACCAGCTTGTCACCGGCGGCGTCCTTGCGCGCGGGATCGAAACGGAATGCGGCATTGTTCTGCGCCGGGGTGGCCTGCGCGGGGGCGCCGCCGCCCATGCCGGGCGACAACGTGTTCAGCCTTTCACCAATCTGCGTCACCTGTTCGGTCAGACGCAGCAGGACCATGCGGTCCTCGTCCGACAATTCGCGCACCTTTTTGGCGGGCATCCGCGCCATCACCTGACCCAGCGCGATCAGGCGTTCGGCCCGGCTGGGCGCGACCAAAATCTGCGGTTCGGATTGATCAAGGCAGGCAAAGACATCATCAAGTGCATCCACGCTGGTCGAAACCACCAGCGCCGCACCGGTATGCGCCGAACGCACATCCAGACGCGAAAGCGCGGCCATCACTTCGGCATCCACCACCGGGCAATCCAGCAAAACCACATCGCCCAGCGGCATCGATTCACCCGACAGCAGGCGGGCAATCGGGCTGGCCTCGGCCAGACGGAAACCGGCACCTTCGGCATCTTCACGCATTTGGTCGCGCAGATGCGCCCGGTCGGCAAAGATCGAAACCTTCATCCGCAGGCCCGAAACATCATGGGTCGAACCGTAAGAAAAATCGTCAGCAGCGTCAGAAAGACCGGCGTAAGAAAATCCCGACTGGGGCGCATTGTACATGATGACCGACTCCGTTCGTCCAGGGAACTCTGTAGGAATACGTAGAACCTAGAACAAAACGGAACATCGTCAAGATCAAAAATGGAACATTAAGAAAACGAATGAGAACAAACTCTCCGTTTTGGACCTATTAAACCGAAGGTCGGAATCAAAAAGGCCGCCCGATCACCCCATGGGCAATCGAGCGGCCATTTTGCAAACCCTTGAAATCAATATCAATCGATAAAGGGATCGCGCACCAGAATCGTGTCTTCACGTTCCGGGCTGGTCGAAACAAGAGCGACCGGCGTTTCGATCAATTCCTGCACGCGCTGGATATATTTGATCGCCTGTGCGGGCAGATCGGCCCACGAGCGGGCGCCCGCAGTCGTATCCTGCCAACCGTCCATTTCTTCATAGATCGGTTCCACAGCGGCCTGATCGGCGGCATGCGAGGGATAGTAATCCAAAACCTTTCCACGCAGACGATAGCCGGTGCAGATCTTGACCTTTTCAAACCCGTCCAGAACATCGAGCTTGGTCAGCGCAATGCCGGTTACGCCCGAAATGGCGCAAGATTGGCGCACCAGAACGGCGTCGAACCAGCCGCAGCGGCGCTTGCGGCCCGTGACGGTGCCGAATTCATGGCCACGCTCGCCCAGACGCTGGCCCACTTCGTCCTCCAGCTCGGTCGGGAACGGACCCGAACCGACGCGAGTCGTATAGGCCTTCACAATGCCCAGCACGAAACCGGCCGAGGACGGGCCCATGCCCGAACCGCTGGCCGCCGTGCCCGACACCGTGTTCGAAGACGTCACAAACGGGTAGGTGCCGTGGTCAACGTCGAGCAGCACGCCCTGCGCGCCTTCGAACAACACGCGGGCGCCCGCCTTCTTCACCGTGTTCAACCGCTTCCACACCGGTTCGGCAAATTGCAGGACGAAGGGTGCAATTTCCTTCAACTCGGCGATCAGCGCGGCGCGATCGACCGCAGGCTGGCCGAAACCGGCGCGCAATGCGTCGTGATGCGCGCAAAGGCGGTCAAGCTGCGGGTCCAGATCGTCCAGATGCGCCAGATCGCAAACGCGGATCGCGCGGCGGCCGACCTTGTCTTCATAGGCCGGACCAATGCCGCGACCGGTCGTGCCGATCTTGCCCGCACCCGCCGCCGTTTCGCGCAACCCGTCCAAATCGCGGTGCATCGGCAGGATCAGCGGGCAGTTTTCGGCAATCGCGAAATTCTCGCGGTTGATGACGACGCCCTGCGATTCCAGCTTTTCCACTTCGGCCTTGAGCGCCCAGGGGTCGAGCACCACGCCATTGCCGATGATCGAGAGCGTGCCGGTCACAATGCCGCTGGGCAGCAGCGAGAGCTTGTACACCTTTTCGCCCACAACCAGCGTGTGGCCCGCATTATGGCCACCCTGAAAGCGCACCACTGCGTCGGCGCGGCTTGCCAGCCAGTCAACGATCTTGCCTTTGCCCTCGTCACCCCATTGGGCGCCGACAACGGTCACATTTGCCATGGATAGAATCCCTCACCCTGCCAAGTAAATCCAGAAGCGCCCTTCGACAGGACTCGGCGCAGCGGATGGGACAGAAAGGGGCACGAGCGCCCCGCTATGCGCGTGCGCCGTTAGCCAGACAGAGGCGCGCCGTCAATGTTGAATCCGGCCCCCATGTCATGCTTCGTCACAACTCTTTGCTGGCCGCGTCGGTCGGGGCTGCATAATCTGGGGCATCAATCTGGGAAATACGATGATGAAACCTATTCTGCCCCGCATCATGGCCGCGGCCGCGGCCGCGGCCTCGGCCATGTTGGCGGTTTCGGTGCCCGCCGATGCCCAATTCCTGATGGGCGCGATGCTGATGCGCCGCATGACAAAAAATGCGCACAAGGGTCCGCCCGCACCCCCGGCCCCGGCGCATCAGACCATCGCCTATGGCCCCGATCCGATGCAGAATATGGATTTCACCCCGCCCGCCAAGCCCAATGGGGCCGCCCCTCTGGTGGTCTTTGTCCATGGCGGCGGGTGGACACAGGGCAACAAGGACAATGCCACAGGCGGATGGAAAGCGCCGCATTACACCTCGCTCGGCTATGCCTTTGCCAGCATCAATTACCGCCTGGTTCCGCAAGTTCGTGTCGAGGACGAGGCGGGCGATGTGGCCGCCGCTTTGGCCCGGTTGATCGCGGAGGCGGGCAAATTGGGGATCGACCGGCGCCGGATCATCCTGATGGGCCATTCGGCGGGCGCGCATCTGGTGGCTCTGCTGGCAACGGATGAACGCTATCTGGCGCGGGTGGGATTGTCGCAGGCCGATCTGGCGGGCGTCCTGCCGATTGACGGGGCGGCCTATGATGTGCCCACGCAAATGGCGGCGGCGGGGCAGTATATGAAGGGCCGCTATACCCAAGCCTTTGGCGAAGATCCGGCCCGCCAGCGTGACCTATCGCCCATCACCTATGCCGCCGCGCCCAATGCGTCGCGGTTCCTGTTCATCAATGTCCAGCGTCAGGACGGTCTGGCGCAGGCCAAGGCCTTGGCCGAGGCGCTGCGCCATGCCGGCGCGCAGGTGGAAACCCAGACATTCGAGGGAACCGGACTGCGCGGCCATGTCGAGATCAACCGGCGGCTGGGCGATCCCGATTATGCCGCAACGCCGGTGGTGGACCGCTGGATCAAGGCGATTGTCGGGCGTTAAAGCGCGTTGATCATGGCGATGGTCTGATCCATCCGCCCTTCGATTTCGGCGCGGCGCAGGAATTGCACGCGCTCGACATTGATTTCTGGCGGCGTAGGGTTTTGGGTGAACAGATCCATGACCTCGTTGATAAAATCGGCCAACGGCAGATAGCCCTCTCGCGTCGCCTGCCCCGGCGTCAGGTCGGTCTGGACGGCGGGCGGGGCCAGCTCAATCACCTCCACCTGTCCGGCCAGCAAGGCGCGCAGGGCCAGCGTATAGGAATGAAGCGCCGCCTTGGTCGCATTATAGGTGGGCGTGGACAGCAGAGGCACAAAGGCCAGCCCCGAAGTCACATTGATAATCGCGGCATGGGCCCGTGTTTTCAGATGGTCGATCAACGCATCCGTCATGCGGATCGGGCCGAGCAGGTTCGACGTGATCATTCCTTCCGCATCGGACAGGTCGCGCGCGGATGTCGCATCTTCAAACCGCATGATGCCCGCATTGTTGATCAACACATTGAGCGAGGGATAGGCCGCGATCACCTGATCCGTGAACCGGGCAATGTCGGCGGGATCATCAATGTCGAGGGTAAAGCCCGCCATGCCCGGATGGGCCGCCGTAATCTCGTCGATCAACCCCTGACGCCGCCCGGCGATGATGACCTGATTGCCGCCCGCATGAAACCTTTCGGCCAGCGCGCGTCCGATGCCCGATGTGCCGCCGGTGATGAGGATGGTGTTGCCGCTGGTCTGCATGGGATGTCTCCTGTGGAAAGTGCGACAATCCATCTACGCCTTTGCTCTCCGTATTGAAGAAGGCACGTAAAATATTTATACTTACCCGATGGAGAGTGACTTTCCCCCAGAGCATGGCCGCAACTATCCCCCCACCGACCCGCGTGTCGATGCGCTGGTCAATGATCTGATCGGGCGGGTGGCCGACAAATGGACGCTGCTGATTCTGGAAGTGCTGGAGGAAGACGGCACCTTGCGCTTTACCCAGGTGGGCCGCGCGGTGCCGGGGATCAGCCAGAAGATGCTGACGCAAACGCTGCGCGCGATGGAGCGCGATGGGTTGGTGACGCGGAAAATCCATCCCGTCATCCCGCCGCGTGTAGATTACGCGCTGACCCCGCTGGGCCATAGTTTGAGCGCGGCCTTTTGCGGGGTGTGGCAATGGGCCGAGGCGCATTTAAGCGAAGTGGAAAATGCGCGCGGCCGTTTCGATGCCGCGCGCCATTCCGATTAAAGCGCGACGACCTCGCCGCCCTCAAGCCGGTGGGTGCAACCAAGCTGATCGGCTTCACAGCAATCGCCCAGCGCGGCAACCGTGCGCCAGCCCACGGCGCGAAGACGCGCCGCAGCGGCAGCATCATGGCCAAGCGGCAGGAACAACAGATCACGCGGCGATTCCTGCGCCGCCAGCGCGGTGATCAGCGGATCGGGATAGAGCGAGAAGCCCACCGCCGGTTCCGCCGGTTCGCCCAGAATCGAATAGGAACCGCCACGCGCCACCGCGCCCTGAACCCCATCGGCAAAGATCTGAAAACCGAACCAGCTTTGATATTCAAACCCGTGCCGCTCGGTCGGATCCAGCGTCAGGCGCACACCGGCAGGCAGACGCGCGGCAATCTGGCGCAAGGCCGCGATGCGTTCGTCCAATACTTCGCCCAGCGCCAAGGCTTCGAGACGGGCGATGGCCGAATCCAGAGGCCCGGTGGCGTGGATCAGTGGCAGATAGGCCGCGCCACCTTCGGCAACCAGCGCCCCTGCATCCTTGGCATCCAGTTCACGCCGGACGGCATCCAATTGCGCAGGCGTCAGCGGCCAGGGACCGGCGGCCAGTGCGTCGACCAGACCCGGCATGGTGAAATCGACCGAAATCCCGGTTGCGCCCGCGGCCTGAAGCGCCTCAATGGCCACGGCCACCACTTCGCCCGCCGCCGCTGTGCCTGCGTGGCCGATCAGTTCGGCGCCGATCTGCAAACGCTCACGCGTGGGGTCGAGGCCGTCACCCTTGATCGTCGTCACCTGTCCGGCATAGGCCAGACGCAACGGGCGCGGACGGTCCTTCATGCGCGTGACGGCAATGCGGCCCACCTGCGGCGTGATATCGCTGCGCAGCGCCATCATGCGCAGAGAGGCCGGATCGATGAAGCGTACCATGCGGCGCGTCTCGATGCCCGCCATGCGGCTGGCAAGGCTGCGCTCGAACTCGATCCCCGGCGGTTGCACGCGGTCGTAACCATGGCTGTCCAGCACATCCATGATCGCGCGCGTAATACGCGTGGCGGCCGCCGTATCTTGCGGCAGGCGGTCTTCGAGGCCCTCGGGCAGCAAATCGCGGGTTTCGGTGTCCATCATGGGGCGGGCTTTAGCCGGGGTTGGTTCAGGAAGAAAGGGTGAATGCGAGGGTCTAGACCCTCGCGCTCCCATTACTGTCTGCGTTGCGCAAGGAGTGCAACGTTGCGTAAGATGGCCGCGCCGCAGGCTTTAAGAATATTGCCTGCGGCGCGGCCATCTTGGCGCTACCCCAAAAATGGGATTGCAAAGGGACCGAGTCCCTTTGCCCGCCGGAGGCAAGTTCCCAAAGAAAAAGGCGGAGCCTCCGAAGAGACCCCGCCCAATTCTTTCAAACCCAAACGTTCAGATCAGAACGCCAAAGCCTTGGCGCGCTTCACGCCGGGCAGCTTGCCAGCAGCGTCGAGCACTTCGCCAGCAACCGGGCTGTCGACCGAGAGCAGCAGCACAGCTTCACCACCGGCTTCGCGGCGGCCAAGGTTGAACGTGCCGATGTTGATGCCGTTTTCACCCAGCAGCGTACCGATGCGGCCGATGAAGCCGGGGGCGTCTTCGTTGACGATATACATCATGTCGCCGGCCAGTTCGGCCTCGACCTTGATGCCGAACAGTTCAACGAGGCGCGGTTCAGCGTTCGAGAACAGCGTGCCGGCCACCGAGCGTTCGCCCGCTTCGGTCTTGACCGAGACGCGGATGAGGGTGTGGTAGTCACCGGTCTTTTCGGTCTTCACTTCGCGCACTTCAAGGCCGCGTTCCTTGGCGAGGAACGGAGCGTTGACCATGTTCACGGTCGCCGACTGCACGCGCAGGAAGCCGCAGAGAACGGCCGCCACGATGGGCTTGGCGTTCAATTCGGTCGCCGCGCCTTCGGTGTGGATCGAAATGCGGGCCACAGCCGAGGGGGTGAGCTGACCAACAAGGCTGCCCAGCTTTTCAGCGAGCGCCATGTAGGGGCGCAGCTTGGGGGCTTCTTCGGCGCTCAGCGAAGGAACGTTGAGCGCATTGGTCACGCCGCCCGTGGTCAGATATTCGCCAAGCTGTTCAGCAACCTGCAGCGCCACATTGACCTGAGCTTCGGTGGTCGAAGCGCCAAGGTGCGGGGTGCAGATGAAGTTCTTGGTGCCGAACAGCGGCGATTCCTTGGCCGGTTCGGTCTGGAACACGTCGAGAGCGGCGCCCGCCACATGGCCCGAATCCAGCGCGTCCTTCAGTGCCGCTTCGTCAATCAGCCCGCCGCGCGCACAGTTGACGATGCGCACACCCTTCTTGGTCTTGGCCAGATTTTCGCGGCTCAGGATGTTCTTGGTTTCCGCCGTCAGCGGGGTGTGCAGCGTGATGAAGTCAGCCTTGCCCAGCAGCGTGTCGAGGTCGGCCTTTTCCACGCCCATTTCCACGGCGCGCTCGGGCGTCAGGAACGGATCGTAGGCCACAACCTTCATACGCAGGCCCAGAGCGCGCGAAGCAACGATCGAGCCGATGTTGCCCGCGCCGATCAGGCCCAGCGTCTTGCCGGTGACTTCCACGCCCATGAAACCGTTCTTGGGCCACAGGCCCTTTTGGGTCTGTTCATTAGCTTCGGGGATCTGGCGGGCCAGAGCGAAGATCATCGCAATCGCGTGTTCGGCGGTGGTGATCGAGTTGCCGAAAGGCGTGTTCATCACGACAACGCCCTTGGCGCTGGCATAGGGGATGTCCACGTTGTCGACGCCGATACCGGCGCGGCCAATGACCTTCAGGTTGGTGGCGGCGTCCAGCACTTCCTTGGTCACGCGGGTCGACGAACGGATGGCCAGACCATCATAGTCGCCGATGCGGGCGATCAGTTGTTCGGGGGTTTCGCCGGTGATCACGTCCACATCGCAGCCCATTTCGGTGAAAATGCGGGCGGCGTTGGGGTCCATCTTGTCCGAAATAAGGACGCGGGGTTTACGGGTCTCGGTCATGGGAATCGTATCCTCATGTGAATGGGGGAAATACGCGGGGGACGGCTTGGGCGCGCCCCCGCGAAAAATTCAGGCTTGGCTTAGCCGGCCTTGACGGTTTCGTAGGCGTAATCCAGCCACGGGCCGAGGTCTTCGATATCCTCGACATTGACCGTCGCGCCGCACCAGATGCGCAGACCAGCCGGAGCATCGCGATAGCCCGCGATGTCATAAGCGGCGTCCGCCTCTTCAAGCACAGCGGCAAACTTCTTGATGAAGTCAGCGTCGGCGCCTTCAACGCTCAGGCAAACCGAGGTCTTCGAACGGGTCGCTTCATCGGCGGCCAGATGCGAGAGCCACGAACGCTCTTCGACGATCTTGTTCAGCGCGGCGGCATTGGCGTCGCTGCGCGCCTTGAGACCTTCAAGACCACCCAGACCCTTGGCCCATTCCAGCGCGAAGATCGCGTCTTCAACGGCCAGCATCGAGGGGGTGTTGATGGTTTCGCCCTTAAACACGCCTTCGGCCAGCTTGCCCTTCGACACAAGGCGGAACACCTTGGGGAGCGGCCATGCCGGGGTGTAGGTTTCGAGGCGTTCAACGGCGCGGGGGCCGAGGATCAGCACGCCATGACCGCCTTCACCGCCCAGAACCTTCTGCCACGAGAAAGTGGCGACGTCGATCTTCGACCAGTCGATGTCGTAAGCAAACACCGCGCTGGTGGCGTCGGCAAAGCTCAGACCCTCGCGGTCGGCGGGGATGAAATCGGCGTTGGGAACGCGCGCGCCGCTGGTGGTGCCGTTCCAGGTGAACAGAACGTCATTGGTCCAGTCGATCGTGCTGAGATCAGGGACCTGACCATAGTCGGCGCGGATGATCGTGGGGTCCAGCTTGAGCTGCTTGGCAACGTCGGTGACCCAACCCTCACCGAACGATTCCCATGCAAGCGTGGTGACGGGCTTGGCGCCCAGCATGGTCCACATCGCCATTTCGAAAGCGCCCGTGTCCGAACCGGGCACGATGCCGATGCGGTGCGTTTCAGGGAGCTGGAGAATTTCGCGCATCAGATCGATGCAATAGGCCAAACGCGTCTTGCCGATCTTCGCGCGGTGCGAACGGCCCAGCGACTCGGTCGCGAGCTTGGCAAGATCATAGACGGGCGGCTTGGCGCAAGGCCCCGACGAGAAAAAGGGGCGAGCCGGCTTCTTAGCCGGAACTTGGATAGTCATGTAGTCTCTCCTTACAGAGAGCACGCGCGGCGTTGGGACCGCGTGGCCCGCCGGCCGCTCTAAAGATCGTCGTCCTTGAGTCAAGCAGACTTTTTGCAACAGGTGGGGAAAATCGTTCCTTGGGATGAAGAATCCCGCGCCATTTTGCGCAAAATGCGGCATTTTCCTGCGCGGTGGGGATTTTCGCCATCCATTCAAACGGTAAACCTCCATTAACCACGTAATCTCACGGATTATTCGCGGCCAGAAGGTTAATCAGATCGCATGGAAAACAGCGCTGTAACCGGCATATTGCAAAGGCTGCGCCCCTTGGCCGGATGGGCGATGATCGGCGCCAGCATGGCGCTATCGGCCTGCGGTGGCGCCATTCCCGATGCGCCCCGCCGCACATCGCTGCAACATTCCACCGGTTTTCAACCGCCGCGCGTCGCCGATGGTCAATGCCTGTCCGACCTTGGCGCCAAGGCGGCGGGCTTCACCCCCCTGCCCGATCAATATTACGGCGCGGGATGTTCCACTTTCAACGCGGTGCGTCTGGCCAGCCTGTCGGGCGACAATCAATCTTTCAACATTTCGAACCTTGGCCCGGTCACCTGTCCCCTGGCCAATTCCTTTGCCGGATGGGCGCGTTTCGGCGTGGACCGCGCCGCCCGCGCCATTCTGGGCAGCCCGCTGGTGCGCATTGAAACCATGGGCAGCTATAGCTGTCGCAATGTCGCGGGCACCGAAAAGCGCAGCGCCCATGCCACTGGCAATGCGATCGATGTGGCCGCCTTTGTCCTGGCCAATGGGCGGCGCGTCACGGTGCTGAACGGATGGAATTCGGATGATCCGGCAGAGCGCGAATTCCTGCGCACCATCCACCAATCGGCCTGTCGCCGCTTTGGCACGACGCTGGGCCCGGATTTCAACGCCGCCCATCGCAATCATCTGCATGTCGATCTGATGAACAATGGGATCTGTCATTGATCCGACCGCTCATCGCCTGATTGGCTTGATTCCCGACCCTATCCGGCGTGAAACGGAAAGTCGGGCAATCCATCGAGCGCCGCCTTCAGGCTGTCGCTCCAGCTGGCCGAGATCACGCGATACCATGGGTCGGTGGCGTGAATACGGCGTTCGTGCATGATCGACAAATCATCGCGCCCGATGACCAGCAGGTCGAGCGGCATGCCCACCGACAGATTGGCCTTGAGCGTGGAATCAAAGCTGACCATCAACAGCTTGACCGCATCCTCGAACGCCATTTTGCGATCATAACCGCGCAGGATGATCGGGCGGCCATATTTCGTTTCGCCAATCTGGAAAAACGGCGTGTCGAGCGTCGCCTCGATGAAATTGCCTTCGGGATAGATCATGAACAGGCGCGGCTCCTGCCCCTCGATCTGACCGGCAAGAATCAGGGTTGCGCCAAATTGACCGGCCGCCTGCGGGCCGACATCGGCGTCGCGTTCGGAAATCGTCTCGCGCAGCGTCTTGCCCACGATGCCCGCCATCTGGAACATGGTGGCGGCCTCCAGCACGCAATTATGGCGTTCGCTGGGCAGCTTGAAACGCTCCTCAATCTTGGAGACAACCGCCTGAGTTGTCGCAAGATTTCCGCTGGTCATCAGTGCAACAACCCGCTCCCCCGGCACTTCCCAATGAAAGAGCTTGCGGAAGGTCGAGATGTTGTCGACGCCCGAATTGGTGCGGGTGTCGCTCATCAACACCAGGCCCGCATCCAGCATCATACCAACGCAATAAGTCACGTTATTCCCCTTGTGCCGCCCAAGGCGGCGCATATCGCAAAACCCGCACGAATCCTTAATATTGCGGTTGCACAATAATGCAGGTTGTCGTCAAGGAAAGTTTCGCCACCACCCCGTGTGTGACCGGATGGCGGACAAAGCATAAATTCAGAACATCCGCCCCGGCGTAAGCCGCAGCCCCACCGAAAACCACCTCGTTCCTTCTCCCTTTCCAAACTGTTGCCCTACGGTTGCGTCGATCTGAACCCGGTCCATCACAAGGAAGTAGCGCAATCCCCCCTGCCAATAAGGACTATGCCGGGGATCCCCAAAACCTTCGGCGACAAACGTCATGCGCCGCGACAGCCGCGTCTCGCTGCCCAACCCCCAACTCAGAGCATGGTCATCATCGCGCGCCTTCACCCACCCCAGATTGCCGTGCAAAGTCACCATGTCACCCGCAAGCGCAACCGATACAGGCACATATGCATAGAGACTACCAAGACCATTGGGGCCTGGATTGACGCTGGGGTGATGGATCAGACCAGCCGCCAGCCCGACCCCCCAGCCGCCTTGTGTCATCGGATGCAGCAAGGTCTTGGCCTGAAGGACCACATCGCTCGATGCCGCGCCTTCTGCGCCGAATTGGTGGCCGAACCCGGCGGTAATTTCAAGATTGCCGGTCAGGTTGCAGGCAGGCAAAGCCCATACCTCGCGATGATCGGCATAGAGTCTCGTCCAGCTTTCAAGCTGGCAACTGCGCGCTGTCGTCAGGCGGGCGTCGTCTGTGACCAAGGGGCGTGCAGCTTCACAGCGCGGCGCAAGCATGACAAAGAATATAAAGGACAAAAATCTATACATCGCGCCTTATTAGGTCGAATGTATGACAAATCAAATGTGAACGGACAGGTGCTGCCTACTGCTCCACCACCTGCTGCTGGGCCACTTGAACCGCCACCGACAGGACCGCCGCGCCGCCGCCCTGCGCCATGCTGGTGACAGGTGCTGCATCGCGGTAATCGGCGCCCACGGCAAGGCGCACATAGGAATCATCCGGGCAGCGGTCATTGGCCGCATCAAACCCGACCCAGCCCAGCCCCGGCACATGCACCTCGGCCCAGCCATGGCCGGCGTCCTGCTCCACCTTGCCCTCGATCACCAGATAGCCCGACACGTAACGTGCGGGCAGGCCCATCAGCCGGGCCACCGCCATGAACACTTGCGCATGGTCCTGACACACGCCCTTGCCCGCGGCCAGCGCCGCCTCGGCCGTGGTGTGGGCGCCGGTATGGCCCACCTCATAGACCACCGCCTTATTCACCGCAGCCATCACATCATGCAAGGCGGCGATCGTGTTGTTGCCATCATGGGCAAATTTGTCCGCCATGGCGCGGATCTTTGGCCCCGGCTTCGTCAATTCGGTCGGATTGGCCAGCAGCCACAGCGGCATAAAGCCGGTATGGGCGCCCACCACGCCCGCCTTGTCATAGGTTTCGATCATACCCTGTCCGGTGATCGTAATCTCGCCATTGCCCGTGCCCAGCGAGATCAGAGACACCATATTGCGGTTGTGATCTTCATACGAACATTCAATCGCCCCGCCATCGACCGACAATTGCCAGCCCAAAACCGTCTGCATCGCGCAATCACGCGGGGTCAGGCGCAGGCGTTGCACCCCATGCCACACCGGCTGGTCAAAGCGGTAATGCGTCTGGTGCTGAATAGAGATACGCATGGACGGGCTCCGGACCTATTCGGTGAAACGATAATCAGAGGCGATGGCTTCGGCCACCAGACGGTTGGTGGCAAGGAATTCGGTAATGAATTCATGCAGGCCGTGTTCGAATATATCAGTGATCGAGGTCTTGCTCAGCTTCTCGCATGCTTCTTTCTGCATCCGATAGGCCGCCGTTTCCTGATGATAATCGCGGCACAGCCATTCCATATTGCTTGTCAGCTTTCGCAGGCAATACGTCAAGCTGCGCGGGAAACGGCCATCAAGGATCAGGAACTGGGCAATCCCTTTCGGATCCAGCGCCCCGGCATTGAGCCAGCGGAACGCCCGCTCGCCCGCGACGCTGCGCAGCACCATTTCCCATTGCGCATTGTCCAGCCGCGACCCCACCCATGCCGCCGAGGGCAGAAGCACATGGTATTTCACGTCCAGAATGCGCGCCGTATTATCCGCCCGTTCCAGATGGGTGCCGATGCGGGCAAAGTTGAAAATATCATTGCGCAGCATCGTGCCCTCCATCGCGCCGCGCACGCTGGTGGCCTGACGACGGATGACGTCCAGCACATGGCCAAGGTCGGCCTCCTTGACCGGCTTGGCCAGCATGGATTGCAATTGCATCCAGCTTTCATTGGTCACTTCCCAGACCTCGCGGGTGATGGCGGTGCGCACCATGCGCGCATTGGTGCGCGCAGCCTCCATCATGGACAACACGCTGCCCGCATTGCCCGCCCCGCGCAGCAACCAGTTGGTGATCGCCGGTCCCGACATCTCGCCGGTATAGGCCTCATCCAGCCCCAGCGTGACCAATACGCTGCGCCATTCATCGCTGGCCACCGTGTTGCCACGCGTCAATGCCATGCGAAAACCCGCGTCCAGCAAGCGCGCGGTGTTTTCGGCGCGTTCCAAATAGCGCGCCATCCAGAAAATGCCCCAGGCGGAACGTCCCAACATAACCTATTCCTTATTCCGCCAGAACCCAGCTGTCCTTGGTGCCCCCGCCCTGCGACGAATTGACCACCAGCGAGCCTTTTTTTAGCGCCACGCGGGTAAGTCCGCCCGGCGTGATATTGATGCCCTGGGGCGAAACCAGCACAAAGGGCCGCAAGTCCACATGGCGCGGCGCCAGCCCCGCCTTGGTAAAGATCGGCACGGTCGAGAGCGAAAGCGTCGGCTGGGCGATGTAATTATCCGGCTTGGCGCGCAGCTTTTTCTCAAAGGCGGCGATTTCCGCCTTGCTGCTGGTCGGGCCGATCAACATTCCATAGCCGCCGCTGCCATGCACCTCCTTGACCACCAGTTCGGACAGGTGATCGAGGACATAGGCCAGCGCGTCCGCCTCGCTGCACCGCCATGTCGGCACGTTTTTCAGGATGGGTTTTTCGCCGGTATAGAATTCGACGATTTCGGGCATGAAGGAATAGATCGCTTTGTCATCGGCGATGCCCGTACCCGGCGCATTGGCAATGGTAATGCCGCCCGCGCGATAGACATCCATGATCCCCGCCACGCCCAACATGGAATCAGGATTATAGGTCAGCGGATCGAGGAAATTGTCATCCACCCGGCGATAAAGCACATCGATCGCCTTCCATCCGCGCGTGGTGCGCATGCAGACCCGACCATCGACCACGCGCAAATCGCTGGCCTCGACCAATTCGGCGCCCATTTGATCGGCAAGGAAGGCGTGTTCGTAATAGGCCGAATTATAGATCCCCGGCGTCAACACCGCCAGAACCGGCCGGTCGCTGCCCTTGGCCGCAGGCGGGGCGCAGGCGGCCAGCGAGCGGGCCAGAGCGCGCGGATAATCCGACACCGGCTGCACCGCAACCTTGGTGAACAGGTCCGGGAACATCGCCATCATCGTCTCGCGGTTCTCCAGCATATAGGAGACGCCCGAGGGGGTGCGCGCATTGTCTTCAAGCACCATGAATTCATCAGGCCCCGTGCGCACAAGGTCGATGCCCACAATATGGGTGTAAACCCCGCCCGGCGGCATGAACCCGACCATTTCGGGCAGGAAAGCCTCGTTCTGGGCCAACAGGCGTTCGGGGAATTTGCCCGCCTTGACGATCTCGCGCTTGTGATAAAGGTCGTGGAGGAAGGCGTTGAGGGCACGCACGCGCTGATCAATACCGCGCGACAATTTCTTCCATTCATCCGCCGTAATAATACGGGGTATCATGTCAAACGGGATCAGGCGCTCTTGTCCTGCATCTTCGCCATAGACGTTGAAAGTAATACCGGTGCGCCGAAACACATCCTCCGCATTCTTGCCCTGCTTTTGCAGCCATTTCGGGCTTTGCGCTTCGTACCACTCGCGATAGCCGGCATAGGCGGGACGCACATTCCCGTCGGCATCGAGCATCTCGTCATAGGACGAGACCGTGGTGGATGGCATAAAACACCCCTCAAATCATTCCGGCAAAAACACCTAACGCCGGTCCTTGATGGTCAAGCTGCAACAAAGAATCGCCCTTGCCAAGCGCCTTGCTGCGTATGCGAGAGAAAAAATGCGCCTATGTGGACAAATAGAAAATTGGACTTAAAGTCCGCGACGCAGCTGGACCGCGCGCCCGCCCTTGCAGAACGCATCGCGAACGCCCATAGATGATTCATGGCTGAACTGATCATCCGCCGGGGCCTTGACGAGCCTGTTACCGACGGCACCTTTGTCCCCCACCGCCCTGCCCGTCCGCCCAAGGTCGAAGGCAGCCCGCCGCTGCGCATCATCAGCGATTATACGCCCAGCGGCGACCAGCCCACGGCCATCGCCGAATTGGTTCAAGGCATTGAAAGCGGCGACAAAACCCAGGTCCTTCTGGGCGTCACCGGTTCGGGCAAGACCTTTACGATGGCCCAGGTCATTCAGGCCACCCAGCGCCCCGCGCTGATTCTGGCGCCCAACAAGATCCTTGCCGCGCAATTGTATGGCGAGATGAAGAGCTTTTTCCCCGAAAACGCGGTGGAATATTTCGTCTCTTATTACGATTACTATCAACCCGAAGCCTATGTGCCGCGCTCGGACACCTATATCGAAAAGGAATCGAGCGTTAACGAGGCCATCGACCGGATGCGTCACTCGGCCACGCGCGCGCTGCTCGAACGTGAGGATGTGATCATCGTCGCCTCGGTGTCTTGCCTTTACGGCATCGGGTCGGTGGAAACCTATTCGGCGATGATCTTTGACCTGACGGTCGGGGAATCGCAGGATCAGGGCGAGATCATCCGCAAGCTGGTCGCCATGCAATACAAGCGCAACGAGGTGGCCTTTGCCCGCGGCGCGTTCCGGGTGCGCGGCGACAATCTGGAAATCTTTCCCAGCCACTATGAAGACATCGCATGGCGCATCAGCTTTTTCGGCGATGAAGTCGAGGCGATCAGCGAGTTCGACCCCCTGACCGGCAAGGCGGGGGCGAAACTGGACAAGATCCGCGTTTACGCCAACAGCCACCACGTCACCCCCGGCCCGACGATGAAACAGGCGATGGAGGCGATCCGCTTCGAGCTTCAGGTGCGGCTGGAGGAACTGAACGCGGAAGGCAAATTACTGGAAGCGCAAAGGCTGGAACAGCGCACCAATTTCGACCTTGAGATGATCGCTGCGACCGGCTCCTGCGCGGGCGTCGAGAATTACTCGCGCTTTCTCTCGGGCCGCCTGCCGGGAGAACCGCCGCCGACACTGTTCGAATATCTGCCCGACAATGCGCTGCTGTTCGTGGATGAAAGCCACCAGACCGTGCCCCAGATCAGCGCGATGGCGCGCGGCGACCATCGCCGCAAGATTACGCTGGCCGAATATGGCTTCCGTCTGCCGTCCTGCATCGACAACCGCCCGCTGCGTTTCAACGAATGGGACGCGATGCGCCCGCAAACGGTGGCGGTTTCGGCCACGCCGGGTTCGTGGGAGATGGAGCAATCGGGCGGCGCCTTTGCCGAACAGGTGATCCGCCCCACCGGCCTTATCGACCCGCCGGTCGAAATCCGCCCGGTCGAGGATCAGGTGCAGGATTGCATCGAGGAATGCCGCAAGACCGCCGCCAACGGCTATCGTACGCTGGTCACGACCCTGACCAAGCGCATGGCCGAGGACTTGACCGAATTCATGCACGAGGCGGGTGTGCGCGTCCGCTATATGCACAGCGACGTGGAAACGCTCGAACGTATCGAACTGATCCGCGACTTGCGGCTGGGGGTGTACGACGTCCTCATCGGCATCAACCTGCTGCGCGAAGGGCTCGACATTCCCGAATGCGGGCTGGTGTGCATCCTCGACGCGGACAAGGAAGGCTTCCTGCGCAGCGAAACCTCGCTGGTGCAAACCATCGGGCGCGCGGCGCGCAACGTCGATGGCCGCGTGATATTGTATGCCGATCGCATGACCGGATCGATGGAACGCGCCATCGCCGAAACCGACCGCCGCCGCGCCAAGCAGCAAGCCTATAACGAAGCGCACGGCATCACGCCCCAATCGATCAAGCGCAACATCCACGACATCGTCGCCGATGCCGCATCGCGCGATGGCGTGGTGGTCGAGCTTGAAGACGACGGCATCAACAACCTCGTCGGCCACAACCTGCGCGCCTATATCGAAGACCTCGAAAAGCGCATGCGCGCCGCCGCCGCCGACCTCGAATTCGAAGAAGCAGGCCGGTTGCGCGACGAAATCCGGCGTTTGGAGGCGACCGAGCTGGGGTTGCCCGAGGGTGATCGGAAGGCGCCGATCGTGGGGCGGTCCAATGAGGGCAAGCCTGGGACGAGGAAAACCCGGTTTGGGAAGCAGCAGAAGAAGTGGGGGAAGTGAGGGTTTAGAATGCCTCCGGCGGGCAAAGGGCGGGGGCCCTTTGCAATCCCATTAATGTCTTCGTTGCGCCAAAGGGCGGCCTTGGGTGTCGGGGCGATGTACGAAATTAAAAGCCTGCGGCGCCAGTCAGCGCTACTTCGCCGCGCCGCAGGCTATAAATATTGCCCCAACCGCAACGCCGCCATCCAAACACCACCCATTACCGGGATTGTTAAGGGCCCCCGCCCTTAACCCGCCGGAGGCATCTGACCCCCTTACAACTTCCCAAACTTAGCCTCATACCCGGCCACATCACCAGCGGCCAGGAACTGCGCCTGCGCCACCCATTGATCGCGGGTCGAACGGCCGGCAAACGTACCCAACTGTGCGTCAATCGCCACAATATCGGCCTCGGTCCATGCCGCGATCTGGGCAAAGCTGACCACGCCCAGCTCGGCAAGACGCGCTTTCAGCTTGGGGCCAAGCCCCTTGATGCGGGTCAGATCGTCGGTCTGCGTGGCGGCTTCCTGCGCGGCGACGGCTTCGGCCAGTTCACCAAAAGCATCGGGCTCCGCCTCGGCTTCAACCGCAACCGCGACCGGCGCGGCGGCCACAGGCTCGACCTTGACCGCAGCATCGGCCACCGGGGCTTCCTTGCCCAAGGATACCGCAGAGGCCGCACTGGGCGCGTTGATCAGCGCCGAATTGCGCTGTGCCGGCCCGACACCTTCATCCAACGCGTCGGGCGCGCGGTGGCGCTCACGCACCTTGCCACGGCCACGCAGCAACAGGCCCGCCAGCAGCGCCAGCAGGACCAGCGCACCGGCGATCTGGAGGGAATAGGTCTGGAACAACTCAACCATCAACTCAGCCTCACAAGCTCAATCCATCACCCGGCGGGCGATTATGCGGCGGCCTCGCCGCCTTGTTTCCGGAACAGCAGGCGGTCTGCCGGACCAAAGCCGAACCGCCAGATGACCAGGCAATAAAGCCCCAGAATCGCCGGAATGCCCAGAGCAATTTGCGCCCATTCCGGCAAAAAGCGTACCACCGCCCAGCCCAGCGCGCCCGCCGCAACGGCGGCTGCAAACAGCGACCAGCGCAGTGTTTCAACCCGGTAACCCAGATGCCTTTGCAACAGCCGCGATTTGACCAGACTGGCAATCGAGAGCGTGACCATCAGCGCCCCGGCCGCCGAGGCCGCCTGATCCATTTCGTCGAAATAGAACCCGCCCGAAATCAACATCCCCGCCAGCGTAAAGATCGCCTGCAACCCGATTGTGGCCAGCGACAGCCACAGGTTGCGCAAGGGCGCGATATAGATCAGCGCCGCCTCGCTCACGACAGCTGGTGCCGCACAAACCTCGGCGCCCAACAGGAATGCCAGCGCCAGCATCCCGCCGGTAAATTGCGGCCCGACCAGCCCCAGCACCCCGTCGCCCGGAATACCCAGCGCCAGCGCAATCCCCGCCTGCGCCGCCGTGATCCAGAACCCCACCTGACACACCTGACGGGCAATCGCTTCCAGATTGCCCTCCTTCAGATTGCGGGTGATGACCGGGCCAAGGATCGGCTCAAAACTGGTTTTCAGCTTTTGCGGCAGGCTGGCCACCTGTTGCGCGACGTAATAGACGCCCACCGATGTCGGCGAGGCAAACATGCCAAGGATCGCAATATCGATGCGCCGCGTGCCCCACTCCACCGCATCGGCCACCGCCAATGGCATGGTGTTGAGAGCAAGCCGCCCGATCCGCAACGGATGCGGCACCCAGTCCAGCGGCATGCCATAGGACCGGAACAGCGGAATGGCCGCCGACAGCATCGCGGCAAAGACCGAAACGACATAGGACAAGGTCAGCCCGCTGGCGCCCAACTGGTTCCACCAATTGCCCACCCCGGCCCATTTGCCCGCCGCCCAGAACACACCGGCCGCAATCGACAACGTCCATGGTTCCACCACCGAACGCGCCCGCACCGTCGCCCCCACATCAAACCGATAGGCCAGCGCCGCCAGCGCGATATCGGTCAAGGCAACCGGCGCAATGGCCAGTACCAGCCAGCGATCCCATTCGGAAAACTCGCCCGAGGGGAACATAGGCCATGGGAAAAGATAGAGGCCCAGCGTGACCGGCAATGCGATCAGCAGCGTCAGCACCACGCCATCGGCAATGACATGGGCCGCATCGCGGTCATCATCCGACAATCGTTGGGCAATCCCGCGCTTTTGCCCCAGCGTGCATAGCTGCGACGCCAGTTCGATCACCACCAACGCCGAGGCAAACCGCCCCAGCGCATCAGCGCCATACAGACGGCCCGCAATGAACAAAAACGGCAAACGCGCGGCCAGACGCAGCAGGAAACCAAAGAAATTGGTCCGCCCACCTTTGGCCAGCGTGTTCAGATCGCGGTTGACCACGTCATCCACGGTGGCGCCGGATTGCGATGCGGCATCATGGGGCGCCGCATCGGTCAGGGGAAGGGCAGTAGGTTGATTCAAGCCAAGCTCCCGTGCATCGGGGCTTCATCCCCCGGCTCGGATCGATCGCCCAGTTCGGCCTTTAACGGCCTTGCCAGCAAATCGGACACGACCGCTCCTGCTGGCGCTTCCCCACAAAGCAACCGGCACACGGCATCGACGATCGGCATGGCGATCCCGGCCTTGTGGGCCAAATCCGCCAGAACCGGGGCTGTATGCGCGCCCTCCGCAACACTGGTTTTCCCCCAAAGCGCCTCATCGGCGCTCTGTCCCTGGCCCAATGCCTTGCCAAGAGAATAGTTGCGACTGGCCGTGCTGGCGCAAGTCAAAATAAGATCGCCAAGCCCACACAGGCCCGACAGCGTTTCGGCCCGCGCGCCGCGCGCCACGCCAAAGCGCAGCATTTCGGCATAGCCGCGCGCGATCAGCGCCGCGCGCGCATTCTCGCCCAGCCCCAGACCTTCGACCACACCGCAAGCAATCGCCAACACGTTCTTCACCGCCCCGCCGATTTCGGCGCCCACCACATCGGGCGAATAATACGGACGGAAAGCTGCACGGGCGATGACTGGCGACAGGCGCTGCCACTGTTCCTCGCCGCCCGAACAGGCCAGCGTGATCGCGGTGGGCAGGCCAAGGGCCACTTCGCGGGCAAAGGTCGGGCCGGACAGGACGGCGATGCGGGCCGAAGGCTGGACCACCTTGGCGACATCGGCCATCAACCGGCCGGTGCCCGCCTCGATACCCTTGGAACACAGCACCAGATCGCGCGGCGCATCGGGCAGGGCCGAGAGGACCGCGCCCATGAATTGCGCCGGACAAACCACCAGAATGGTTTCCAAACCCGCCAGTTCGCCCATGTCGCGTGTCGCACGAACCGCAGGCGCGATGGTCACGCCGGGCAAATAGGTGGCATTGGTGCGGCGCTGGTTGATTTCATCGACCAAGGCGCCTTCACGCGCCCACAGCGTCACGGGCGTACCATCGCTGGCCACCATTTGCGCAAGGGCCGTGCCCCAGGCCCCGGCGCCGATGACACCGACGCCTTTGGTCTTCCCCTCGCTCACGCCTTCACCCCGGCCCCGCGCGCGGGCGCTGCATCAGGGTCCAGCGGCCAGCGCGGCCTTGCGGCGAAATCGAGAGCGTCTTGCTCTCCGCGGGCGAAACGTTCCACGCCCGCCCAAGCGATCATCGCGGCATTGTCGGTACAAAGCTTCATCGGCGGCGCGACAAAACGCAGCCCCGCCCCCGCCGCCAAACCTTCGAGCGCGGCGCGCACGGATTTATTGGCCGCCACGCCGCCCGCCACGACCAGCGCCGTCACATCGCCCGCCGCCGCCATCGCGCGGCGCGTGCGGTCCACCACGCAATCGAGCGCGGCCTGCTGGAAACTGGCGGCCAGATCGGCTTTGGAATATTGCCCGGTTTCATAGGCGCGCAAAACCGCGCTTTTCAGACCCGCGAACGAGAAATGCGGCTCTGGCCCGCCCACCAGCGGACGCGGCAAGGGCACGGCGCGAGGATTACCCTCCAGCGCCAGCCTTTCCACCGCCGGACCGCCCGGATAGCCAAGCCCCAGAACCTTGGCAGTCTTGTCAAAAGCCTCGCCCAGAGCATCGTCGATCGTGGTGGCAAGGCGGGTGTAATCGCCCACGCCATTGACCCGCAGCAATTGGCAATGCCCCCCGCTGACCAGCAAAAGCAGATAGGGATAGGCAAGGTCAGCATCGGCCAGACGCGGCGAAAGCGCGTGCCCTTCAAGGTGGTTGATCGCCAGCAAAGGTTTGCCCGAAGCCATGGCCAACGCCTTGGCCGTGACCAGACCGACCATCACCCCGCCGATCAGCCCCGGCCCCGCCGTCGCCGCAATCGCATCAACATCGTTCAGGCCCAAACCGGCATCGGCCAGCGTCGCCTCGACCATCGGAGCCAGCCTTTCGGCATGCGCACGCGCCGCGATTTCGGGCACCACGCCGCCATAGGGGCGATGCTCTTCATCCTGACTGGCGATACGCTGGGCCAGAATCTCCCGGCCGTCGGTGACAAGCGCCACCGCGGTTTCATCACAGGATGATTCGATACCCAAAATAATTTTCAAGGGCTTGGCCACCCGTCCTCATGCAACTACGCCGTTCGCGCCTGACAGTTTCGCGCGTTCTGCGCTTCCCCTTAACGAGATTGCAGTTTAGCACAACCCACCATGCCTGAATCACACGAAACCGATATTCGCACTTTGCGCCTTGGCACCCGTGCCTCCCCTCTTGCCATGGCGCAGGCGCATGAGGCCCGCGTCCGGCTTTGCGCCGCCCATGGCTGGGGCGAAGACATGGTCGAAATCGTCCCCGTCACGGCCAGCGGCGACAAGATCCTCGACCGCCCGCTGGCCGATATTGGCGGAAAAGCCTTGTGGACCAAGGAGCTGGATTTCTGGTTGCACGAAGGGGTGATCGACTTTGCGGTCCACAGCCTGAAGGATGTGGAAACGATCCGCCCCGAATGGCTGACCATTGCCGCCATCCTGCCGCGAGAAGATGTGCGCGATTGCCTTGTCGGGGCAGACAGCATCATGGCCCTGCCCCAAGGGGCAAGACTGGGCACCAGCGCGCCGCGCCGTGCGGCGCAGGCGCTCAACCTGCGCCCCGATCTGAACATCGTGCCATTTCGCGGCAATGTCGCCACGCGCCTTGGCAAACTGGCCGCCGGAGAGGCTGATGCCACGCTGCTGGCCATGGCGGGTTTGAACCGGCTGGATCAGGCCGGTGCCGGCACCCCGCTGGAGGCGGAAGATTGGCTGCCCGCGCCGGGACAAGGGGCGATTGCCATCGAATGCCGCAGTGATGATGCCGCCACCCGCGCCTTGCTGGGCGCGATCAATGATGAGGACAGCCGGATCGCCGTTCTGGCCGAACGCGCCTTGCTCTATTCGCTGGGCGGCAATTGCCATTCGGCCATTGCCGTGCGCACCGTTCAGGAAAACGGCAGCTGGCAATTGATAGCAACGCTCTTCAGCCCCGATGGCGCGGATCGCGTCGATGGACAAACCGCTTTTGCCCCGCTCGACCATGAACCCATCGCCGGTTTGGCGGCACAACTCTTGTCACAGGCGCCTGATAGCGTCGCCATGCATTTTTCCGGAGCGCCCTCCTCCCTATGAATCCCCCCATTGTCATCCTGCGCCCCGAACCGGGGGCCGGCGCCACGTTGAAAGCGGCGCTGGCCTTGGGGCTGGATGCTTATGCCTTCCCCCTGTTTGAAACCCAGCCAAGGACGTGGGACGCCCCCGCGCCCGATACTTTTGACGCGCTGCTGCTGGGCAGCGCCAATGTCATGCGCCATGGTGGCCCGGATCTGGCGCTGTATACAGGCAAGCCTGCCTATTGCGTCGGGGAAACCACCGCGGCGCTGGCCGTTGAACATGGGTTTACGTTGGCCGCGATGGGGACAGGCGGGCTTGAGGATGTGATGGGCCGGATCGCGCCGGAACATAACCGCCTGTTGCGCCTGTCGGGTGAGGAACGGGTGGACCTCTCGCCGCCGCCCGGTGTGACGGTTGAAGACCGCGTGACCTATGCCAGCGTGCCCGGCCCCATGCCGGTGGAATTGGCGCGCCTGCTTTATGTTGCGGCTTTGCCCCGGTTTATCGTGCTGCTGCATTCGGGCGCGGCGGCCCGACATTTCATACAGGAGTGCGCGAGATTGGGTCTTTCCCGCGCCCGGATCACCGCCATCACCATCGGTCCGCGCGTCACCGAAATCTGTCACAATGCGGATGGTTGGCATAGTATTCACACCGCAAAGACACCCGGCGACGCGGCCATGCTGGCTTTGGCCGCGCAAACGTGCAAAACTAGCAATCGTCTGGGTTGCGGTTTGGATGGGGGTCTGGCCGAATAATGAACGAAGAATTTCCCAATCAGCCCCGCGCGCCGCGCCGGTCGGGCTGCGTCGGACCGATCTTCGCTTTTGCGACGGTCTTTGCGCTGGGCGCGGGCGTTGCCGGTTTTGCCAGCTGGCAATTGGGCTGGCTGCGCCATGGCGCGATGCCGATGATGTCCGCCAATGGCCCCACGCTCAGCCCCATGGGCGAAGCGCAGATCAATGCGCGGATCGCCGAACTCGACAGGAAATTGGGCGCGATTGAAACGCAGGCCGCGCTGGCCGGTGGTCAGGCGGGCCGGGCCGAAGCGCTGCTGGTGTCCATCGCCACGCGCCGGGCCATCGAACGCGGAACCCCGCTGGGCTATCTGGAGGGGCAATTGCGCACCCGCTTTGGCGAGGCTTTGCCGCAGGTGGTCAATTCGGTGATCGCCTTTGGCCGCGCGCCCATCACGCAGGATCGCCTCTCGGCGCAGCTTGACGTTCTGGCTCCGCAATTGACCGGGCCGGATGAAACGCAAAGTACTTGGTCCAAGGTGCGCCGCGACCTGTCGGGCCTGTTCATTTTGCACAGTGAAACACGCCCCGCCGCGCCCGATCCCAAATTGCGGCTTGACCATGCGCGCCTTTGCCTGCGCGAAGGGCGGATCGAGGATGCGATTGCCGACGTGCGTCTGTTGCCCGGCGCCAAGGCGGCGCAAGGCTGGATCAATGATGCACAGCGTTATGCCGCCGCGATGCATGCGCTCGATGCGCTGGACACATCGGCCCTGCTCGAACCCAAGGGGCTGCGCGATGGTCAGGGGCGGTTGATCGAACAGGCCAGCCCGCTGGCGGGCCCGGCACAGGTTCCGCCGAAGGCCGAGGCATCGCAAGCGGCAGAACCTGCGCCGCCAGCGACACAGCAGACCACACCGCCTGCGGCCAAGGCCCCTTAACGCAGCAAAGCTTTAACGCAGCAAACTGGGCAACTGGCCCGAAAGGCCGCGCGCCTCGTTCATGAAAAAGGTCTTGATGCTGGGCATGCGCTGGACCGCGCCCATGCCAAGGCGGCGGACCGCGCTGGCCGTTTTGCCCGGCACGCCGAACAGGCGGACGATGCCGTCCATCACGCTCATCGTCGTGAAATTGTCCAGCGCGCGCCAGTTTTCATAGCGCTTCAACACCTGCGCATCACCGGGCTCCAGCCCAAGGCGCATGCTTTCGGCCAGCACCTCGACCAGCGCCCCCACATCGCGCAGGCCAAGGTTCAGCCCTTGTCCGGCAATCGGGTGCATGCCATGCGCCGCATCACCCACCAGCGCCAGACGGTCGCCGACAATGCGCGTCGCATTCTGGAACGTCAGCGGATAGGCCAGACGGCGCGAAATCAGTTCGATCCCGCCGAACATGCCCTGCATCCGCTTTTCGATTTCAGCCACAAAGGTCGCGTCGGACAGGGCCTTGACCCCGGCCGCATCCTTGGTCGGCACGGTCCAGACCAAAGCGCTGCGATGGACGCGGCCCGATGCGGTCGGTTCCTTCAGATCGAGCAAAGGCAACAGCGCAAAAGGCCCCGCGGAATAGAAGATTTCCCACGCAACATTATCATGCGGCTTGTCATGGGCCAGCGCGGTGACGATGGCGGTGTGGTGGTAATCCCACGCAACAAGGCCGATCCCATCCTCTTCGCGGGTCGGACTGCGACGTCCTTCGGCCCCGATCAGCAGGTTGCCCGGCAACACGCGCCCATCCGACAAGGTGGCCGACACGCCATGAGGGCCACGCTCACGCGAAACCACATCGGCGCGTGTGTGCCACGAAATATTGGGTTCATTCCGCGCCGCCTCGAACAGGGCAAGGCGGATGTCGCGATTGGAATACATCCGGCCCAGCGTGCCCTCGGTGGCCTTGGGGCGGAAATCGATGCGGCCCGGTTTGTGCTGATCGGTGACGGCAATCGCGTCAATCGGGCAACCCAGCGGCGCCAGCGCATCGGCAAGGCCGATATTGGTGAACAGGTTCCAGCTGGCCGCGCTGATCGCCGAGGCGCGACCATCGACGCCTTCGGCGGTCAGGTCGGCGGGGTCTTCACGTTCGACCACATGGGACGTGATCCCCTGCTTGGCGGCGGCCAATGCCAGCGTCATGCCGACAAGACCGCCCCCCAGAATAACCAGATCTTTGGACGGCAAAACGGATGCGGAGTCGGGATGGTTGTTCATGCCATCCCGCTACGCCTGTTATGCCTTAGCGGCAAGTGTCCGCAGGGCCACCGTCAACATCAAGGCAACGCCCGTCAAACGTTCCTTCGGGCACTTTGAGCCCAATCAGCGCGGCCAGCGTGGGGGCAATATCCACCGTTTCGACCGGCTGGGGCTGCTCCATGCCCTTCATCCCCTTGCGCCAGAAAATCATCGGCACGCGGCGGTCATAGTCCCAGATGCTGCCATGGGTGGTGACATAGCCGGGGCCGGCCTTGGGCATGGCGATGATCGCGCGATGCAACGCGGCATAGACCTGACCCGAACGGGTGGGGTCAAACGAGGCGCGCATACGCTGGATCAGGCTCCAGTCCTGCGGATGGCCATGGGGATAGGGAGTCGCGGCGATTTCATCGGCGGTATAGACCGCCTCAACCTGGGGATGGGCCTTCAATTTGGCCACCAGCTTTTCGCTGACCTTGGCGCGCTCTTCCGGGGTCAATTGCGGGCTGATCCAATAATCACCGCCAACGCCGTCGCTGCACACCACATTGCCCGGCACGTCGGGGCCGGGATTGCACGAGGGCAGCGGCTTTGTGATCCCCAGTTCGGCGGCGATGGCGCGACCCAGCGTTTCACCGTTCAGGGCAATATCACCACGACCGGCCTCGGGCACACCCTGTTCACGCAGACGTTCGGGCAGGTCGATGCCGCCATGGTCGGCCGACAGCACCACCGCATAATCCACGCCCGACGCGTCCAGCTTGGCAAAGAAAGCGCCCAGCTTTTGGTCCAGCTCATGCTGCTGGATGCACATTTCCAGACCCTCAGTGCCATAGGCGTGGCCGACATAGTCATTGGCCGACAGGCTGACCGAGAGGATATCGGGCGCCGTGCCCTTGCCCAGTTTCATCGAGGCCAGCAGCGATGCCGCCAGATCCAGCGTGGCCGCATCCGCACGCGGCGAAACGCGCAATTGGTCAGCGGGCTTTACCTTGCTCTTGGGGTCCAGCACGAAGCGGCCGGTGCCCACCGTCACCGTCCCGGCCTGTACCGCACGGTCGCGCGCATTGCACCATGTCGGCACCGCCATCGCGGGCGCGCCCTTGGCCAGCAAAGCCTTGAGGCCGTCGTTGAGCTTTAACACTTCGGGCGGCAAAGCCGCGCCGACAAAGCTGGTATAAGCGCCGCGATCATACCAAAAAGCCGCGTCGATCTGATGCCCGCCCATCATCACCACGGCGCGATCCTTGGTGGACACGGCGACATTGCGGCTGTTGGGCCACTGTTTCTTGGCCCATTCGCCCAGCGTCGGCACCTTGAGATGCACCGAAGAAACGAAAGGCTTGGAAGTCGAGCTTTCCGGCTTGCTCTCATCCTCGACACAATAAATCTTCTTTTCCGCGCGGCCCGCCGACAGATCGACCCAGGTGTTCGCAATGATGCCGGTGCGCGCCGGATGCACGCCCGTCATCAGCGTGGAATGGCCCGGACATGTTTCGGTGGCGGCATGGCTCTGGAACCCGGCGGGGAACACCGCGCCTTTCAGCAAACGGGCAAGACCGCCGGTATAATGTTCGCGATATTCGGCAAACAGGTCGGCGCTGAACTGGTCAATCGAAATGGCCACGATCAACTTGGGCGCGGGCAAAGCCGCATCGGCGGCAGCGGCAGCGGGCGCCTCCTTGGCCATGGCGGGCGCAGCCCCCAGCGAGAGCGCCAGCGCGGCAAGACAGGTCTTATAAGAAATGGCAATGGATCGGGCCACGGGGCTTTCCTTGCAAAATGTTTGGATCGGCGGCAGGGATGAGTGATGGCGCGTAGGAAAAAGTTTCGCAAGTGCGAGACATGCCTTTGCCACAAGCCAGCGTGTCCTGCCCCCGACGGAGAAGACGATTGATGATTGCCCCAGCCTTGCACCGCCATGTTGCGCCTTTATGGCAAGGTCTGCTGATATTCCTGATGATTTTGGGCGTCGCCGGTCATGCGCGGGCGTCCGATGCGCCGGGGGTGAACCATATTTCGGCGCAATTGCTGGCCGAACATGGGGTTGCGCCGGGCGGGACGGTCACGCTGGCGATCCATTTCACGCCCGAAAAGACCTATCACGGCTATTGGCAGAACCCCGGCGATGCGGGACTTGGCACGGTTTTGACATGGACCGGCCCCGGAAAGGCGGGCACGCCACGCTATCCGGTGCCAGAAACATTGTTGATTTCCGGGCTGATGAACCATGTCTATCAATCCGACTTTGCGCTGCTGGTGCCCTATACGGTTCCGGCCGATGCCAAGGCGGGCAGCGAGATTCCATTGAAGCTCAAGGCCGACTGGCTGGCCTGTACCGATACGATGTGCGTGCCCGAATCGGGCGAAATGGGCGCCGTCATCAAGGTGACACAGCCCGGCGGCGAGGGCGCATCCGATCCGCGCTTTGATGCATGGCGCGCGAAATTGCCCGCTCCGCTGGGCGCGGCGGCGCATTGGGCCTTGGCGAGCGACAATCTGCGCATCGCCATCCCCTTTCCGGCCAGCGGCAAGGTGGAAAACCCGCATTTCTTTGCCGCGACCGAAAATGCCGTGGCCTATGCGGCACCGCAAAGCTTTTCGCGCAAGGGCGACATGTTGATCGTCACGATCAAGCGCGCAGGACAAGGCGCGTTGAAGGAATTGTCGGGCGTATTGCGCCTGAACGGCGCGGGCGACGGGGTTGAAGTGGTGGCCAGCGAAGGCGTCGTCCCCGCCGATGGCGACCCCATCGCCACGAGTGATGAAAAAGCGCCCGAATTGCCCGCCCTGCCATGGCTTATTCTGGCGGCGCTGGCGGGCGGGCTGCTGCTCAACATCATGCCCTGCGTGTTCCCGATCCTCTCGCTCAAGGCGCTGTCGCTGGCCCGCGCGGGCGAATCCGAGGCCGAGGCCCGCGCCGAAGGCATCTTCTATTCCGCAGGCGTGATTGTGGCCTGCACCATCCTTGGCGCGCTGCTGCTGTTCCTGCGCGCAGCGGGGCAGCAGGTGGGCTGGGCATTCCAGCTTCAGGAACCGGGCGTGGTGGCAGCCTTGCTGATGCTGGCCGTCGCGATCACGGCCAATCTGCTGGGTCTGTTTGAATTCACCGTGCCCGGTTTCGCCACCGGCGGCGCGGGCATGTCAAAGGGCAATTCGGCACGCTCGGCCTTTGCCACGGGGCTTTTGGCGGCATTTGTCGCCACACCTTGCACCGGGCCGTTCATGGCCAGCGCGATGGGCGCGGCGCTGCTGCTGCCCATTCCGGCGGCGATGCTGCTGTTTGTGTCGCTGGGCCTTGGCATTGCGTTGCCGTTTCTTGCGATTGCCTTTGTGCCGGCGCTGCGTCGCGCCTTGCCGCGTCCGGGCGCGTGGATGAACTGGTTCCGCCGCGCGATGGCGGTGCCGATGGGCCTGACGGCGCTGGGCCTGTTGTGGTTGGCCTCGCGGCTTGGCGGCAATGGCTTTGCGGGCTTCTGCCTTGTGCTGGCGATTGTCCTGCTGGCGGTGCTCTACATGCTGGGCGATGGCCAGCGTAAGGGACTGGGTCGTGGCGGCAAGGCGCTGGGCATGATCGCGCTGGGCGCGATTGCCGCCGCCATCATCATGCCGCGCACCATCCAGCACCCCGGCGATGAAGGCGCCGACATGCTGGGCGCGCAGGCGTTTAGCGAAGCGGCCCTTGGCGCGGCGCTGGGCAGCGGCCAACCCGTCTTCGTCTATTTCACCGCCGACTGGTGCCTGACCTGCAAGGTCAATGAACGCGTCGCCATCGAACGCCCCGAAACCCGCGACGCCTTTGCCAAGGCTGGCGTCAAAGTGTTCAAGGGCGACTGGACCCGCCGCGATCCGGCCATCACGCGATACCTGACCGCGCATGGCGCGGCGGGTGTCCCGCTCTACGCCTGGTACGCCAAGGGCGCCAAACAACCCAGCCAGTTGCCCCAGGTCCTTGGCCCGGAAACGCTGGCCAGTCTGGCAAATGGCGGAAAATCATAAGACTGGGCAGTTTGACCAAAGCAGTTTGACCATGATCAAGGTGGGGCGCGGCGCATTGCGCTAATCAGAGTTCAAGACCGGCGGAGTTTATTGCAAATCCTGCGGACTTGAACTTTCTCCCCACCTCTGGGCGGTATCCATTATGGACACCGCCCATTTTTTTGTTTGGAGTTCAGGTAGGGGCGCCTCCGGCGGGCCAAGGGACTCGTCCCTTGGCAATCCCATTTTGGGGTGGCGGATAGATGGCGAGGTTGCTTGTTGCGCAATGGTTTTAAAGCCTGCGGCGCGGCTAAGGATGACCTCTCCGCACCGCAGCCTTTAAACTTCAATCACACTGTCGAATGACACAAGGCCATTATCGGGATTGCAAAGGGACGATTCCCTTTGCCCCCCGGAGGCATCTTAAAATCCCCCAAGTATTCAAACCGCAGAAGAAAACTTCTTGGCCGAATCCACGCGATAGGGATCGAACAGCGCGGCAATCGTGCGCGCATAGGGCAACCCACCGGGCAGGATTTCCAACCGCCCGGAATCGAGTTGCGCCAACCCGCGCTCGATGAAGGGGGCAAGCCCCCCGCGCAACATCATGGCCAATTCGCCGCCAATGTCGGCCACGCCTTGGCACAACAGCGCCTCGATAATCGCGCCGCGCTTTTGGTCGTCGGCGCTGCGGTAAATCCCCCCCACACCCGTCAGGCGATCTTGCGAAAGGAGCATGCGATAGCGGCCTGCATTCTTCTCGTTTTGAATAATTCGGTCGGGGAAACACGATATGGCCGACGCGCCAAGGCCCACCAGCACCGGCGCAGTATCCTCGGTAAAGCCCTGAAAATTGCGATGGAGGCGCCCGGCCACCGTCGCCTGCGCAATAGCATCTCCGGGCAGAGCGAAATGGTCGAAGCCCACCGGCTGATACCCGGCGTTGACCAGATAATCATGCCCGCGCGCGGCCATCATGAAACGCGCATCCTGTCCGGGCAGGTTATGCGCATCGATCCGCCGCTGGCGCGGCAGCATATGCGGCACATGGGCATAGCCGAACAGCGCGATCCGGTCCGCGCCAAGGTCACAGGCCCGCTCAAGGCTTTGTTCGACCATATTCCAATCCTGACCCGGCAGGCCGTACATCAGGTCGTAATTGAGCGAGTTGATCCCCGCATCGCGCAACATCGTGGTGGCGCGTTCGATCATCTCGCCCGGCTGGATGCGCCCAATCGCGGCCTGCAACGTGGGCGCGAATGTCTGCACCCCAAGGCTGGCCCGCGTGATGCCGACAAAGCGCAGCACATCACCCCAATCCTGCGTCAACGTGCGCGGGTCGAGTTCAATCGACCACACCGGATTGTCCAGGCTGAAATGCACCGTGATCGCATCGACCAGCCGCACGAAATCGGTCGGGCTGATGGCATTGGGGCTGCCCCCGCCAAAGGCGATGCGTTTGACCTTGATCCGCCCGTCCAGACGCGGCCCGACCAGCGCGATTTCCCGCGTCAGCGCGTCCAGATAGGAAGCCAGCCTCTGCCTCTTGCCCGAAGCCCCGGTGTTGCATCCGCAATACCAGCAGATCTGCTCGCAATAGGGTATGTGGATGTAAAGCGACACATCCCCCACCGTCGCGCGCAGGGCTTCGTCCAGCGCATCCGCCCCGATATCGGGCGTGAATTCCGCGGCGGTCGGATAGCTGGTATAACGCGGCACAGGCCGTTCCAGCAGTTCGGGATGATAAGGCCACATGCGGATCGTAATGCCTGCGCCGTGGGCCTGATTCTTTGCGCGTGATCAAGCGTGGAAAAAGTTTAGCAGCACTTTTTCCCGCTGCGCTTGCGCTCTCCGCCATGGCATCCCTTGACGCAGCAGCCCGGCACTTCCTTGCCCGGAATATCCTGTGGACCCAGCGGCACCGAAACCTTGCGCGAGATGCCATCGCCGGTGCAAATCGGCGCCAGCAGCACATTGCCCGGCGCATTGCCCATCGGCCCGCGCGCGCTGGCGGGCGAGATGTTGAACACCGCCGGCATCATGGCCAACAGGGCAAAGAGGGTGATCTGTTTCATCCCCGATCCACCAATTTTTCCGCGGGCAATTCCTCATCATCGATCAGAATGCGCGCCGCCGCCCCGTCCAGATCCTCGAACTGTCCATTGCGCAGCGACCAGAAGAAGGCGGCCAAACCCGTCAGCCCCAACAGCAGCGCCACCGGGATCAGGAAAGCCAAGCCCGTCATGCCTTCGGCTCCCGTACAGGCATGGCAAGACGCAAAGAATTGCCGATCACGATCAGCGAGCTGGTCGACATGGCCACCGCCGCGATCAGGGGCGTGACAATACCCGCCATGGCCAGCGGCACTGCCAGCACATTGTATCCGATCGCCAGCACAAAATTCTGCTTTACCACGCGCATCGTCGCGCGCGACACCGCCATGGCGCGCGGAATGGCCAGCAGCGAATCCGACAGAAACACAAAGTCCGCCGCCTGACGCCCGACATCGCTGGCCGTGCCCGGTGCAATCGAGGCATGCGCGGCCGCCAGAGCGGGGCCATCGTTCAGCCCATCGCCCGCCATCAGCACATGATGCCCTGCGCCCTGCAAACGCTGGATCGCCTCCAGCTTGTCGGCGGGGCTGGCATGGCCCTGTGCGGTCATATGGGTGGCGCGGGCGACCTCGGCCACCGCCTCCATCGCATCGCCCGACAGGATCGAGGGTTCAACGCCCATCGCCCGCATCCAACCCAACGCCGCATCGGTTTCCGGACGCAAACGGTCGGCAAACATGATCAGACGCAGCGGACGCCCTTCGATGTCGAGCACGCTGGCCATGCCACCGGCGGCATTATCGGGGCGGCGCAGGGCAACATGGCGCCCCTGCCACATGGCGCGCACGCCATGGCCCGGCACTTCCTCCACCTGGGTCAATTCGGCGGCCAGTACGCCCATCCGGCCCAATGCTTCGACCAAGGCACGGCTGAGCGGATGGCGCGAATGGCTGGCCAGCGCCATGGCAACCTGCGCCTTGTCGGCGGGCAGCGCGGCCAAGGCCTGCGGATCGGGCGTCGGGCGGCCCAGCGTCAACGTGCCGGTCTTGTCCAAAAGGGCACGGTCGATGCGGGCCATACGCTCCATCGCGCTGCCATCCTTGACCATGATGCCCCGCCGCATCAGCGCGCCTGCGGCCACCACCTGCGCCACCGGCACGGCCAGACCCAGCGCGCAGGGGCAGGTGATGATCAGCACCGCAATGGCGATCTTCAGGCTTTCATAGGCACCCGCCCCGGCCACCATCCACCCGACAAAGGTCAGCGCCGCCAGCGTATGCACGGCGGGCGCATAAAGGCGGCTGGCGCGGTCGGCGATGCGGACATAGGCGCTGCGATGTTGCCCTGCGGCCTCCATCGTGCGCGCGATTTCGGCCAGCGTCGTGTCCGATCCCGCCGCCGTCACGCGCACATCGACCGGCGCGTCCATATTCAGCATGCCGGCATGGACCGCCTCACCCGCCACAGCAGGCACAGGCGCGCTTTCCCCGGTCAGCAGGCTGCGGTCGAAACGGCTGTTGCCCGAAACGATCTCGCCATCGGCGGCAAGCCTTTCGCCCGAGGCCACGCGCATCACCATACCCGGCAACAGATCGCGTGCAGATACCCAATCCACCGCACCCTTGGCCACCACCATCGCGCCGGGCGCCGCCTGACGCAGCAAGGCATCCACCCCCGCCCGCGCCCGGTCGCGCATCATCGCGTCCAGCACGCGGCCCGCCAGCAGGAAGAGCAACAGCATCAGCGTGCCGTCAAACCACGCCTCCTGCCCATGGGTCAGCGTTTCATACAGGCTGAGCGCCGTGGCGAGGATCACGCCAATCGAAATCGGCACATCCATATTGGTGCGCCCATGTTTAAGCGCACCCCATGCCGAGGCAAAAAACACCCGCCCCGCATAAAGGATCGCGGGAATGCCAATTCCGGCAGATAACAAATGGAACAGATCCCGTGTCGAACCTTCGGCCCCGGACCAGATGCTGACCGAGAGCAGCATGACATTCATGCAGGCAAAACCGGCCACCGCCAGCGGGGCCAGCAAGGGCTTGACCGCGGACGGCGGCGGCGCCAGTTCCTCAACCCGAGGCTGGCTGGGGAAACCGATAGCGGAAAGAGCGCCCACCAGATCGGGCACGCCCAGCCCCGCGTCATGCGCCACATTGACCTGTCGCGCCGTCAGATTGACCCGCGCCGATTGCACCCCCGGCAAAGCGCCCAGCGCCCGCTCGACCTTGCCCATGCAACTGGCGCAATGCATGCCGGGCACGACAAGCGTCGTGGTTTCACGGGCTTCGGTCTGGGTCTGGGGGGCGGCGCTGGCCATGATCGGCGTCCTTGTCAGAGCATCTGTTGCAGGCGAACGGCGTGATGGCCGCTGGCATCATCGCCATCGAGTTTCAAACGCAAGCGCCAGCGCCCTTCGGGCAGCGGATCGATCGAGATCCAGCGCCCATCGCCCATGTTGCGGAACGAAACGGTGCGATCCGCCACCTGTCCCAGCGGGTGCCATGCCTCACCGCTCAACACCGCATGTTCGGGGCGAGCGTCACCGATCAGGCTCACCGCCACGCGCCCGTCGGTCTGACGGATCACGCTGGTCTGCCAGCCTACCGCCTTTTCCCTGGCCGCTTCATCCAGCCATTTGTTGTAATGCTGGCTGGCGACATAAGAGTTTTCCACGACCACGCCGCTGAAACTGCGGCTGGCCAAGGTGGCCATGAAGACGTTGACGGCGATCACGATGCCGAAAAAAGCGACCAGGATCACGGTCATATGCCATCCGGTAAAACGAAAGGCGCGGCGGGCAACAGGAGCAGGCGTAGCAGGAGCAGGCGTAGCATGAGCAGACATGGGCGGGGGACTCCTTGGTCTATTCGGCGCCGGGGGCGTCAAAGCGGGTGTCATAGCTGACCTGACCGCCATCCTGATCGAGCGCGCGCAGAGTAAAGCTGAGCTTGCCCTCTGGCGTTCCGGCAGGCGCCGTCACATAGATCCTTAGCGGAGCCGTGCTGTCGGCGGGAATGATCCTGGTCAAATCGCGCGCGGCCATTTCCTTGGACATGTCCTCGCTCCACATTTTTGCGCCCGCCGGTCCGTCCAGCACCAACTGCATCTTGCGCGGGCGGGCCTCCATGTTCTTCCAGCGCACCGCATAGGCGTTGCGGATGTCGCCGCTGGAAAGGATCATATAGGGCGGATTGCGGTCCTTGCTGACCGCGATGGAAAGGTGCTGACGCGTACCAAGGGCAAAGAGCAAAGCCGCGCCAATGGCCGACCAGATGCCGAGGTAAATCAGCGTGCGCGCATGCCAGATCAGCTTCCAATGCGGGGTGGCGGGTTGGCCGTTGATTTCGCGCGCTGCGTCCTCCAGCGTGACATAGTCGATCAGACCGCGAGGGCGGCCGGTCTTTTCCATCACCCCGTCGCAGGCATCGATGCACAAAGCGCAGGTGATGCAGCCGATCTGCGGCCCTTCGCGAATGTCGATGCCGGTCGGGCATACCGCCGCGCAAAGCCCGCAATCGACGCAATCGCCCAAAGGCTTGCCATCGGCGGCCTTCTTGCCACGCGGTTCGCCGCGCCAGTCCTTATAGGTCACCAGCAGCGATTTTTCATCCAGCATCGCCGACTGGATACGCGGCCAGGGGCACATATAGATGCACACCTGTTCGCGCATGAAACCGCCGAACCACATGGTCGTCACCGTCAGGACAAAGACGGTCGAATAGGCGATAGAGGGCGCCTGAAGCGTGACAAATTCGTGCGCCAGCGTCGGCGCATCGGCGAAATAGAAGATCCATGCGCCGCCCGTCGAAATCGAAATGAGCAGGTAGATGCTCCATTTCACCAACCGCCGCGTGATCTTGGCCGGACCCCATGGCGCCTTGGCCAGCTTCATCTGCGCATTGCGGTCGCCGTCGATCAGGCGGTCGACATGCTGAAAAAGGTCGGTCCACACCGTTTGCGGACAGGCATAACCGCACCATGCGCGCCCCACCGCCGATGTGACCAGAAACAGGCCGATCCCGGCCATGATGAGCAGGCCTGCGACGAAGTAGAACTCCTGCGGCCAGATTTCGATGGCGAACATGTAAAAGCGACGGTGCGCAAGGTCGATCAGCACCGCCTGATCCGGCGAATAAGGCCCACGGTGCCATCGCAGCCACGGGGTGATGTAATAAACGGCCAGACAGAATGTCATCACCGCCCATTTCAAACGCCGGAAACGGCCGTCTACCGCACGAGGGTAGACGGCCACAGTTTCCGCATGGAGCCGCTTGGGAGGCTGTTTGGTCAGCCCTTTGGGGTCCATGTGGGTCATTCTTATTGTCCTGTACTTGCAGCAACTTCGGGGGCTGCTGGCGCTGCAAAGGCTTCACCGCCGCCAAGGCTGTGAACATAGGCGGCCAGCATCTTGATCGTGGCCGGGCTGAGACGGTTGCCCCATGCAGGCATCACGCCGGCGTGGGCATTGGTCACGGTTTCGGCAATCGCGGTGCGGCTGCCGCCATAGAGCCAGACCTTGTCGGTCAGGTTGGGCGCGCCGAACATGCGGTTGCCCTTGCCGTCCGGGTTGTGACAGGCCACGCAATTGGCCGCAAACAGGGCCGAGCCGCGCTGGGCCGAGGCATTGTTGGGCTCCTGACCCGAGATCATGCGGACATAGCTGGTCACGTCCTGCACATCGGCGGGTTTCAGGATACCGTCGCGGCCAAAGCTGGGCATCATGGAATTGCGGGTGGCGTCATCGCCGGGCTGGCGAATGCCATGTTCCAGCGTCGTCTGGATGTCGGTCAGCGTGCCGCCCCACAGCCAGTCGTCGTCGTTCAGGTTGGGATAGCCGATCGAACCGGCCGCCCCCGAACCATGGCAGGGAACGCAGTTCACCTTAAAGGCCGCCTTGCCGCCCGCAACCGCCTTGGCCAGCAGTTCCGGGTTCTTGGGCAGGTCTTCAATGGGCGTTGCGTCCAATGCCGCCAGAACCGGCGCACGCGCCGCCTTGGCCGCGTCCATTTCCGAGGCCAGTTCACCGCGGCTGGTCCAGCCGAAGGTGCCGTGGCTGCCTTCCTTGATGCCGGGGATGGCGGGATAGACCACGCAATAGCCGATGGCAAAAACGATGCACGCATAGAACGTATAGAGCCACCATGTGGGCAGCGGAGTATTCAGCTCCTCGATGCCGTCCCATTCATGGCCCATGGTTGCCGTGCCGGTCGGCTCGTCGATGCGCGGCCCTGTTGTTTGGGGGCCGGTTTCATTGTTTTCAGGCGCGGACATTGTCGTCCTCCTCGAAAATCATGGTGGCGGCCTCGTCGCTGTTCTTGCGCCCGCCGGGGCGAAAGGGCCATGCGCAAAGCACCACAAAGCTGATGGTCATGGCCAGCAGGCCCCAGCTGTCAGCGAACTGGCGCAGGGCTTGATAGGTTTCGGTCTGGTTCACCGCCCCTTCTCCTTGGCCAGTGCTTCCTGAGCCGCCGCGCTTTCGGTATCCACAAAGGTGCCCAGCACCTGAAGATAGGCGATCAACGCGTCCATTTCGGTCAGCTTCTTCGGGTTGCCGTCGAAATCGCGGGCCTGCGCCTTGGGATAGCGCTTGAGCAGATCCGCATTGTCGGCATCGGGATTGGCCTGATTGATCAGGTCGTCCTTGGCCTTTTCGATGTCGTCCTTGGTATAGGGCACGCCCGTGATGGCCAGCGACTTAACCTCGGCGGCGATATCGGGCTTTTTCAGCTCGTTCTGCGCCAGGAACGCATAGTTGGGCATGATCGATTCAGGCACAACGCTGCGCGGCGCCATCAGATGCTGGACATGCCATGCGTCCGAATATTTGCCGCCCACGCGGGCCAGATCGGGACCGGTGCGTTCGGACCCCCACTGGAACGGGTGGTCATACATGGATTCGGCGGCAAGGCTGTAGTGGCCATAGCGTTCGGTCTCGTCACGGAACGGACGGATCATCTGGCTGTGGCACAGATAGCAGCCTTCGCGGATATAGATGTCGCGTCCGGCCTGTTCGAGCGGGGTATAGGGGCGAACCCCCTTCACCTTCTCGATCGTGTTGTCGATCCAGAACAGCGGCGCGATTTCCACGATACCGCCCACCAGAACGACCAGCAGCGAGAGGACACCGAGCAACGTGATGTTCTTTTCAATGGCGCCGTGCCAATGGAACGGTTGCTTGTCTTGGGTAGCCATGATCGGTCCCCCTTATTCGGCAGGCTGAGCGACGAGTGGCACGTCGTTCGCCTTGTTCTGGTCGATGTTATACAGCGGCGCTTCGGCACGCAGCGGGCTGCCCGCGATGGTCTTCCACACGTTGATGACCATAAAGACCGCACCCGACAGATAAAGCACACCGCCAAGGCCGCGCAGCACATACATCGGATGAATGGCGGGCAGCACGTCGGCAAAGCTGTTGAGCAGATAGCCGTCGGCGCCATATTCACGCCACATCAGACCCTGCGTGATCCCGGCCACCCACATGGATGCGGCATAGAATACGATGCCGATCGTGGCGGTCCAGAAGTGCCAGTTGACCATGCGCAGCGAATACATCTGCGTGCGGTTCCACAGGCGCGGGGTCAGATAATAGATGGCGCCAAAGGTCACCATGCCGTTCCAGCCCAGCGCGCCCGAATGAACGTGGCCGATGGTCCAGTTGGTGTAGTGCGACAGCGAGTTGACGCTTTTCACCGACATCATCGGGCCTTCGAACGTGGACATGCCGTAAAAGGCAAGGCTCATCACGAACATGCGCAGGACCGGATCGGTACGCAGCTTGTCCCATGCGCCGTTCAGCGTCATCAGGCCGTTGATCATCCCGCCCCAGGACGGCATCCACAGCATCACAGAGAACACCATGCCCAGCGTCTGCGCCCAGTCGGGCAGCGCGGTATAGTGCAGGTGGTGGGGACCGGCCCAGATATAAAGGAAGATCAGCGCCCAGAAGTGGATGATCGAGAGGCGATAGGAATAGACCGGACGCTGGGCCTGTTTCGGCACGAAGTAATACATCATGCCAAGGAAGCCCGCGGTCAGGAAGAAGCCCACCGCATTATGGCCATACCACCATTGGACCAGCGCGCCCTGAACCCCCGCGAACCAGCTGATCGACTGGCTGCCCAGGAAGCTGACGGGAACGGCCAGATTGTTGACCAGATGCAGCATCGCCACGGTGATGATGAAGGAGAGATAGAACCAGTTGGCCACATAGATGTGTGGTTCCGACCGCTTGATGATCGTGCCGCCAAAGACGACCAGATAGGCCACCCACACCACCGTCAGCCACAGGTCGACATACCATTCCGGCTCGGCATATTCCTTGGCCTGCGTGACGCCCAGCAGGTATCCGGTGGCGGCCAGCACGATGAAAAGCTGATAACCCCAGAACACGAAACGGGCGAGGCCGGGGAAGGCCAGCCTCGCCCGGCAAGTGCGCTGCACGACGTAGAACGACGTGGCGATCAGCGCGTTGCCTCCAAAAGCGAAGATGACCGCAGAAGTATGCAGCGGGCGCATGCGGCCAAAATTGAACCAGGGCTCAAGGTTGATCTGCGGATAGGCCAGCTGAAAAGCGATGACGACGCCGACCAGAAAACCGGCAACGCCCCAGAACACCGTGGCGATCACGCCCCAGCGGATCACATCGTCGTCATATTTCGATGCGTCCCCGGTGGGGGCGGCCAGACCACGGCTCACCCGATTATAGTCGGGCGAACGAATGGCAAAGATCAGGCCGACAAGACATGCAACAGCCACCGTGGCCGCCTGAATGGCAAAGCCGGTGTCATGTGCCGCAACGCTGGCCATGATAGATAGAAGCAGAAGCACCAGCCAGATGCCTGCTCGCGAGACTAGGGTAACCATGAGCCTTCCCTCTCAGGTTTATGGAAGCCTCGCCTATGGGCGGGGCGGGGCGTGTTCACATTGATTCCCGTCAAAAGAGCGGGATCCGTGGGCGATCATTTTCATATTATCCTAAAACGGGAAATTTTTGAAGTCGGCCAACTAGTTAATTGGTCCAATTGTGCGTGTGCAGCACAGGCATTATCCGCCCTTCGGCATTTTGCGCGCGTTTTTCGGGCAAAAGGATGAGAAGCCGCGATTCGCAACCGCCATCACCCTGCGATCGCGACAGGCCCCATCATCAACGGCGCCGCAGCACAAATTCCGGCTTATTAATATGGGGCGCCATACGGGCGCAAATGCCCGTATTTCCGGGGCGAATTGCGCAGGATCAATTTTACCGTTGTCCGTGATCAATGCCGCCCATGCACAAATGACGCAAATGCCCCTTCAACGCCGCACAAGAACGGCTCGCACAGGGCGGGCTCGGCGGCGAAGGATGAGGGACTATGCGTAATTTCACCAAGGCTGCGGCCACCCTGACCGCTCTTGCCGCCGCCACCATGCTGGCCGGCGCCGCCCATGCCCAAGGCAATGCGGATGGCAAGATCCAGTTCAAGGTGCTGGCGACCGCCGTGCTGCCCGATGGCGGGGTGAAGCAGGTCAAGACCGACGTGCTCGGCCTCGTACCAACCGCCGTTGGCAACACCGTGGCCAGCGACAATGTGACACCGACCGTAGCGATCGAATATTTCTTTACGCCCAACATCTCGGTGGAAACCATTGCTGGCGTGACCGCGCACCATGTGTCGGCCTCGGCGGGCGCGCTCAAGGGCACGGATCTGATCAGCAAGATCCATATCATTCCCGCCACGCTGACCGCCAAATTCCACATGCCGCTGGGCCATGGCATCAAGCCCTATGTCGGCGCAGGTCCGGCCCTGTACATCGTGGTTGCCGATGAACCCAGCGCCGCGCTCAAGGCCGCCCTGCCCGCCGTCACGCGCACCAAATTGACCAGCGAATTCGGCGTGGCGCTTCAGGCGGGCGTCGATATCGCTCTGGGCAAGGGTTACGGCCTGACGTTTGACGCCAAGAAGTACTGGGTCGGCACCGACGCCACCGTTTATGCCGGTTCGACCAAGGCGCTGGTCACGCGCAACAAGCTCGACCCCTGGGTGCTGAGCGCGGGCGTGTCCTACCGCTTCTAAGGAAAGCAGCCTGATGGCTGGCCTGATGGCTGGCCTGATGGCTGGAACGTATGTTGTGGTCCCTGCGCCGGGTCTTTTGGCTCTGATCCGGCGCAACAACAGGCGGTCCAGTCAGGCGGCCCGACGGGTGGAATGTGGGAAGGCATGTTTCACCCGTCATACCGCAAAGGCAAGACGGGCAGATCGAATCAGCCCGCTTCGGCGGACAGGCCAAAACGATCGGTAATCACCACTTCACGACGCGAGGGCAGATCGATCATCCCCTCATTGCGCAAGCGCGTGAACTGACGGCTGACGGTTTCGATGGTCAGGCCCAGAACGTCGGCAATCTGTTGACGGCTGAAGGGCAGGACAAAGCGATTGGCCTTGCCTTCATCGCCCGGCTGACAGGTTTCGGGCGCCAGACGCTCCGACAATTCGAGCAGGAAGCTCGCCACCTTCTCACTGGCCGACTTACGGCCCAGCAGCAGCATCCAGCGACGCGTGCGGTCCAGCTCGGTCAGCGTGCGTTGCAGCAGCTTATGCTCCAGCCCCGGATGGGCCCGCGCGAAATTGTCAAAATCGCCACGCGAAAACACGCAAACCCGCGCATCGGTCAAGGCCGTCACGCCATGGTTGGTCGTGCCGCCGAACGGACGCCCGATGAAATCGCTGGGATAAACCACGCCCACGATCTGTTCGCGCCCATCCTCGGTCCCGGTCGAAAGCTTGAGCACGCCCTCGATCACATTGGCGACAAGAACCGAATCCTCGCCCTCCCAAATCAGGGATTCGCCCGCCACAAGACTGCGCCGACGCCCAAGCCCGTTGAGCGAGGCGATTTCATCCTGATCCAGGGCCGAACAAATCGCCCGGTTGCGGACAACACATTGATCGCATGAAGACATGTATGTCTATCTAACAGCCTTACCCCCTTCCGGCAATGCTGCACTTTGGTGGAGTAGGGGCGGGGGTTGGTTTTATTGATTTTATAAATTGAGCGGTTTTGCCTCCGGCGGGCAAAGGGACTGGTCCCTTTGCAATCCCGGTAATGTCGGCGTTGTAGCAGAAGGGCGTTGACATGGTTTGGGGGCGAAATTTTGATAAATAATAAGCCGCTTCGCGGGAATGGTGTGTCCCCTACACGATACGAATACCGTCGTCACCCATTCGGCAACGAGCGCCCAAATTGCGAACAACAATAAAATATGTCAGCCAAACGTATGACGAAATCAATCCTGGGGCTCATCCTCATTTTTATAATGAGACTACCTAACGTGGCAAACGCGAGAGATTGGAACCCTGAACTTCACGCAATCGCGATCAAATGTCAGATTCCCAGTAAAAATCTGAGATGGATCAACAACAACGTACAATGTCTGAAGCCAGAAACTTTAACCTATGATCAGGTCACATGTGTTCTGGAACAACTCAAAATCAATGCGATACCAACCAAGCAAGGCTTCGTAACGGGCGGTAACTAAAACCAATCCAGCCTTATCTCCGCCGCGCGGCAGCTTTCAAAACCCGCGACCTCTCCCCCGAACACCACGCCTCCGCCAAGACACAACGCCGACAGTATCGGGATTGCAAAGGGCCCCCGCCCTTTGCCCGCCGGAGGCAAACCCCGAAACCCCAAAACCGCCCTGCAAAACCTACAAAATATCCGCCACATCCTGCAAAGCGCTGCGCAATTTATCGATGGCCTGCGCTTTTAACTGATGCACGCGGGGGATGGAAACCGACAGGACCTCGGCGATTTCCGCCAAATTCAATTCCTCGACGAAATAGAGTTGGATCACCAATTGCAGGCGTTCGGGCAATTGCGCGATGGCGCCCGCGACGCTGCTGCGCAATTCCTCGTCGGCCAGGAGGGAGAGGCTGTCGGGCGTGTCATCGGCAAAGGCCATGTTGCTGTCGGAATAGGCATCGTCGATGGCCTCGAAACGCAGGGGTTCAGACGCGTTGCGCAGGGCCTCCAGATCGCCAAGGGTCATGCCAAGCGCGCTGGCCAACTCGGTGTCATAAGGTTCGCGGCCCAGTTTGCCGGTCAGTTCCTGCGTCTTTTCCCGCATTAACCGCCGACGCTCAACCGCCCCTCGCGACAGGGGTACATGGCGGCGGATCAGATCGACCATCGCCCCCCGCACCCGCATTTTGGCATAGGCGGCAAAACCGTCCTCGGTCGGCCCCTGATGGCGCTGCGCACATTCGGTCAGGGCGACAAGGCCCGCCTGCATCAGATCTTCGACCTCTATCCCATCGCGGCCCGATGAATGGAGATGCCATGCAAGGCGGCGCACCATCGGCATAAAGCGGCGAACACGGTCGGCAGTATCACCGACATAGGCCCGCGCCACGCCGCCATAGGCGCGCGCCGCATCCCCCATCGGGCGGGCTTTGGCAAAGGATTGAGGATCGTGCTTCATGCGGCCACACTTTCAGCGGTCGGGCTGGATGGATCGAATTCGGGTGACGGCAGGCCCAGCGTCGGCGCAACGGTGCCGCCAATCACGGCAATGACTTCAACAGGTTGTGTTTCGGGCAGTTCGGAAATTGACATCACCACGCATCCCGGCGCCCGCAACCGCAACAGCGCAGCCAGAGGACGGCGCAAGCGCGGCTGAACGATCAGGGCAATGGTGGCCCCGGTCCCGCGCTCGGCGACGATGGCGGCGGCCTGTTCGCCAATGTTGCGGGCCAGGTCGGGTTCGATAACGGGCTGGCCGCTGATCGGGTCGACCAGACCGCCCGCGATCATGGCTTCGAGCGAGGCCTCCAAAGTCACCACCGGCAGACGTTCACGCGGCGAACAGATGCGCCCGACAATCATCCCGCCCAGATCGGCACGGACCAGATCGACGATGCGGTCATGGTCCTGCGTCACCTGCACCGCCTGCGAAATGGACGACAGGATCGGCAAGGGGTGCGCGATGGAAATGCCGTCTTCGAGCAGATTGCGCAGCAGGCGCGTCATCGCCGCCAGCCCCAAAGGCGTCGGATAGATCGTTTCGACCAACCCCGATGCGCGCGTCTTGATCGCCTCGATCAATGTCTTGACCTCGTCCGGGCCAAGCAGGAGATGCGCACGTTCGGACAAAAGCTGGTTCAATTGGGTGGCAATGATCGTGCTGGAATCGACGGTCAGGAACCCTTCGGCAATCGCCAGATCGCGCTGTGACGGGTCGATCCACCATGCCGGGCAACCAAAGGTCGGGTCATTGGTCGGTTCACCCTGAAGCCTTGCATGGGGGTTGGCCTCATTGGCGTCGATGGCCATGACCTTTTCCACCCGCAACGTCGCCCCGCCCAGCGAGACCCCGCCCAGCATGATGCGATAATCATTGGGCGAAATCTCAAGGGAATCGCGCACCCGGAATTGCGGCACGATAAAGCCGAAGCTTTGCGACAATTGCTTGCGCACACCCGTAATGCGGCTGACCAGAGGCGATCCGCGCCGCTCGTCAACCAGTTGCACCAGCCCATAGCCCAATTCGACCGTAACCAGCGTGTGATCGGACACATCCTCCAACGCGATGCGGGTGGGGTCGGCGACGACGGCGGGCGCGGGTGTGGCGGCCGCGATTTTGCCATTGGCCTCGCGCTCGCGCAGCTTTTTCCAGATGAAAAAGGCGATGCCCGCGGCGGGCAGGAACACCATCTGGGGCATGGCCGGTATCGCGCCAATCGCGCCCAGAATGCCCGCCACCGGCAACCATGTGCGGGAATCGGCAAATTGCCCGCCGATTTGCCCGGCAAGGTCGCGGCTGTCGGTGACGCGCGTCACGATCACGGCGGCGGCGATGGACAGCAACAGCGCGGGCACCTGCGCCACCAGAGCGTCGCCGATCGACAGACTGATATAACGGCTCGCCGCATCGCTGGCCGAAAGGCCGTGGGTGATCATGCCAAGGCAGAATCCGGCGATGATATTGACGCCAAGGATCAGCAGGGCCGCAATCGCGTCGCCCTTCACAAATTTGCTGGCGCCATCCATCGAGCCATAGAAATCGGCCTCGGTGGTGATTTCGCGGCGGCGTGCGCGGGCATCATCGGCGGTAATCAGGCCGCCCGCCAGATCGGCGTCAATCGCCATCTGTTTACCCGGCATGGCGTCCAGGGTGAAACGCGCCGACACTTCCGACACGCGGCCCGCGCCTTTGGTGATCACTACCATGTTGATGATCATCAGGATCATGAACACGAACAGGCCGACCGCGAAATTGCCGCCGATCAGGAATTCACCAAAAGCCTCGATCACATGGCCCGCCGCCTCCGGCCCTTCGTGGCCATGGACCAGAACGACGCGGGTTGACGCCACGTTGAGCGCCAGACGCAGCAAGGTGGCAAAGAGCAGAACCGTGGGAAAGGACGAGAAATCCAGCGGCTTTTCCGCATTCATCGACGCCATCAACACCGCAACCGACAGCGCGATATTAAAGACAAAGAACACATCCAGCATAAACGCCGGGATCGGCACGACCATCAACACGATGATGGTCAAAATGCCAAAGGGCAGCGCGAGTTGGCGCGGGCTGGCGATGGTCAGCAGTTTTTCCAACCCCGCCCCCGTCACATGCCGAACGAGCGCAGCCGCCCATAGGCGTTGCGCACGAATTCAGGGGTGGCGCCATTTTCCGACCCAAGGCCAAAGGTCGATTGCAACGTATCGGCCATGGACCGCGATGTTGATGGGGCCGCAGCCGCCGCCGTTGCGGCAAATTCCTGCGCCAATGGCCCGCCGGTGGGCGCCGGAGCCACGGGTATAGTCTGCGCCGAGCTATAGTCGGGCATCAAATCACTCTGCATGCTCCACCCCATGCCGCCTGCGGCCATGGCATCGGCGCTGATCCCTTCGGCGGCCAGCGCACTTTCCATCCGGCCCCGGATCAGGGCCATGACCGCGCCAACGCTGCGCGGGTTTCCGGCATCGTCGTAAAAAATCGAACGGTTTGCCGCCGCCGCGCGGGGCAAAAGGCCCGCCGCGCTTTGGTCGGGATTGGTGGACAGGGCAGACAGGAATTTGGCCGCGCCATCCGCGCCCAGGAAATGCGCGGTGTAAAGCTCGCTGGCGTCCGGCGCGCGGCCCAGAACGGCGGTCAAAGCATCGGCATTGTCGCTGGCCAGACTGGCCGCCATCATCGCGGAGGCATGCGGATCACCGCGCAGACCCAGCAAGGCCATCCGTTGCGCCGGATCGTTGAGAGCCGCCCCCGCGTTGCCCAGCCCCAGCATATCGCCATGCTTTTGCAGCGTTTGAAGCCATGTGCCATTGGTGAATTGGTAAAGGCCCGAAGCGCTGGACGCGCCATTGCGGGCGGCCGGGTTAAGCCCCGATTCCAGCCGCGCTTGCGCCGCCAGATAGGAGAAGTCCACCCCGGTCGCCCCGGCGGCCCGCGCAATGGCGGCGCGGACATTGCCGCCCGCCTGCTGGCCGGTGGCACCATGGGTTTTGTCTTGGTTGAATGCCCATGAAAGGGACGAAAGATCCGGCTGGCTCACGCCAAACTCCCAAAGAAAAAGGTTCGGGAGTTAATCAGCAAAAGCCGTGCCAAATGCGCAGCGCGCAAACAGGTTCCGCCACAGCCTTGCCAGCGCAAGCCGTGGCGGCGCACGGCCTACCCTCTTACCGCGGCATAGGCATAGGCGGGCGGATTGGCGCCGCGCGGGCGGTACACCGATGCGCCGCCGGTATAGGCGTCAAGCCGCGCCGCCACATTGGCGGCAATCAGGTTGCGAACCTGACGATTGACCTCATTCATCTTCTTGGCCGCTTCGAGCAGGCCCCGGCATTCATCGTCAATCGCCGTCACATTGGCCAGATCGATCACGTCGCAGATCTCGCTCTTGGCCGATGTCGTCCCCACGATCGCGTCCAGATCGAGCCCGGCCAAAGCCTGCCGCTCTTCTTGCAGGACGGCAACCATTTGCCGCAACGTATCACGCAGGTCGAAAGACGAAGAAGCCTTGGTCATCATCAAACTCGCAACATCATGCCAGCGGCGATCATGGCGTCGCTGATCTTGGTGGGAATGATTGGATAATTGCCGTCCTCGATGGCCTTGCGGATCGAGGCGACACGATCGGTGTCCACCGGTGCTTCACCCGCGTTGAGCGCGGTGGTGCTGACCACGGGTGCGCTTTGGCTGGCCGTGGTGGTGGATGCGCCGACGGTCTGTTCGGCATTACCCGACGAGGTGCCGACGGGGCGCACCGCACTGACTTGAATTTTTGGCCCAGAACTAATGCCAGGGCCGGAACCAATGCTGGCCATTGTACCGCTCCTTGCTTCTAACAAGGTCAAGAACGGATGGCCTTTGCCGGTTTTAAGGGTGGGCGGCAAAAAATTGCTAAATCTTGCCGGGTCGGGACAGAACGCCCCCAAGGATGGCAAAGGTCATTATCCATCAAAGGTGAAAAAGCGCTTAAAAGGCTCTTTTCCCCGGCCAATCCTTTGGCGCATCGCGTCAGGCGGCGGGGCATAATCATTCATGCAATTCCACCTGCACTTCTCCTGGGCGGGTAATTCGGCCACGAACGGCCTCATTCTGGGAATAGTTGTTGCCGGTCCGCAATGTGCGCACGCGGATCCAATCGCCCACCGCCCCGGCGTCCAGCGCCTCGCCCGGTTGGGAAACGGCAAAGCCGTCGCCGACCACGGCAATGGTGACAGATTCGCCGCGCGCGATGGCCGATGGCGCGTTTTCGCCTGCACGCACCGGCACAAAGATCCGCCAGCTGCCCGGATCGGGACATTGGACCAATACGGCATCGCGCCGGTTCGTCCGCCAGCTGAGCGCCAAAGGCGACATACAGGCGTTGAGCCGCAGGCGGCGATCCACCGGCATCATGGCCCCGCCGGTCTGCCCGATTGTCTTGCCCGTAAATTCAGCCACTTCGCGGTCAATGGCGACAAGGTCGGTGAAAGGGTTGGCGGCAAGGGCCGGGTCAGCGCCAAGCCATGAAAGGCCAGCAGCCAGCACAATCATGCGCAGAGTAAATGGGGTGAGAGGCTGTTTAAACATAACCATCCTTGCGGCGCGGGACAGTGGCGCGCGCCTGTTACAAGAATGAAAAAGCAATTCCCGTGCCAGATGCGGGGCCGATCCACACAGTGTTTACGCCGGCCCCTTGTCATATGCCAGCGCCGCCACCGCATCGATGTCCGTGGCGGTGGCGACAGGCTCGATCACGATCCGCGCCCGCGCGCCCCGCGCCCCGGCCGCCGCCGTCAATTGCGCGGCCAGGCGAAGCGCCTCGCCCTGTGCGGCGGGCGGATAACGCAGGGTGATCGACAGCAATTGGCGATGATCCACCTGTTGTTCGGCCAGCCATTGTCCCAGCGGCGGTGCATCGGGCGCCGGGCGCCAGATGGCAGAAGGCTCGCTGATGGCGGGCGGGGCGGGATCAGGGTTTTGCGCGGCTTTGGAATGTGTTTTTGTATCAGGCACTTCGGCCATAGCGGCGGCCGTCACCATGAACAGGATCAGCGACAGATCGGCCAGCATCGTTTGCCAGCCGACTGGTGACCGGGCAACAAAGGCCTGTCCCGAACGCAATCGGTCGCCGGGGCGTTCACCCGCATCGGTGTCTGAACGCAGGGAAATCATGCGGCAACAACGGGATGGTGATGGACACGCGCTTCATGCGGATGCACCCCGTCATGTTTGGGCATCATGGTCGGGGCAATTTCCGAACCGAACCAGCGCGCCAGTTTCGCCCGCGCTTCTTCTTCTTGACGCGCATGGCGTTCGACCACCCGCGCCAAGGGGGCAAGCAGCAGATTGGCCAGCACCAGACCATAGAGCGTGGCATGGACCGCCATGCCGATGGCCGTGAGATAGGCCGACCGATCCACCCCTTGCGCTGGCATTTGCGACAGGGAAATCAACGTCCCGGCCAATCCAAAGATCGGCGCCAGTTCGGTCGCCTGAACCAGCGTGCGGATCGCGGCCTCCACCGGGCCAAGCCGCTTTTCCCGCGCCTGCGCCAGTGCTTCATCAAAGCGGGCAATCGAGCGATGGGTCAAAAGCGCATGCAGCGCATCGTCAAATTCACCATCCCCGGTGCTGCGCGGATTGGCGCGAAGGGGGCCATTGCGTTGAAAATCCTGGGCCGCGCGGGCAAGGCCGGAACGCACCGCATCGGGATCAAATCGCGGCGGGGCAAAGATGCGGCGCAGCACGGTATGGACGGTATCGCGCACATCCTTTCGTCCACAGCGCAGCACCGTGGCCAGCAATGTGCCGCCCACAACGATGCCCAACGTGGTGCCATCAAACAGCGCGGATAGGTCCATCAGTCATTCGATCCTTTGGCTCGCACCAAAAGAACGGCGCGGTGCGGCAGGATTTCACCCCGCGGCCATCATTTGCCGCCAACCGGCAATCTCTTGCCGCCCGGCATGACGGCGGCAATTTCCGCCCCGATGGACATGGCGCGATTCAAGGCGGCAGCCGGGAATTGGCACGCTCTTTGCTGAACTACCGGCCTGAGCCCGTGCCTGTGCATCGGGCAAATGTTTCAAACCCGATTCAACCCGTGGAGCCATTTGATGAGCGATCCAGCCAGCAATACCGGACTGTTCGGCGTCCATGGCATGGCGCTGGAATTGCGGTCCCAACGCATGGGGCTGATCACCAGCAACATCGCCAATGCCGCGACCCCCAATTACAAGGCCCGCGACATTGATTTCAACGCCGCGCTGCAGGCCCGGATCAAGGGCGCCAGTACCGAACAGGCCACCGCCGCCGCCGCGCAATATCGCGTGCCGGTAATGCCCAGTCTGGATGGCAACACGGTCGAAATGGGCAACGAACAGGTCGCCTTTTCCCAGAACGCGGTGGGCTATTCTTCAACCTTGTCGATCATCGCGGGCAAGGTCGACACCGTCAAACGCGCGATCAAGGGAGAATAAGGATGGCCGGAAACGACCTCAACATCTTCTCTGTCGCGGGCCGGGCCATGTCGGCCCAGCAGGTGCGGATGAACACCGCCGCATCGAACCTGGCCAATGCCAGCGCCGTGGCCAGCAAGGAAGCCGATGCCTATCGCCCGATCAAGGCGGTTTTTGCCACACAGATGGACAAGAACACCGGCCTTGCCACGGTCAACGTGTCGGGCATCGTTCGGGCCAATTCGACGCCGGTGCGTCAACATGATCCGGGCAACCCTCTGGCCGATGAAAACGGCGATGTGTGGGCCGCGCCCGTCGATGAAAGCGCCGAGATGGTCGAGATGCTCGATTCCTCGCGCCAGTACCAAAACCTCGTCGAAACCCTTTCCACCGCCAAGCAGCTCATGCTCGACACCATAAGGATGAAGTGATGACCACAGTATCTGCCACCAGTTCGTCCGGAACGTCCGGCACAAACGAAAAAGGCATTGCCACCAATGGCGCGTCCTCGCTTGGTTTTGAGGATTACATCAGCATGCTGACCGCACAGCTGACCAATCAGGATCCGACCGAACCGACCGACAACAGCCAGATGATCGCCCAGATGGCCCAGTTTTCGACCCTGTCGGGCATTTCGGAACTGAACAAGACGGCCAATTCCATGGCGACCAAGCTCGGCTCGCTCGACAATCTGACCTCGCTGGGCACGTCGCTCAACGCGATCTCATCGAAACTCGATTCCATTCTGGCCGCACAACAGGCCGCCAATGGTTCCTCGACCACGGCCTGATCCCCTTTTTCTCCATCGCTAGGAGCCCATCATGTCCTTTTACACCAGCCTTACCGGCCTGAAGAACGCCCAGTCGGAACTGGATGTTCTCTCGCACAATATCGCCAACTCCAGCACGGTCGGCTTCAAGAAGAGCACGACCTCCTTTGCCGACATCATCTCGTCCTCGATCCTGACCGACCCCAGCCTGACCATCGGCATCGGCTCGCGCCTGTCGGCGGTGAAACAGCAGTTTTCACTCGGTTCGATGACCCAGACAGGCAACGCGCTGGATCTGGCCATCAATGGCGACGGGTTCTTTGTCGTGGCCAACCCGCTTTCGGGTGATGTGGGCTATACACGCGCGGGCGCGTTCACCGTGGACGACAGCGGTTATGTCAAAACCGACCAGGGCAACCGGCTTCAGGTCTACACGGCCGATTCAACCGGCGCGCCTACGTCGACAACTCTGTCGGATTGCGTCATTCCCGCCACCAACGCCACCGGCGCTGAATATACAGGTCTGACGGTTTCGAATTCGGGTCAGGTGATTGCTTCCTATAATGACGGCTCGACCGAATATGTCGGCATTATCGGCCTTGCCACCTTTACCAACAACAATGGCCTGAAACAGGAAGGCAACTCGGTGTGGTCATCAACCGGCCTTTCGGGCACGGCCAACATCGGTCAACCCAACACCGGTGGCTGGGGCGCGCTGATGTCGGGCACGCTGGAAATGTCGAACGTCGATCTGGCCAGTGAAATGGTCTCGCTGATCGATGCGCAGCGCTATTTTCAGGCCAATTCCAAGGCGATCGACACGTTCACCCAGATTTCGCAGACCATCATGAACCTGCGCACCAGCTAAACATAGAGAGGCAATGGGATGGACCGGCTGATCTATACGGCGGTTTCGGGCATGTCGGATTCGATGATCCGCGAACGCGTCATCGCATCGAACATGGCCAATACCAGCACCATCGGCTTCAAGGCCGAAAAGCTCTTTACCACGCCGATCACGTTAAAGGGACCGGCGCTGGAAGCACGCGCCATGGCCGAAGGCGAAGTGAAAAGCGCTGACATGTCAGCCGGCAACATCACCCATACCGGGCGCAAGCTGGACGTATCCATGTTGGGCGACGCCATGATGGCTGTGCAATCGATCGATGGCACGGAAAGCTATACAAGGCGCGGCGATCTGACCATTTCGCCCACGGGCGTTCTGGAAAATGGTGATGGCCGTCCGGTGATCGGCAATGGCGGGCCCATCACTTTGCCTCTGGACGCACAGGTGTCCATCGGCCCGGATGGCATGATCCTTGTCGCCAATGTCGAAAACCCCGGCCAGCCGCCCATCGCGGCCGACCGGATCAAATTGGCCAGCCCGGCCGGTTCAACTATCGCCAAAAGTCTGGATGGCCTGTTTCGTGTGGTGGGCGGGGGCGTCCTGCCACAGGATGAAAATGCCAAGCTGGTGCCCGAAAGTCTGGAACAATCGAACGTCAACCCGTCCGAAGTCCTGACCCAGATGATCCAGGCCCAGCGCCTTTACGACATCCGCACCAAAGTGATCGCCACGGCCAAGGAGGTCGATCAGTCCGGCACGTCGCTGCTGCGCCTGTCCAGTTCGTAAACCATTCCCTGAAAAAGGAAACGCCCGATGCCTTCCAATGCACTTCAAGTCGCCCGCACAGGTCTGGACGCCCAGGACACCCGCATGCGGGTCATCGCCAACAATCTGGCCAATGTCAGCACGACGGCCTTTAAGCGCGACCGCGCCAATTTCGCCACGCTCGCCTATCAGGACATGCGCGTGGCGGGTCAGGCATCCTCGACCCAGACCAATTTTGCCACGGGCCTCAACCTTGGCACGGGTGTCGGCGTCCAATCGACCACGCGCGTCGATGCGCAAGGCACGCTCAATTCAACCTCCAACGCGCTGGATCTGGCCATTTCGGGCAATGGCTATTTCCAGATCCTGCTGCCTTCGGGGCAATTGTCCTATACGCGCGCGGGCAATTTCAGCATGTCGGCCGAAGGGCAATTGGTGACATCGCAAGGCTACGTTGTGCAACCGGCCATCACCATTCCCCAAGGCGCCACTTCGATCACCATTGCCAAGGATGGTACGGTGTCGGCGCTGCTGCCCGGCGCGACGGCGGCAACACAGGTGGGACAGCTGACCATCGCCAGCTTTGCCAACCCCGCCGCGCTTCAGGCTGCCAGCGACAACCTCTATTCCGAAACGCTGGCCAGCGGCCCGGCCCAGATCGGCGCGGCAGGCACGAACGGGCGCGGCGATATTTCGCAGGGCTATCTCGAAGGTTCGAACGTCAACATCGTGACCGAACTGGTCGACATGATCGAGTGTCAGCGCGCCTATGAGATCAATTCCAAGATGGTCTCAGCGGTCGATGAAATGCTCAAGAACGCCAATCAGACGCTGTGAGACAATCCATGATCAACCGCTCTCTGCCGCTGGCGCTGATCGCCGCGCTTGTCCTGGCCTCTCCGGCACAAGCGGGTCGGCGTCCGGCGCGCGGTTTCGATGCCGCCCTGCCCGTGCCGCCCGCCTCGGCCCCGACCGAAGGCGCGATCTTCATTGCCGCGGCCGGTTACGCGCCGCTGGTGTCGGGCGCGCGGGCACAGCGGGTGGGCGACGTTCTGACCATCATCCTGTCGGAAAGTACGTCCACCGCCAAGACCAGCACCAACAAGACCCAGCGCACCGGCAGCGCCAATATTGCCGCACCCACGCTTGGTCCGCTCTCAATGACCTCGACGCCCCTTAATGCTTCGTCCTCCGGGTCGTTCAATGGTCAGGGCAATGCGACACAGACCAATTCCTTCAACGGGATGATCTCTGTGACCATTGCCGAGGTTCGACCCAACGGCACCGCATTGGTGCGAGGAGAAAAGCGCATGCTGCTGGCACAGGGCAAGGAGTGGATCCAGTTTTCTGGCATCGTGCGCCTGGCCGATGTCGATGCGGCCAACCAGATCCTGTCGGCCCAGGTGGCCGATGCGCGGATCGAATATGCAGGCGATGGCTCGGTGGCGCAAAGCGCGCGCGAAGGCTGGCTGTCGAAATTCTTCAGCTTCATCAGCCCGTTCTAAGGACGCCCATGCGTATCCCCTCCTTCCTCGCCGCCCTTGTGGCCCTTGCCTCCACCATGATGGCACCCGTGGCTCATGCCGAACGCGTGCGCGACATCGGCACCTTTTCCGGCGTCCGCTCGAACCAATTGACCGGCTATGGCATCGTGGTGGGTCTGGACGGCACGGGCGATGATACGCTGGATTACACGACCCAGGCGATGAAGGGCGTTTCGGGCCGCATGGGCCTGCAATTGCCCACCGGCATCAATCCGGGGCTGAAAAATGCCGCCGCCGTGATGGTGACGGCCGACCTGCCCGCCTTTTCCAAGCCGGGCCAGAGGATCGACATCACCGTTTCGGCCATCGGCAAGGCCAAGTCGCTGCGCGGCGGCGCGCTGATCCTGACCCCGCTCTATGGCGCCGACGGACAGATCTATGCGATGGCGCAGGGCAATCTGGCCGTGGGGGGCCTTGGCGTTGCGGCGCGTGACGGGTCGCAGGTTTCGGTCAACATCCCCACCACCGGGCGCATTGCCGAAGGAGCCACGGTCGAACGCGCGGTCAACACCGGCTTCGAAAGGGCGCCCGTGCTGCGCTACAACCTCAACAATGCCGATTTCCTGACGGCCCAGCGGGTGCGCGATGCGATCAACCTGCGCTATCCCGGCATGGCCAGTGCCGAGGACGCGGTCACGGTCGCGCTGCGCATGCCCGATGGTGCCGATACGCGGTCTTCGCTGATGGCCGCGATCGAGATGATCGACATCACGCCTGCCGAAGCCGCCGCCAAGGTCATCGTCAACAGCCGCACCGGCACCGTGGTCATCAACAGCGCGGTGCGCCTGTCACCCGCCGCGGTCAGCCATGGCAAATTGACCGTGCGGATCGATGAAAAAGCCCGCGTGACCCAGCCCGCGCCCTTTTCCAATGGCCGCACCGCCGTCACGCCCAGCAGCAACATCACCGCCGAAGAAGAAAAGGCCCGTATCGCGCTGCTGAAAAACGGCGCGTCCTTGTCCAAGATCGTCGATGCGCTCAATCTTCTGGGCGTCACGCCGTCGGACCTTGTGGCCATTTTGGAAGCGTTGAAGGAAGCTGGCGCTCTCAAGGCCGAGATGGTGATCATATGAGCGACAACACCATATCATCGGGCGCCGCCCCCACCACCACCGGCATCGGCGCTTCTCTGGATCAATCCGCACCGGCCCAGCCGACCAAGGCGCAGATCCACGAAGCGGCCCAGAAATTCGAAGCCCTGTTGCTGCGACAAATGCTGGCCGAATCCCGCAAGGTTGATTTCGGAAACACGCTTTTCAGCAACGAAGGCACCAAGACCTTTCGCGAGATGCAAGACAGCAAACTGGCCGACACGATGTCGCAGCGAGGCACTTTGGGCTTTGCCAAGATGATCGAGGCCCAATTGGCTCGCCAGACCGGCGCCACCAGCGGAGATTGAGCCGATGAGTGCGAACATGATCGCCATTGCGTCCACCGGGCTGAAAGCCGCCCGCGCCGCATTGGAAGTGACTTCCCAGAACATCGCCAATGCCGGCACCGATGGCTATGTCCGGCGCAGCGTAGCCCTGACCGAGCAATCGGCCAACAATCTGCGCGCCAGCTATGGCGAAGTGACCCAGTTGGGCGTGCGCGTCAGCGGGATCACGCGCAATGTCTCGGCCTTTTCCCAATCGGAGGTGCGCCGCACCACATCAGACGCCGCGCGCGCCGATACACTGGTCGATGGGTTGACCAATCTGTCCGACACGGCGGACAATTCCAGCGTCTTTACCGCCATCACGAATTTCCAGTCGGCGCTGTCGCAAATGACGTCCAGCCCGGCCAATTCGTCGCTGCGCGCCAATGTCGTCGAAGCCGCGCGCACCATGGCGCAAAGCTTTAATGCGGCCAATGCCGGGCTGAACTCGGCCGTCACCGGCGCGCAGAGCGAAGCATCCTCCGGGGTCAGTGAACTTAACGATCTGGCCTCAAGCCTGGCCACGCTCAACAAGCGAATTTCCGGCGACACGGACCCTGCCAACAACAGCGCGGGCCTGCTCGACCAACGCGACACGATCCTGCAACAGATGAGCGCGCTGACGAATATCAACACCACGTTCAACGATGACAACACCGTCACCGTCACATTGCCGGGCAGCCCGGCCTCGACGCTGGTCGATCATGGCACGGCAAACAGCCTGTCGATGACCACCGGCACCGATGGCAACATCAGCTTTGCCGTGGGCGCCAATGCCTTCACGCCGACGGGCGGATCACTGGCCGGACAGCAACAGGTCATCAGCGCGGGCGTCACGGCCAAGGCCAATCTGGACACAATCGCCAATTCGATGATGACCACCATCAATGATGCACAGGCCAATGGCGTTGACCTGACCGGGGCCACCGGATCGGCAATGTTTTCGGGCACGGGCGCGGCCAATATGGCGATGGTGTTGACCAGCCCCAATCAATTGGCCGCAGCATCGGCCGGTTCATCGGCCAGCAGCCAGAATGGCACCAACCTTAACGCCATGATCGGCGCGCTCGACAGCGCCAATGTCTCTGGCCAGATGAACGACTATCTCTTTGGCCTGTCCAGCGCGGTTGCCAGCAACACGACCATGCGCGACGCGCTCGACACCATTGCCAGCAATGCCAAGACATCGCTGGCTGCGGCATCGGGCGTCGATCTCGATACCGAGGCGGCGGCTCTGATAAGATACCAACAGGCCTATCAGGCTTCGAGCAAGGTTATCCAGATAGCCTCGACCCTCTTTGACCAGCTGCTGAATCTGTAACGGAAAGGCCAAGCACCATGACCAATGTCAGCACCAGCGCCTTTTATCAGAACGCCATCTCGTCGATGACGAACCTGCGCAAACAGACCGAAAAGCTGCAAACGCAGATCAGCACCGGCAATATGATCCAGAATTCGCGCGACAACCCTTTGGCCGCCGCGCAAATGCGCGCGCTTCAGGCCGCCGACACGCTGGCCACCGCCGACAAGGCCAATTCCAGCGCCGCCAAGACGCAATTGACCCAAACCGACGATACGCTCTCCAGCATCACCGACATCCTGTCGCAAATCACCTCGCTGACGACGCAGGCGGCCTCCTCCACCTTCAACGACAGCCAGCGCGCCTCGATCGGCCAACAGATCGGCGCCTTTTACAACAGCCTGATCAGCCTGGCCAACACCAAGGATTCAAGCGGCAACCCTCTGTTCGGCGGTCAGGGTACGGGCACGGCCTATACGGTTGATTCCAGCACCGGCGCCGTCACCTATAATGGCACGGCCACGGCCTCGACCATCTCGCTGGGGCCGGGCCTGTCGGTGACGACCGGGGTGACCGGGCCGGAATTCATGGATTTCCAATCAAAAGGCGTGTCGAAAAACATGCTGACGATGGTCAAGACGCTGGCCGATGCATTGCAGAACCCCACGTCGAGCGCGGCCGCGATTGCAACGGCCAATGCGGCGCTCGATGATCTGGGCGCGGCCACCCAATCGGTGTCGGCCAGCCAGACCGTGGTGGGCGCGCGGCTCGACTGGATCAACACCACGTCCAATATCCAGACACAGGCCGCCACCCAGCGCGCCAATCGCGAAGCCGATGTCGGCGGCACCGATTTAACCGCCACGATCGCTAAACTCAGCCAGCAGATGACCGTTCTTGAAGCGGCTCAGGCCAGCTTTGTCAAAGTTGCCAATCTTTCGCTCTTCTCGATGCTGAACTGATTGACCTGCATGATCAATTGCCTCGCCATGCCCAATAATGCTGGCCAGGCTTTGCCCCGCAAAGGACGTTAACCATGTTTCCCGTTATTGGCCTCGTCGTTCTCTTTGCTGCGGTCTTTGGCGTTTTCGCCATGACCGGCGGCGCGCTTGGCCCGGTTTTCGAGGCCATCCCGCACGAAGTGGCGACCATTGGCGGGGCGGGCATTGCGGCGTTGATCATCGGCAATGACATGCATGGTTTGAAAGCCTTGGGCGCGGGTTTTGGTAAAGTGTTCAAAGGTCCGCGCCATAACAAGCAGGACCATATTGACGTCATCGCCCTGACCACCAAGCTGATGAAACTGTTGCGCACCGAAGGCCCGGTGGCGATGGAAAGCCATGTGCAGGACCCCAAAAGCTCGGCCATCTTTGCCGAATATCCGCGCCTTCTGGCCAATCATGAATTGACCGATCTGATCTGTGACACGCTGACCCTGATCGTGGTGTCGTCCGGCACGCTGGAGGTTCATGCGGTTGAGGATGTGATGGACAATGCCATCAAGACCCACATGACCGCCCTTGAACACCCCCAACACGCCATTCAGGGGCTGGGCGACGCTCTGCCCGCGCTGGGTATTGTGGCGGCGGTTCTGGGCGTGGTCAAAACCATGGGCTCGATCGACAAGCCGCCGACGGTTCTGGGCGCGATGATCGGTTCGGCGCTGGTGGGGACGTTCATGGGCGTGATGATGGCCTATGGCATCGTCGGCCCGATGGCCGGACGCCTGCAACAGGTGAACGAGGCCGATGCGCAGATCTTCAACTGCGTCAAACAGGTGATCATCGCCTCGCTGCATGGCTGGCCGCAACCGCTGGTGGTGGAAAGCGCGCGTTCGGGTCTTTCGCATGATTACCGCCCCGGCCTTTCGGAACTGCTCGACGCGCTGCGCGGCCGATAACGGGGGGATAGACATATGGCCCCGCCCAAAAAGCCCGGCAAAAATGAAATCCCCGCCCCGATCATCGTCAAGAAGATCAACATCGTGGCCGCCGGCCACCATGGCGGCGCGTGGAAAGTGGCCTATGCCGACTTTGTGACGGCGATGATGGCGTTCTTTCTGTTGATGTGGCTGCTGGGCGCGACCACGGAAAAACAGCGCAAGGGTATTGCCGACTATTTCACCCCCACCATGATCAAGACCCGTCAGGGCAGCGCCGGTTCGAACGGGCTTCTGCACGGCAGTTCCTTGACCGACGTGGACGATTACCCCCACCGTCAGGGTCAGACCGGCACCCGCGCCATGACCATCCCGCGCGACACGACCGGCGGGCCAAAGGAAGGCGGCACCAAGATCAAGCGCGTGGCCTCGGTCACCCAAAAGTTGCAGCAAAAGCTGTCGGCGACGGAAAAGCTGAAGAAACTGGCCCGCACGTTGAAGGTCACCGCCACGCCCGAAGGCATCCGTCTCGATCTGGTCGATGACGCCGATTTCTCGATGTTCCAATTGGGCACGACGATCCTTACTCCCGATGCGGTGCAATTGCTGCATGCCATTGGTCAGGTTTTGAAGGATGAAGAAGGCGGATTGACGATTCGCGGCCATACCGACGGGTTGAAGTGGAAACGCAGCGACACGATCAACAACTGGTCGCTGTCCGCAGGCCGTGCCGAAGCGACGCGACAGGCGTTGATGCGCGATGGCATTGGCGAAACACGGTTTCGTCGGATCGAAGGCGTCGCCGACCGCGAGCCTTTGATCGCGGACAACCCCAATGACGCACGCAACCGCCGCATGTCGATCCTGCTCAACTAAGTAAATCCACAGGATAGCCCAACGACGAGTCTTTCACCCCGCCCGTTTACTTCTTGGCAAGACAGGAACGGGGCAAGGTCGGGCGTCTTTACGGGCGTTTTGCGCGGCTCCGTCAGCCATGGAGCCGTGTAATGTCTGCGCCAATCGATCATGCAACGCTGGCCCCCGAACTGGTCCCCGAACTGGTCAGGGCCAGCGCGCGTACCGAAATCCTGCCCCATGAATTGCCCGATGTGCTGGATGACTATCCGCTGGTGCAAGTGCTCAGTCTGGACTGTTTCGACACGCTGATCTGGCGCGACAGCAACCGCCCCGTCGACATTTTCGAAGCCTTGCCCGGCATGGCCGGATCACAACGCGCCAAAGCCGAGGAAATGGCCCGTCGCGGCGCCCGCCTGATGGCCCATGGCGAAGACATCACCATAGGCGAGATCTATGACAAGCTGATGCCCAACGCCTCGCCCGATATGCGTCAGGCGGCAATCCGGGCCGAATTGGATGCCGAAGCCACCCATTGCTATGCCTTTGCCCCCACCGTCGAATTGATCCGCCGGGCCAAGGCGCGCGGGATGCAGGTGGTGATCGTGTCGGACACCTATCTGGACGGCGACATGCTGCGCGAATTGATTGCGCGGGCGGGTGGTACGGAATTGTCGGCCATGATCGACCGTGTGTTTGTGTCCTCGCATTGGCGCCTGCCCAAGGCGCGGGGGCTGTACCGCCATGTTCTGCCCGAACTGGGCGTCGAACCGGGCGCGATCCTGCATATTGGCGACAATCTGAACGCGGACGTCAAAGGCGTCGCGCCGCTGGGGGTGAATGCGGTGCATCTCAAACAATTCCACAGCGAGATCGAGCGGCAATTGCGGCTTGAGGCCTGCCTCGACACTTTGTTGGCCAAGGACATGGATGCGTTGAGCGCCCCCCAGCCCCACCGCGCAGCTTTGGCGCAATGGACCCCGCAATTGACCGATACGGCGCAGCATTTCGGCTATGCCGTGCTGGGGCCGATCTTCACCGGCTATGACCGATGGTTGACCGACGAGGCACAGGCGCTGGCGCAAAAGCATGGTGGAGCCGTCCACTGGCTGTTCCTGATGCGCGACGGGCATTTGCCGATGCTGGTCCATCAACAGCGCCATGGCGCGGGCCAGACCAGCGCCCATGCCATCGAGATCAGCCGCTTTACCGCCACGGCCGCGACCTTTACCACGGACGAGGCTATCGACGCCTATGTCGAGGATATGCGGGGCACCGATCCGGCGGTGATTGCCCAGCAATTGCAGTGCCCGCCCGCCGAGGTCAAAAAACTGGCCGCGATTGCGGACAAGGGCGCGGGGACGCAGGCGCTGCACGCCCTGTTGCTGCGTCGGGAAATCCGTCGTTTCATTCACAAGGCCGCGCGCCGCATGGCCGACCGGATGATCGCCCATGTCCGCGCCGCCGCCCAGCCCAAACCCGGCGATGTGCTGATGCTGGTTGACCTTGGCTATAATGGCTCGGTCCAAAACCGCATCGACGGCTTGTTGGCCAATGCCTTTAACGCCCATGTCGCGGGCCGATACCTGCTGCTGCGCGAGATTGAGGTGAGCGGGTTGGACAAGGCCGGCTATTTTGACGGGCGGCATTATGACCATCAGGCGTTGAGCGCGATGTCCAGTCATGTGGCCGTATTCGAACAGCTTTGCACTAACACCCAAGGTTCGGTCATCGATTACACCGAACGCGGCGATCCGGTGCGCCGGTCCAACGACATCAAACAGGCCCAAAGCGCCATCCGCGAGGCGACCCAGCAGGGCTGTCTGCATTTTGCCGAAACCCAGCCCGCCGCCGTGATCCGCGTGCGCAACAATGCCGCGATGGATGCCGAACACTGGCGGCGCAGCAATGCCGCCACGATGATGCGGTTGATGTTCCTGCCCATGCCTTATGAATTGAACGTGTTTGAAACATTCGAACATGACGTCAATCTGGGCACTGACGAAACCATTGCCTTGTTCAGCAAAGGCCATGCGCAAAAGGGACTGCGGCAACAGGGGTTGTTTTATTTGAAGGGCGCGCGGCGCATGTTCCTGCCCGCCGAATTGTCGGATGAAGGCATGGCCACGCGCCTTGCCTATCTGGCCACCAGCCGCTTTGGCATGTCACTCAACGTCAGCGACTTTATCGCCGAGGGCGGATTTCTGGTTCCCACGATTTACAGCAATGGGCGCGAAGTGGTTGAAACCCGTTTCAACGCGTTGCCCACGCATAATGGCTATCACACATTATGCATCCCCATCGCCGATTGCCGCTATACGGCCGCGATCCAGTTCGGCGCGCTGTTCGATTGGGTGGAGGTCAGCTCCATCACCGCCCTGCCCCAGGCCGAACATCTGAATAACAAGCATGATACGGCCGCCCGTGAAATCGCCATGACCGCTGTTCTCGAAGGGATCGAGGCACGATCAAACAACCTGTGGCAATGCACATCGGCCCATGGCTTTGCGCTGATCAACCCGCCCGCGCGGCGCGATGCCACGCCGATGATGTTGTTGATCGTATTTCGTCCGGTGACTTGGAAAGAACAGGGCGCAAGCTGAACCAACAACAGGTTTTTTCCATATTCAAACGCCGCGCCCCCATCGGGACGCGGCGTTTTTTGATGGACCGGACAATGGATATACGGGAAATGCGGCAAACCCGGCGCTTCCCTTTGGGGGAAACGCCGGGCGCCGGTGTCTTAACCGGGTTTTGGCTTACTTGAGCAGCGAGAGAACATTCTGCTGGCTCTGGTTGGCCTGGGCAATCATGGCGGTCGATGCCTGGCTCAGGATCTGGGCCTTGGCCATCGCGGTCGATTCCGCCGAATAGTCGGTGTCCTCGATGCGGCTGCGTGCGGCCGACAGGTTGGTGGCGTTGTTGGTCAGGTTGTTGACCGCCGACTGCAACTGGCTCTGACCAGCGCCGAAACCGGCGGCGGCGGTCGAAACCTGACGGATCAGCGTGTCCATCGTGTCGATGGTGGACGATGCCGAACCGGCCGAGGTCACGTCGATGTTGGCGCTTTCGGCGTCCCAATCGATGCCGTTCGAGGTCAGCGTGATCGTGTCGGTGGTGTTCGCACCGGCCTGGATGTCAAAGGTGGTGGTGGCGGCCGAACCGGCGCCGCTTGTGTTGAACAGCGCGTTTCCGTTGAACTTGGTATCGCCCAGAATGCTGGTGATCTGGGTCTTGAGCGAGTCCACTTCCTGCTGCATGTCTTCGCGGTCGGTGTCCTGATAGGTGCCCGACGACGACTGCACGGCCAGTTCACGAACGCGCTGCATCATGTTGGTCACTTCGGTCAGCGAACCCTGAGCCGTTTGCGCCAGCGAGATACCGTCATTGGCGTTCTTGATGCCCTGGTTCATACCGTTGATCTGGCTGGTCATCGAGGTCGAAATGGCCAGACCGGCGGCATCGTCTGCGGCCGAGTTGATGCGGACGCCCGTCGAAAGGCGGGTCATCGCCTTGGCGGTCATGGTGGCCGCCGAGTTAGAAGCATTGGTCGCCTGAAGGGCGTTAACGTTGGTGTTGATGACAGTCATGGTATACTCCCGATATATCCCGAGGTTGCCAGCCTGCCGGTCCATCCCGTACTGGCTGCCAGCCACTAGAGCGGCGAATTGCGGGTGGTTTTAAGCCCTTTGCCGAAAATTTGTTTTTGGGGTGTGGAACGCCGCCCGATCGCATGGCCAATTCAGCGAGGCGCCGACTCACTTGCTGCATCTGCGAAGAATCAGACCCAAGTAAGGGATCGAATCATGTCCGCGCGCGTCGCTCGCATCACGCACATGTAACGGTTTGAGGGCAATTTTATTAAGGCCAAAATGACAAATTTTTTTCTGTTAACCAACCAAATCGCTAAGGTTTCAAGGAAAAAATTTCATCTCATTTGCCTAAAATAGGGAATTGTACGCCCCATCTCAGTACGGCGGATTTTGACGTTACAATGCGAAAAACCAGATCGGGAATGGTTAAATCCGGGACTGGGAAACAATGGAACATATCGAAATCACCCAAGGCACGGCACAGCGGCACGCTCCGCTTGTGCAACGCGCCGGCGCGGTGATCGCCACGATGGGCAGCACTTGCAGACTGCGCCTGATTGAAGGCGCAGCCGATGGTCGCAGCCCGGTGCTTGGTGATGATCGTACGACGATCCGCCTGATGAAGGGTCGACTTAACCAATTGGAAAGACTGCCTGTTCCGCGTGGCGGGCGCAAACCTCACTTTGCCCTTTCCTATGTGGATGCCGCAGGTGAAGACGCCCTGGCCGCGTTGATCGCCAGCGCGACTTGCGGTGGTCCGGTGGCCGCTGATCCCGACTCGCTCTCGGTACTTGCATTGGCCGAACGGCTCGCGCTCAGCGATATTCCGGTGCTGATCGGTGGGCCGACCGGCACGGGTAAGGAAGTGCTCAGCCGGTTCATCCATGACAGCAGTCCGCGCAAGAATGGACCCTTTATCGCCGTTAACTGTGCCGCCATGCCAGAAGCCATGCTCGAAGCGCTGTTGTTTGGTCATACCAAGGGCGCGTTCACCGGCGCGACCAGCGCCAATGAAGGCTTTTTCCGCGCAGCAGACGGCGGCACGCTCCTGCTCGACGAAATCGCCGAAATGCCGCTGGCGCTTCAGGCCAAATTGCTGCGCGCCTTGCAGGAAGGCGAAGTGGTGCCGATCGGCGCGACCCAGCCGGTACGCTTTGACGTGCGCATCATTGCTGCGGCCAACCGCGACCTGCCGACCGAAGTGGCCGAGGGCCGTTTCCGCGCCGACCTGTTCTATCGCCTCAACGTCTTCCCCCTCGCGCTCAAGCCGCTGCGGGAACGTCTGGAGGACATCGCCCCGCTCGCCTTTGCGCTGGCGCTGCGCCACACGCCCGCCCATCGCCCGGTGCCGTGGATCGGCGCCGAAACCATCGCCATGCTGCGCGCCCACGGGTGGCCCGGCAATGTGCGCGAGCTGGAAAATGTGATCCGCCGCGCGCTGCTGCTGGCCGAAGGTCTGGGCGGCGAGGCCAGCGGAGAAATCCGCCCCGAACATATCCGCTTTGATTCCGTGGCCAAACTGGTCGAGGAACCCGCCATCGTCGTCGAAACCATGCCCGAACCGGCCATCCCCGCATCGCACGCGGGCCGCAAGCTGGCCAATATCGTGCAGGTGAGCGAGGCCAAGGCGATCCTTGAAACACTGGCCGCATGCGGGGGCAGCCGCATCGCCGCGGCGCGCCAGTTGGGCATTTCGGAACGCACCTTGCGCTATCGGCTTGCGTCCCTGCGTGAAGCCGGGATGCCGGTGGCCGCCGTCGGCGGAGGCCGCAGATGAGCAGCATCGGGGGCATCGGTGCATCTGGCGGCAGTGCATGGGGTGGGCCTTCGGGCCTGCGCGAGATCATGCAATTGCGCGCCCAGATCATCGAAAAATCACAAATACTGCAACAGATTCATTCGCCGCAGACCCAGTCGGTGCAATCGGCGGGCAGCAATCAGGGCAGCTTTACCGACAAATTGCATGACGCCATGCAATCGGTGAACGCGACCCAGCAACGCGCCGACCAACTGACCGCCGCCTATGAAACCGGCCAGACGCAGGATGTCGCCAAGGTCATGTTGGCCCGGCAAGAGGCGTCGGTGGGTTTTGAAGCGACGCTTCAGGTCCGCAACAAGCTTTTGACCGCCTATCAAGACATCATGAAAATGGGGGTCTGATAAATGGCTGATCTCGTACCGGCCACAGAGACAGGCGGCCTGCCGGCGCCGCCCATGGGATCGATCCTGACGCCGTTGACCGACCCCAATGCGGGAACGCCGATGGCCCGCGCGCGCGCCTTCCTGGGCCAGGAACCGGTCAAGAAGGCCCTGCCCTATTTCGGCGGTCTCTCGCTGCTGGGCGCGGGCGCCTTGGCATGGGGCATGTTGGGTCAGGCGCCGCAGCGCGTCCTCTATTCGCATCTCGACGATGGCGAACGCGCCAATGTGGTGGAACAGCTCGACAAGGCCAAGATCCCCTATTCGATCGACAGCAACACCGGCACGCTGACGGTGGACGAGGCCAATCTGTACAAGGCCCGCATGGTCGTGGCGCAGAATGGCACGCTATCGATGCCCGACACGGCCAGCGACAGTCTGGACAAGCTGCCCATGGGCGCCAGCCGCGCTCTGGAAGGCGAGCGCCTGCGCGCGGCGCGCGAACATGAACTGATGCTCTCGATCAAGGAGATCGATGGCGTCCAGTCGGTGCGCGTCCATATTGCCGAGGGCGAAAAATCGGTCTTTGTCCGCGACCAGATCGCCCCTTCGGCCTCGGTCATGCTGCGTTTGGCCGATGGGCGTCAATTGACCGACAAGCAGGTGTCCGCCGTCGTCAATCTGGTGGCCGGTTCGGTGCCGGGCCTGTCGCCCGATGCGGTGCGGGTGGTGGACCAACGCGGCCGCCTGCTGACCGATCGCGGCGGGGCGGACAGCGACCGTCTGGAAATGCAGGCACGCCTTGAGGAAAAGCTGCATGGTCAGGTGGCCGCGCTGCTGACGCCGATGTTGGGCGACGAAAATTTCACCAGCGAGGTCCAGATCGAGCTGGACAATGATCAGGTGACCAGCGCCCGCGAGTCCTATGACAAGCAAGGCGTTGTGCGCAGCGAAACCAGCCAGCAGAGCCAGCAAAGCGCCTCGCCGCAGGCATCGGGCGTGCCGGGCACTTTATCGAACACGCCGCCCCCCGTCACCCAGCCCAGCCCCGGCGCGCCGCAAGGCACGCCCACCGCTGCGGCCAGTGCCGCACCCACCGCCACCGAAACCAGCGCCAGCAAGAATTACGAACTGGGCCGCGAAGTGGCCGTGACCAATCGCGGGCCGGGACAGATCAAGCGCCTGTCCGTGGCGGTCGCCCTGTCATCCAAGGCGATGGCCAATGTGAAACAGGCCGATATCGAACAGATCAAATCGCTGGTTTCCGCCGCCGTCGGCGCCAATCCGGCGCGGGGCGATCAAGTGGCCGTTGTCGTGCGCAGCTTTGAACCAGTCTCGCCCGCCGCCGTGCCGTTTTATGAAACGCCATGGTTTGCCCGCGCGCTGCATTACGGCGCGATGCTGCTGGGCACGCTGATGGTGTTGTTGTTGGGCGTGCGTCCTTTGATCAAGGCGATCCGCGGCGACAAGCCCAAGCAAAAGCCGCTTTCGACCAAGGAGGCCAAGAAGCTGGCCAAGCAAAAGGCCGAGGAGCGCGCCGCCGCCGAGGAAGAAGCCAAGGTAGCCGGAGAGCAGATGGACGCCGCCGACCCGCCCGGTCTGGCCGCCATTTCGCCCCGCATCCGCGACGAATCCGAACCGGAAGAAATCGATGCCGCGATGGTCGAACGCCAGGTCGAAATTGCCCAACAGATCGTCGAAACCAAGCCCGACAGCGCGGTGATTGCCCTGCGCCAGATGTTGCAGCCCGTGAATGAAGAGACCCAAGCACCATGAGCGACATGAACGCCATTGATACGCAAAATGCCGTTGGCATCGACACGCCGCCGCTCTCGGACGCCGAAGCGGCCGCGGTGCTGGTCATGCTGCTGCACGAGGATCAGGCCAGCCGCATGTTGGGGCAATTGAGCCCCGCCGAATTGCAATTGCTGGGCCAGAAGATGTGCGCCTTGGGCGAAATCGGGCCAGAGGCGATTTGCCGCGCGGTCGATGGCTTTGCCGCGCGCACGCAAAAACTGGGCATTGACGCATGGGGCCGCACCGACCGTGTGCACAATCTGATGCGCCGCGCCGTGGGCACGGTAAAGGCCGACAATCTGATGGAGCGCATCGCCCCCGATGCCCCCCCGCCCAGCCCGCTGGCCATCACCAAATGGCTTAACCCGCAGGCCATCGTGCCGCTGGTCAAGGGGGAGCATCCTCAGGCGATTGCCGTGCTGTTGATCCAGTTGGAGGCGGACGTTGCGGCCAAGGTGCTGCATTCCCTGCCGCCCGATCAGCAGACGCAGGTGGTCCACCGCGTCGCCACGATGGGCCCGGTCAGCCCCGAAGCCCTGTTGATGCTGGAAGAATTGCTCAGCCGGCGGATCATGGAATTCCACGGTCGCGGCGCGCTCACCATGGGCGGGGCCAAGAACGCGGCCGAAATCATCAACAATTCGGCCAAGACGGTGGAAAAGCGGGTCATCCCCGAAATCACCAAGATGGACAAGGCATTGGCCCGCGCGATCGAAAACGAAATGTTCAAGTTCGAGCATCTGTTCGAACTCGATCCCAAATCCATGGGCGCACTGCTGCGCGAGGTGGAAAGCGACATTCTGATCAACGCCCTGAAAGGCATTGCCGAGGAACAGCGCGACGTCTTTTTCGCCGCCATGTCCAGCCGCGCCGCCGATGGCGTTAAGGATGAAATCGCCAGCCGTGGCCGCCTGAAAATGGCCGATTGCGTCGAGGCGCAAAAGCAGATCGTCGCCGCCGCCCGCCGTCTGGCCGCCGAAGGGGTCATCTCCTTTGGCAGCGGCGAGGACGATTATGTGTAACGGCTCCGGGTATAGGGGTGCGGTCTGATGGCTGATCTTGCGGGAATTTTGGCCGGTGGCGGGGGCAGCTTCACCCCCGACGCGCGCTTTGCCGGGCTGCGCGGGCTGGAGGATGAATTGCCCGGCCCGCTCTCGGTCATGCGGATGCGCTTTGCCCCCATCACCCCGCCAGAGGCCGAACCTACGCTGGGTGTCTTGGTCGAGGATGAGGTCAGCCCGGAGCCCGACCCCATCGAAACCGCCCGGTCCGAGGCCTATACACGCGGGTGGTCCGATGCCCATGCCGCCGCGATTCAGGCCGCCGCCATGGCCGATGAAACGCGGGGCCAGATGGAAATCGTGCTGCGCCGTCTGGACGGACAATTGGCCGAACAATTTCGCCAGCGATTGATGGAAACGGTGATCGCCCTTTGCGAAAGCTGCTTGGCCCCGCTGGCCTTGGACAAGGACGCCTTGATGCGCCGGGTTGAACGGGCCGCGGCCATGTTCAACCGCGCCGATGATGACCGCGTGATCCGTATGCACCCCGAAGACTTGAGCGCGATCCAATCCCGCCTGCCCAAGGATTGGGAGGTACAGGGTGATTCCACGATGGAACGCGGCGCAATCCGCGTGGAAAGCCGCAGCGGCGGCATCGAGACCGGCGGCGCAGAAGACGGCCCCGAACAATGGCGCCGCGCAATTATCGCCGCGCTCGACATCGGGGGCCTCGACTGATGCTGCGCATTTTCGACGACCTGCTCAGCAGCCCCGACCCCATCGACCTGACGCCCCAACGCTATGGCGTGGTGGCGGCTTGCGACGGGGGCTTGCTGGAGGTGGCGGGCCTGTCGGTTCCGGTGGGCGCGCTGTGCCGGATCAGCCATGGCAATGGACAATCGTTAAGCGCCGAAGTCATCGGTTTTCGCAATGGGCGGACGCTGATGATGCTGCTGGGCGATACGGTTTTGCTGCGCCCCGGTGCGCGGGTGCGCCCGGTGGGCAAGCCCGGCATGTTGCCCGTTGGCGAAGTCTTTCTGGGCCGCGCCGTCGATGGCGAAGGCAAACCCATCGACGGGCTTGGCCCGCTGCACCCCCGCGCCCTGTGGCCGGCCGGCGGCGTGCGCGCAGGCGCGCTGGACCGCAGCCCGGTGCGCCAGAGTTTCGATACGGGCGTGCGCGCGCTCAACGCCATCACCACCTTTGGCGTGGGGCAACGTATCGGCATCATGGCCGGATCGGGTGTCGGCAAATCGGTGCTGCTGGACATGATCGCCCATGGGGCCAGCGCAGAAATCGTCATTGTCGGCCTGATCGGCGAACGCGCGCGTGAAGTGTCCGATTTCGTCGAACGCCATATGGCGGGCAGCAAGCGCGCCTCCACCGTCGTCATTGCCGTGCCCGCCGACCATGCGCCCAACCTGCGCATTCGCGGGGCGATGCTGGCCACATCCATGGCCGAATATTTCCGTGCGCGGGGGCGCAAGGTGCTGCTGATCATGGATTCTCTGACCCGCGTGGCCCATGCCGGGCGCGAGATTGGCCTCTTGCTGGGCGAACCGGGCGCGGCGCGGGGTTATCCGCCATCGGCGCTGGCCACGATCACCAAGCTGGTCGAACGCGCGGGCAATTCGGCGCAGAGCAAGGGCTCTATCACCGGGCTTTATACGGTGCTGGCCGATGGCGATTCCCAGGATGATCCGGTGGTGGATACGGCGCGCTCGATATTGGACGGGCATATCGTCCTGTCGCGCGATCTGGCCCAGCGCGGGCAATATCCGGCCATCGACATTGCCGCATCGCTGTCCCGCGTGATGACCGACATCACGTCCAAGGACCACCAACGCCTTGCACGCGCCTTCCGCGCTCTGGTCGCCGCCTATGAGGCCAACCGCGATCTGGTGTTGATGGGGGCCTATCGCGCCGGGGCCGATCCACAACTGGACCGCGCCATCGCCATGCATCCGGCCTTGGTCAAATTCCTGACGCAGGAAGGCGGCACCATCGTCACACTGGAACAGGCCGTGGCCCAATTGGGCGCCTTGCTGGGCCATGAAGGCTGAGCGGGACAAACTGAAACGGTTGCAAAGGCTGGAGCGGGTGCGCGCCATTGCCAAGCAGACCGCCGCCAGCGAGGCCGCCCGCGCCGAAGGCACCTATGCCCAATTGACGCAACTGGCCCAGCGGACCGGGCAATTGGCCGCCGATTATGCCGCACGCACCGACATCACCGATGGCGCGGCTTTGCGGTCGATGAACCGCTTTGCCGCCGGTTTGCAGGGCATTCGCGCCGCCACCCAGGCCGACGCCAACCGCGCCCAGATCATTGCCGACAAGCGCCAGCAGGAATTGGCCATGGCCGAACGTCGCCGCGCCGCCGTCGAGGATCGCGCCGCAGCACAGGCCCGGCAAATTTCCGTCCGGCAATCCTATGCCGCATTGGCCGGTCAATTGCAGGCGGCAAAACGTCGGGATTCCGAGGATTAAGGCCCAAAAGCTGAATTGGCACGGCCGTTGCTTAATAGACTGCAAAGCCCAAAAGGAGCCCAGCTTCATGCCCGATGCCACCAGTTTGAACGCCAGTTCCAGCCCCTTGGCCACGCTGCTTGCCGTAGGCGGAACCGGCGTGTCGGCGCAAACGGGCGCTCAGGGCGCGGCGACTAACGGAACTGGCACCCCCATTGGGGCCGCAACCGCCGTTGATCCGACCATCCCGCCGCAACCCGACGCATTTCAGGCGATGTTGAACACGCAGGCCGGCCCAATTGCGGCGGCGGCCTCCTTGCCCCAACCCATTGTGATGCCCAGTGTCGCCGTTTCGACCGGCGATGACACATCCACCGACACCGCAACCGCCCCCGTTTTGACCACCATTGCGGCGCGGGGCCTCAGCGGCAATTTGCCGGTGGGCGGCAAGATCTTGCCGGTCGGCCTGACGCTGGATGATGGCGGGCAACCGGCCGAGGAGCAGACGCCTGTTTCCATCGAGACGCCGCAAATGACCGCGACAAAGGCGGTGACGGTGAACGCTGCTTTGGCCGTGCTGCGCCCGCTGAAAAATGCGGAAAGCAAGGAGCCGGCCGAAGCCAAGACCGACGCAACCAATGATACCAACGGCGATGAAGCCGTTACCGATAGCGTCGATCAGCCGGTTGCCCCAGCGCCCGATGCCGCCGGCATGATGGCCGCGCAACCGGCACCCGTGATCGCCACCGCGCAAACCACCTCGCAAACCACCGGGCGCGCCATGACGCCATCGGCGACGACCGCCGATCAGGGCGTCCCTACCTCGATGACCACGGTTGCGGGCAAAAACGCGCCGATGGCCAGCCGGACCTCGACGACAACGGATACGGACAGCGCCACCTCGACCGCGAGCGCGTCATGGATCGGCGCCCCTGTGTTGCCGGGCATGACCATGAAATCGGCGGCCCCCGCCGCCAACGCCGCTTCGGATCAGCCATCAACCGATGCCGCCACCACAAAGCGGTCGGGTGTCGCATTGGCAACCAAAGATCCCCGGTTGGCCGCAAAGCCTGTGGCCCAATCCGCCGACCATGCGGACACCATTCGTCCGGGCGGCGCAAGCTCGCTGACCCCGGCGGTGCAGCCGGAGATCACGGCCCCCATCCTGCGCGAAGCCTTTATGACGGCCAGCGACAATTTGAGCGCCAGTTCCCATGTTTCGCTTGCCGCATCGACGCAAATGGACGCGACCACAGGCGCCGAGACGTCGCGCGACATGAGCGCTCTGGTCGATCGTCTGGTCGAAACCCGTGCGGCGCTGCGTTCCGGCGCACCGGCCCAATGGGTGCAAACATCGGTGCAACACGCCGAATTTGGCCGTGTCGCTTTGCAAATCCGCCAAGATGGCGACAACCTCTCGGTCGCGATGAGCAGCAATGACCCCGGCTTTGCCCCGGCGGCACAGGCCGCACTTCAGGCATCGCACAGCCTGTTGCAACCCGCCGCCGCCCAGACCGGAGCGGACACATCACAGGACAACCGCCAGCCGGGCCAGCAAGGTCAGGGCAACAGCGCCAATCCCTATACCGACCAATTCGGCAACCCGGCATCGAACGGTCAGAGCGGAGGACAGGCGAGCGGAGGGCAGGCCAATGGCCAGCAAGCCCGCCAACAGTCCGCCTTTGTCACCGAAAATCAGCCAACAGCCCCGCAGGCGCAGCCCAAGGCCGACACCGCGCCCGATGGCAGCGCCCGTTCGGGCCGCACGGGCATTCTGGCCTGACCCTCTCCCCATTAGCATTCAGAGACCGACACCATGAGCAAGGAAAAGACCGACACCGGGGAAAAGCCCGCCAAGGGCAAAAGCCCCATCATGCTGATCGCGATTACGGCGGTCCTGATGCTGGCGGTTGGCGGGGGCGGCGCGTTTGCGGCCTTCAAGATGGGCTATATCGGCGGCGGCGGCGAAGAACACCACAAGGAAGACAATTCGCCCAAGCTGATCAAAAAGGGTGAAGAAGACCCCTTTGCCCCCAAGGCCGCCGAGGGTGGCCATGGTGAAGGCGAAGGCGGCGCCAAGGAAGTCGAGGGCGAAGGTGGTAGCCCCTATAAGACTTCCTACTACACGTTTTCCGAAGATTTTACATCAAATCTCAAGAATTCCTCGGCGCTGGTCCAGATCTCGGTGGCCTGTTCGACCCACCGCGATGGGCGTGTCCTTATGTGGCTGAAAAAGCACGAATTGGCGGTCCGTTCGGAAATGCTCAAAGTGCTGGCCGACACGCCCGAAGAAGAGGTTTCGACGGTCGAAGGTAAGGAAAAACTGCAAAAGCGGCTTACCGACGCCATTAACCATGTTTTGACAGAAGAAGAGGGCTTTGGCGGCATTGACGCCGTCTATTTCAAGAGCTTCCTCGTCCAGTGATCCTCCACACCGACCGGAGACCCACGTCATGAAACCGCAGCGCGAGTTCATCGCCGAACGCCCGCTGGCCGAGCACTGCCCCGAGCTGTTGAAGCGCGGGCCGGCGCCCGAAGACCTTCTCCAGTTGCTGGAGCGGATGGGGCAGCGTTTTGCCCGCCGCCTGTCGGGCGCCTTTGCACCACTGATGGGCGGCGAGGCCCCGATCGTAAGCTGCACCAGCCCGCGTGAAACGAAGATCGGCAGCCTGAACCAGTCGATTGCCGCTCTGGCCGCCAACAGCCTGTTGGCCATTGGCGGGGAAAAAACGCCGCTGCTGGTGTCGATTGAGGCCGAACCCGTGCTGCGCATCGTCGACCGCGCCTTTGGCGGCAAGGGTGAGGCCCCCGCCCCCATGCCCAAGCAATTTCCGCCCGCCGCCGAATTGATGATCGCGCGGCTTGAACTGATGCTGGCCGAACATCTGGTGGCGGCGGTGGGATCGACATCGGGCCGCGCGCCGGATGCCGAAATGCCCGAAATCACCGCCATGCGCCGCGATGGCAGCCTGATCTCGCTGTCTCCCTTTGATGAGAATGTGCCGCTGGCCATGCTCAATCTGGAGGTGGACGATGGCGGCGTTCTGCCCTGGCTGATGACGGTGGCGATGCCTTTCACGACGCTGGCGCGGATCTTTGGCTATGCCGAAAAGGAGCGCGAGTTCCGCCCCGTCAATTTCACGACCGATCCGGCGCAGGGACCGTTTTCCGAAGTGCCCATCACCATCAGCGCCGTTCTGGTCGATATGCGCGTGCCCTTTCCGTCCATCGCCTCGCTGGCGCCCGGCGTTGTGTTGCCGGTGGCGGTGTCGCGCCATGTGCCGCTGCGCGTGGGGGAACGAACCATCGCGCATGGCACCGTGGGCACCATGGATGACCGCGTCGCGGTGCAAATCGACCAAGCCTTTACCGATGAGAGGACCAACGCATGAATTTCCAGACATCGCAGGGTTTTGGCGCCCGCGGCTTCGATTTTCTCAAGGATGTGGATGTTCGCCTGTCGGTGGAACTGGGCCGCACGGACATGAAGCTGAAAGACGTTCTGGCGCTGGGCGAGGAAAGCGTGGTGCTGCTCGACCGGCTGACCGATGAACTGCTGGACGTGATGGTCAATGGCAAGGTCATCGCCAAGGGCGAGATCGTGGCCCAGGGCAACCGCTTTGGCCTGCGCATCGTGGAAATGGCGGGCGGCGAAGAAGGCCCCGAAATCCCCGCCACCCCCGCTGCGACCGGTCGTGGCCGCGCCAAGGCAACGGACATCGGCTGATGCTGTGGTATATCGCCAAGCTGCTGATACTTCTGCCGCTGATCGGCGGCATGATCTGGGGCAGCCTGAAACTGTCGCAGAAATTTCAGTCGCGTTTCATGGGCGCGGGCCAAGGGCGCCGTATCCGCATCGTGGAAACACTGATGCTCAGCCCGACCCAGAAACTGGCGGTCATTTCCTTTGCCGGGCGTGAAATTCTGGTGGCCAGCGGCCGCCATGGCATGACCCGTCTGGCCGAAGTCGAAGCGCCCGATGGCGCAACCTTCGAAGAAAACTTCCGCGATGGCGATGATTTCGCCCAGACGCTGCGGAGAATTGAAAAGTGATGCGATGGATCCGCGCCCTCCTTGCCCTGCCCGTGCTGTTGCATGCCGGCGTGGCCATGGCGCAAAATGCCACGATTGGCGCGATTGCCGGGACCGGCGGCGCGCCGGCGCCCGCATCAAACGGATCGGCCATTCCGGGCGCGCTTGACCGCGCCTTTTCCTCGATGAACGGCGGTCCGGGCGGGGGCATGACGCTCTCGATGCAGATGCTTCTCATCATGGGGCTGCTCTCGATCCTGCCCACGCTGGTCCTGATGATGACCAGTTTCACGCGCATTCTGGTGGTGTTCTCGATCCTGCGTCAGGCCATCGGATTACAGCAATCGCCGCCCAATCAGGTGTTGATCGGGCTGGCGCTGTTCCTCTCGCTCTTCATCATGACACCCACGCTGGACAAGGTGAGCGCCAATGCGCTGACGCCCTATTCGGCGGGCAAGATCAATGCGGAACAAGCAATTTCCACCGCAGGGGTGGAATTCCACGCCTTCATGGTCCGCCAGACGCGCCGCGCCGATCTTCAGATGTTTGCCGATATGGCCAAGGCGCCCAAGTTCAATCGGCCCGAAGATGTGCCTTTCTCGATCCTGTTGCCCGCCTATGTCACGTCGGAATTGAAAACCGCGTTTCAGATCGGCTTCATGCTCTATCTGCCCTTTCTGGTGATCGACCTTGTGGTGGCGGCGGTGTTGATGAGCCTTGGCATGATGATGCTCAGCCCGGCGATGATTTCCTTGCCTTTCAAACTATTGCTGTTCGTGCTGGTCGATGGCTGGGCGCTCTTGATGGGCAGCCTGGCGGCGAGCTTCAACTGATGGATGAAACCTCGCCCCTGCTCGCTCTGGCCGACCGGATGCTTTATGTCGTGGCGCTGTGCGGCGCGCCGGTGTTGCTCACCAGCCTTGCGGTCGGCCTTGTCGTCTCGATCTTTCAGGCGGCCACATCGGTCAACGAACAGACGCTGACCTTTATCCCCAAGGTGATGGCGACAGGCTTGGTGCTGGTGCTGTTTGGCGCCGGGATGCTGGGCCTGATTCAGGATTTCGCCAGAGAGATCTTTGCCGCCATCGCCCAAATCGGCGCGGCCCCGGCGCAATAAAGGGAGGCCCATGCGATGATCGGCCTCGATTTCGGCTTTGGCCCGTTACAGGATGACTTCTTACGCTGGATGTTCCTGATGACGCGGATCGGGGCCGCGTTGGTGGCCGCGCCATTTTTCGGCATGCTGAACATTCCGGTGCAAATACGCGTCATTACGGCGGGGGCGATTGCTCTGTTGGTGGCCGGGTGGACGGATGTGGCCATGCCCGCCCAGATGTTTTCGCTGCCGGGCATGCTGGCTCTGGCCGGAGAGATATTGCTGGGCACCACTTTGGGTTTTGTCCTGCAATTTGCCTTTGCCGCGCCTGCGATTGCCGCTGAACTGATCGGATCGACCATGGGCCTGGCCATGGCATCAACGGTGGACCCACAGAATGGATCGCATTCGCCCGCATTGGGGCAATATTTCACGGTGGTGCTGACGCTGGTGTTCTTTGGCCTTGGGTGCCACCTGCAATGGATCGCGCTGGTGGTCAAAAGCTATGAGGTCTTTGCGCCGGGCCATACGTGGATCGGGCCGGACCGGATACAGGCAATCCTGTCCTTTGGATCAATGTTGTTTGCCACGGCCATCGCCATGGCGCTGCCGGTGACGCTGCTCTTGCTGTTGGTGCTGGTGCTGGCCGGGGTGCTCTCGCGCTCGGCGCCCTCGCTCAACCTTTTCTCGCTGGGCCTGCCATCGGCCATTGCGGCGGGCTTTGCCACATTGGTGGCCACCAGCCCGATGTTGACCGACCGCATGATCGAATTGTCCGCCGATGCCATCCGCGCGGCGGCCGGAATCGTGGGGGTATGACCCATGGCCGATGAAGCACCGGGCGAAAAGACACATGCCCCAACCGCCAAGCGGCTGAAAGACGCCGCGGAAAAGGGTGACGTCCTACGCTCGCGCGAATTGGCGGTGGCGGTGACGATGTTGCTGGCGGCGGCCTTTCTGACCGCGGGTGGGCCTTGGCTGTTGAACGGATTGATGCGGGTCATGCGGATCGGTTTTATCTTTGACCGGGCGGCCATCGATGATTTCAACCCGTCGCGCATGGCCTCGACCGCGCTGTGGCTGATGGCCCCGCCTGTGCTGGTTCTGGGGTTGCTGATGTCGGCGGCGGCCGTCCTGACGCAATTGGGGCCATCGCCGGGCGGACGCTTCATGATGGCCAATGCCGCCCCGAAATTCAGCCGCCTGAACCCCATGGCCGGGTTCAAGCGCATGTTCGGCCCCAATGGCTGGATCGAGGTGGGCAAGGGCCTGCTCAAGCTGGTGCTGCTGGGCGGGATTGCGTGGTATTGGGCCGGGTCGCGGATCGAGCCGATGCTGGAACTGGGCGCGGTGGGCCTTGCCGGTCAGCTTGATTTTGCATGGAATGCGCTGACCAGCCTGCTGTTTCAATTGTCAGGCGGGTTGATCATCATCGCCTTGTTCGATTTCCCCATCCAATGGGTGCGCCGCATGCGCCGGTTGCGCATGAGCCTTGAGGAAATCAAGGAAGAGAACAAGCAGCAGGAGGGCAGCCCCGAAGCCAAGGGCGCCCAGAAACGCCGCCAGCGCCAGATCGCCATGGGCGCGATTGCCACCGCCATGGCCAAGGCGCAATTTGTCGTCACCAACCCGACCCATTTTGCAGTCGCTCTGGCCTATGATCCGGCGGTGGCCTCGGCGCCCTATGTCGTGGCCAAGGGACGCGGGGAAAAGGCGCTGGCGATCCGCGAACTGGCCATGGAAAAGGCGTTGCCATGCATGGAATATCCCGGCCTTGCCCGTTCCATCTATTACACCACCCGCGAACAACAGATGATCCGAGAGGAACTTTACATCGCGGTCGCGGCGGTACTGTCCTTTATCTATGCCCTCAAACGCGGCGAAAACCGCGCCGCGCCCACGATTGATGTGCCCGCCGATCTGCGTTTCGATGGCGATGGACGCCCCGATCCGCAAGATCATTATGATCCTTTCGCGCGGCCTTAAGTCACGCGGACATCGGACGTTCTTACATCCATGACCACGACCAGCTCCACCACCAGCACGACGTCGACCACGACGACCGACAGCGCCTCGATCGGCGCCCAGCTGCTTACCTCGCTGGGCGTGGGTACGGGGGTCGACATGACGCAGATGGCGACCAATGTCGCCACCGCGCAATATGCGACCCAGACCGATGCGCTGAACACGCGTCTTTCGAACATCGCGCTGCAGATCTCGCAGGCTGGCCAGCTCAAAAGCGATCTTCTGACGCTGTCCTCGTCCTTTTCCAGCCTGATCGACAGCGGCAATTTGCTGCCCTCGCCCACGGTCACCAATTCGGCGGTCGCCAGCGCCAGCCTGCCGTTGGGCAGCGCGGGGGCAACCGGGTCCTATTCGCTGGAGGTCACCGCCCTTGCCAAGCCGCAGGTGTTGGCCACCAAGACATTCGTGCCGGGCGAACAGACGATGAAGGCCGGCACGCTGACCTTCAATTTCGGCACGGTCAATGGCGCCGGCCTGACCGCCGACAGCAACCTGTCCAGCAAGACCATCACCATTGCCGATGGCGCCACGCTGGCCCAGGTGGCAACCGCCATCAACAGCGCCAAGATGGGCGTGACCGCCTATGTCGCCACCAATGCCAACGGATCGCAATTGGTGTTCAAGGGGACCGAAGGCGCCAACAACGCCTTTACCGTCACCGCCAATGACACATCCGATGCCAGCAGCACCGGCTTTAACAGCGTTGGCGTGCTGGCCTATAGCACGGCGGCCACATCGACCACGATCACCCAGCAGCAGGGCGCAGGCAATGCGTCCTACAAGCTGGACGGCATCACCCGCACCAGCACCAGCAACACGATCGACAATGCCGCGCCCGGCCTATCGCTCAAGCTGACGGGCACCAATGTCGGCAATCCCACCACGATCACCTATTCCGATCCGTCCAGTTCGATCACCAACACGATGACCAATCTGGTCGCGGCGCTCAACGCGATCATGACCGAATTGAACACGAACATGTCGGCCGCCACGGGCAACCTGTACAATGACACGGGGGCAAAGGCTGTTTCGCGCGCCTTTTCGCAATTGGCGGGCACCACGATCATGGGCAATGCCGCCGATGGCGAACCCAAAACGCTGGCCGATCTGGGCCTGTCGACCAACCGGGACGGGTCATTCAAGCTGGATACGACCAAACTGGCCGCGGTCCTGTCGTCAAACCCCAGCGGGGTTGCGGCCATGTTCACGAAGGGCGTCAACGGGATCTATTCGACGATCTTCAAAATGACGTCGGCGTTGACGACCAGCACGGATACAGGCTCTTTGGCCGGTTCGGTGACGCGTTACACCAATTTGCAGGCCACGTTGACCACGCAAAAAACCAAATTGAGCGATCAGCAGGAAGCGCTGCGCCAAAGGTTGATCACGCAATATGCGGCCAGCAATGCCGCCGTGGCCGCGTCCAATTCCACGCTGACCTATCTGAAAAACCAGATCGACGCGTGGAACAAATCTTCGAATTAAAGGGGACCCAACGATATGCTCGCCCGACGCAATCCCGGCGAAGTCTATCGCCGGGTAGATTTCGACGCCCGCGTTTCCGGCGCCACGCCGGGTGAACTGGTGCGCCTGTGCTATGAACAGCTGATCTCGTCGCTGGGCGGCGCTCTGATCGCGGTTCAGCGCGGCGATAACCAAATGAAGAGCCAGATGCTGACCCGTGCCATTTCGGCGCTCAACGCGTTGCAAATGGGCGTGTCGGGGGATGAAGGGATTGCGGGCGCGCTGATCCATTTTTACACCGCCACGCGCCGCGCCGTTTTGGACAGCGTTCTGGATTTCGACGCCGACACTATCGCCCAGATCCGGCAGGATTTCATCGACATTTCCGAAAGCATGAGTCGCGGGGCCAACTGAGCCGGGCGCCGAATGGAAATTCGAACAAGTCGGGCGATATGTATAAAAACACCAATAATCGCCAAAAATATTTCTTGCCCTTTGGGGCAAGGTCGCCCGCCAAGACGCGGTCATTTTTCCCTGCAATTGCAATAAAAAGGCGTGAATACTTTCACCTTGCCTAACAAGGCGCCAAAACCACGAGAATCTGCTTACGTTCAAATACTTAAACCCGCTTGAATGAAACGGTTTCGGATCGAACGCTACGCCGTAACGGAGCCAGTTACCATCCAATGCCTAGGCAAGTTTTGCTAGGGATTAACCAAGACAGCTCAAGGGGGTGAGGTTAAATTGAACAACGGAACCAGCCTTTTTCTCGTAGACGGTGATGTTCGACGCCGCGCCGCCATTTCGCACCTGCTCGCAGGCAGCTCAGTTCATGTGGAGCCTTTTGAGGACCCCTCCGAACTGATCGCCCGCTGGCCCAAGAACGGGCTGTTGCTGGTCCATGATGATGGCCGTTCGATCGCCATGCTTTTGGCCCAGATGGGGCGTCTGGGGCAATGGTTGCCCGTCATCGGATTTGCCCAGGAACCCAGCACAAGGCAGGTCGTGGGCGCCGTTCTCGAAGGCGCGATCGACTATGTCTCATGGCCCTTTAACCGCGAGGAAATCGTCGCCGTGGTCGAACAGGCCGAGGCCAAGGCCGAAGTCTTTGGCAGCGCCAAGCTGCGCGAGGCCCTGGCACGCAGCCGGGTGGACCGATTGACCAAGCGTGAGCGCGAAGTGCTGGCCGGGGTCGCGGGCGGCCTGTCCAACCGGATGATCGGTGAAAAGCTCTCGATCTCGCCGCGCACGGTGGAAATCCATCGCGCCAATATGCTGACCAAGATGGGGGCAAACCATACTTCGGAGGCCATCCGTATCGCGATTGAGGCGGCGCTGGTCAGCTGACGGGCGCCGCGGGGCGGTCATTCAGGCCGAAATTGTGGGAAAGGCGGCGCTCGTTTGGGCGCCGTTTCTCGTTGTGGCGCACAAAAATGGCGCCCCTTGGCGCCGTTGCAAAGTTTGCAGGATCATGCCCCGCCAGTTTGAAACCGGCGGGGCTGTCTGTCCGGATCAGGCCTGATTACAGGCCGAAATCAGCGCAGGCCCAAGATCGTCCAGCGACATCACCTTTTCCGCCGCATTGGCCGCGACGGCGGCGGCGGGCGTTTCACCGACCTTGGCCGATGCAGGATCTTCGACAAAGGTGCGCGAACCGGCGTCCCGCAGCAGCTTGAGCCCCTTGGCCCCGTCGCCGCCCATGCCGGTCAGGATCGCGCCCACCGCCGGGACGGCCGCACGCGCCATTGTGCCGAACAGAAGCGTTGCCGAAGGGCGCGCGCCATCCACCGGATCACGCTGAACCATGCGCAGGCGCGGGGGCGAACCGGGTTCGAACACCACATGCTTTTCCGGGTCGGCGGCAATGTGGATCGTGCCGGGCGTCATGGTTGAACCATCCTTGGCCATGGCGATCTTGCACTTCAATTCGCCGGCCATGCGCGTGATGAACGTATCGACCAGCGCCGGCTCACTTTGCAGCACAACCACCGTGGGCGGGCAATCGGCGGGGAAATCCACCAGCATCTGGGTCAGGGCGTCAATGCCGCCCATCGATGTCGCAATGGCCAGATAGTGCCCGTTCCACACGAATTGCACTTCGGACTGGCGCGCTTCGCGCTGAGCGTTCGGCTTGGGGACTTTGACGTTCGAATTGGCCGCGGCCAACACGATCTTGCCCAGCTTGCCCACCGTCTTGGCAAATTGTTCGGGCGTGGCCTTGAGCGGCTTGGGGAAACATTCCACCGCGCCCAGCGCATAGGCCTTGAGCGAGGTTTCGGTCCCGCTCTGCGTCAGCGATGACAGCATCACCACCGGCAGAGGGTTGGTGGACATGATCTCTTCAAGAAATTCAATGCCGCTCATGCCGGGCATTTCCACATCCAGCGTCACCACATTGGGCTTGAGCTGTGCGATCTGATCGCGCGCCTCGTCGGCATTGGCCGCGGTGCCAATCACGGTCACATTGCGTTGCTGTTCCAGAACGTCGGAAAACAGCGCTCGCATGGCGGCCGAATCGTCCACAACCAGCACACGTGCATCGTTCATTGTCGCAGGTATCCCGTCTTCGTTGATAGTGCGGACCAAAGGCCCCGAAAACCATCTTTAACCCTGATTCACGAAGCAAATGCCTGCGCATTATTAAGTGCTTACGCCTAGAACCCAAATAATCACAATTCAGCGATGCGCCTGTAGCCATGGAACCAAACCCGAAGCGTAAAGCGGCTTTCGGCGTGGTTTCAAACCTTAATTCAAGCAGGATTGGCGTGCGCATGACGGACAAAACAATCGCACAAAAAAGCCGCAAGGGTGCAATCTCCATCCTGCTTGTCTTGCTGCTGGGCGGACTATTGGCGGGCTATGGCTTTAACGATGTTCGCATGGGCGGGCCGTTGCACCATCGCAACCAACAGGTCAGCGATTTCATCGCCGACATCATCCCCCCGCCAGAATATGTGCTCGAAGCCTATCTGGAAGTCAGCCTGTTGCACAACAAGCCCGCGCTCCTTTCGGAAAAACGTTTGCGTCTGGGCGAATTGGAGCGATCCTTTCGGCAAAGAGCGCGCGATTGGGCATCCTCGGACCTCGACGCCGATCTGAAAGCGCAATTGGCAACGCAGGCCGTGCCCAGCGGCGAATCATTCTGGTCCATTGTCAATGACGCCTATCTGCCCGCCCTTGCCCGTGGCGATAAGGCCGGGGCCGAAACCGCCTATGACCAATTGAGCGAGGTCTATGCCCATCACCGCGAACAGATTAACGCACTGACGCAGGCCGCGCTGCAAAGGCAAAAGGACATTACCGCGTCCAGCACCACCACCTTGTGGATGGTGACATCGGGGCTGGTCCTTTTGGGGCTGACGATTCTGGGGCTGGTCCTTGCCGCGCTGCGTTGGCAACAGAACCATGTCCTGAACCCCATGGCCCAAACGGCGCATGTGATGACGCGCATGGCCGCCGGCGATCTGGACATCGGGCGTCAGTCCCATCACCGTCAGGATGAAATCGGCTCCATCACCCGCGCCATCGAAGTCTTCCGCGCCGCCGCCCTGTCCGAGCGGGAAATGGCCGCGCGTCAACGCAACGTGGTCGAAACCCTTTCCCAAGGCCTGCGCCAATTGGCGGCGGGCCATCTGCATTATCGGATCACGACCCCGATGGGCGATGATTACGAATCGCTGCGTCAGGATTTCAACGGCGCGGTGCAGGAATTGGGCGAAGCAATCAGCGGCGTCATCACCGCCGCCGCCATCGTCGAAAAGGGCGCGTCGGAAATCCGCAATGCGTCCGACGATCTGGCCCGACGCAATGAACAACACGCCTCGACGCTGGAGGAAATGGCCGCAACGATGGATCAGGTCACCTATACGATCCGCGAATCGGCGGGCAATGCCTCGCAGATCCAAGGCTCCATCGCCCAGACGCATCAGGCCGCCGTGGCCGGGGGCGATGTGGTGGCCCGCGCGACACAGGCCATGGCGGGCATCGAGAAATCCTCGCAACAGATCACCCAGATCATCAACGTCATCGACAGTATCGCGTTCCAGACGAACCTGCTGGCGCTGAACGCCGGGGTTGAGGCGGCGCGCGCGGGCGATGCGGGCAAAGGCTTTGCCGTGGTCGCCAATGAAGTGCGCGCTCTGGCCCAACGCAGCGCGGACGCAGCCAAGGACATCAAGGTGCTGATCCATACATCATCGGATCAGGTGTCGGGCGGGGTGGCGCTGGTGCGCGAAACCGGGGCCGTTTTGGGCAATATTGTCGAACAGGTCGGCATCATCAACACCCAGGTGTCCGACATGACCAACTCCACCGCCCTGCAGGCGACCTATCTGGCCGAGATCAACAAAGCGATCGGCCATATGGATGGCATTACCCAACAGAACGCGGCCATGTCCGAACAGGCCAATGCCGCCGCGCGCAGCCTTGCCACAGAGGCGCAGGCCATGACCCACATGGTCGCCCGCTTTGAAACCGGCGTCCAGCGCAGCGCCCCGCGCGCCAGAACGATGCAGCAGGAATGGGCGCCGCTGCGCGAAATGGTCGAACCGGTGCCGTTCCTGCGCCCGCGTGAAAAGCGCCAATATTCTACCGCTGCGTGAAAATGAACGCGCGATTTCCCCGCGATTCTACCGAGGTCCACGCAAACACGACGTTGCCAACATGGGGCTATGATTAACCACAAGGGAAAGCGTGCCTTTCAGGCCATGTAACCGGCCCGGAAATCGGCACGTTGAGGGATGAAGACAATGCTGGATTGGTTTGCAAAGCAGGCTCCGATCAGGACCAAATTACATACTTTGCTGGGCATCATGATTGTGCTGGGCCTGACGGCGACCGGCGCGACCGTCATGGGCACAAATGGCGCGCTTTCGGCAACAACCGCCATCGCGCTTTGTGCCGGGGCGATGATTATGGCCGTGGCGGCTTTGGCCGTTGCTGGTGAAATGATCGCCACACCCTATGTATCAACCGTGGAACGGATGGAGGCCCTGGCTGCGAACGATCTGTCCAGCCCGATCCGGCATGCGGAAAACACGGACTGCGTCGGCCGAATTGCCCGTGCGATGGAAACCTTTCGCGCCCATGCTCAGCTGCAACAGGAGCAGAACGAGCAGCTCAGCCATGTGACCGTCCTGTTCAATCAATTGGGCGAAGCGCTCAAGAAAATGGGCCGCAATCAGCTCGATTGCCTGATCCGCGATCCCTTTCCCGCGGGCTATGATGAAGTGCGTCAGGACTTTAACAGCGCCGTTGCCGCTCTGGCCGACGCCATCGAAGCGGTCAGCACCAGCGCCCGCCATGTGTTGAACGGGGCCAATGAAATCCATTCGGCATCCAACGACCTGTCGAACCGTAACGAACAACAGGCCGCCACGCTGGAAGAAACCGCCGCCGCGATGAATCAGGTGACCGAAGGCGTGCGTGAAAGCGCCCGCAGCGCGCATGACGTGCAAAAGTCGATCACCGAGGCGCATGAAGAGGCCACCGAAGGCGGCATTGTCGTCAGCCGCGCCGTCGAGGCCATGGCCGCGATCGAACGCAGCGCGCAGGAAATCAACCAGATCATCGGCGTCATCGACGGCATCGCGTTCCAAACCAACCTTCTGGCGCTCAACGCCGGGGTTGAGGCCGCGCGCGCCGGGGACGCGGGCAAGGGTTTTGCCGTGGTCGCCAACGAAGTGCGCGCCTTGGCCCAACGCAGCGCGGATGCGGCCAAGGAGATCAAGGCGCTGATCACAACGTCGAGCGAACAGGTCGCAGGCGGCGTGATGCTGGTGCGCGAAACCGGCACGCTGCTGGGCAAGATCGTGCAACGCGTGGGCGACATCACCGGACAGGTCGGCGAAATTGCGTCCAATGCCAATATTCAGGCCGACGGGCTGGAAATGGTCAACACCGCCGTTGGCGAAATGGACCGCGTGACCCAGCAAAATGCCGCCATGGTCGAACAGGCCACCGCCGCCGCCCGCAGCCTTGCCGATGAAGCGCGCGAATTGAACACCGTGGTCAGCCGTTTCCAGGCCGGATCGTCAGGCCACAGCCCCGCCGTCAGCCGCGGCGCAGATGCCGAAATCCCCTTTGTCCGCCCGGCCAGCCGCCCTGCGCCGCGCCCGGCGGCATCCGCGCCCTCCTATTCGGCCGTGCCGATGGTTCAGGGCAATCTGGCCATCAAGCCGCAGGCGGAAACATCCACCGATGACTGGTCGGAATTCTGAGGCGTGAGGCCCGCAACGATCCAGTCCGAAAATTCAGAACAGGGATTTGCATGATGCGCAAGATTGTCCTGCCCGCCCGATGCGACCGGGCCGCCGCCGAGGCGCTGTTGCCCGAATTTCAGGCCGCGCTTGGTTCCGGCCCGCTCTCGGTGGATGCCAGCGAGACCCAGCAGATCGGTCAGGCCATGCTCCAATTGCTGCTCAGCGCGCGCCGCACGGGCGAAGGCGCCGCGATCATCCCCTCGGATGCCCTGCGCGAAGCGGCCCGCCTAACGGGTCTGGAAAATGCTCTGTTTGAAGGGAACATGGCATGACGCCCGAAGAAATTCAGGGAATTTTCTTCCTCGAATGCGAGGAATCCTTGGTCGCCGCCGAACAGGGACTGGCCGCATGCAAGGCCGGGACGCAGGACAGCGACACCGTCAACGCCATTTTCCGCGCGGTCCATTCGATCAAGGGCGGTGCGGGGGCCTTTGGCTTTGAGGCGCTTCAGGCCTTTACCCATGTGTTTGAAACGCTGTTGTCGGATGTGCGCGAAAATCTGGTGCCGCATACGCCGGCTTTGATCGACCTGTTGCTGCGTGCGCTGGACGTTTTGTCCGACCATGTGACCGCCGCGCGCGATGGCGGCAGCCCGCCCGAAGATGCCGCGCTGCTGCGCGAGCTGGAAGGCGCGATGGCCAATGCACAACATGCCGCCGCGCCGGAGCCGGAACCCCAAGCCCCCGCCGAACGCTCCGTCACCTTTGACGAAGAGGATATGACCAGCGACGGCGATCTGGACGATCTGCTCAACGATCTGGCCGGTGGACCTTCGGCCGAAGAAAGCGTGCCCGCCGGTTGGCAAATCCACCTGCGCCCGCATGCAGGCGCGATGCGCAATGGCGGCGAACCTTTGCTCTTGCTGCGCGAACTGGCCGCCCTTGGCGCGGTGGTGAGCGAATGCGACACGACCTCGATCCCCAGCCTGGATGATTTCGACCCGCATCAGGGCTATCTGGGATGGACCTATATCGTCCCGCAAAATGTGTCCGAGGCCAGCGTCAAGGACATCTTTGATTTCGTTGGCGACGATTGCCCGATTGCTATTGGCGCCAATACTTCGATCCCCCCGGTGCAGATCGAGCAAGCCAGCACCCCGCCCGCCCCGGTGCAAAGCGCGCCCACGCCCGTACCCGCCCCGCCGCCGGTCGCGGCCAGCCCGGCTGCGCCCCCTCCGCCGCCAACCGCCGCCCCGACACCGGCCCCCGCCGCCCCGCCGCAGGAAGCCCCCGCCGCCGCCGCCAACAGCGCGCCGCCTGCGGCTCCTGCCCCGGGTCAATCGATCCGCATTGATTTGATCAAGCTGGACAAGTTGATCGACACGGTGGGCGAATTGGTGATCGCGCAGGCCATGCTCGCCCAGCGGTTGCAGAACGAAAATGTCCAGTCGGTCGAGGAACTGACCCTGCTGGAAAGCCTGACGCGCGACATTCAGGAAAGCGCGATGTCGATCCGCGCCCAACCCATCGGCAGCGTGTTCAGCCGCGTCCCCCGCATCCTGCGCGAATTGTCGGCCAGCACGGGCAAGCATGTGAACCTTCAGGTCATCGGTGAAACGACCGAGCTGGACAAGACGGTGATCGAGCGTCTGGGCGAACCGCTGACCCACCTGATCCGCAATGCGGTGGACCATGGCATCGAAAGCCCCGAAGACCGTCTGGCCAAGGGCAAGAGCGCCGAGGGCACATTGACCCTGTCGGCGGAACAGCGTTCGGGCCGCATCCTGATCAAGATCGCCGACGATGGCGCAGGCATCAACCGCGCCCGCGTCTTTGCCAAGGCGGTGGAAAAAGGCATCGTCAGCGCCGACGCGCAAATGTCGAAGGAAGAAATCGAGGCGCTGATCTTTGCCCCCGGTTTTTCGACCGCCGCGACAATCACCAATGTGTCCGGGCGCGGCGTCGGCATGGACGTAGTGCGCCAGAACGTAAAGGATCTGGGCGGCCGTATCTCTATCGAATCCGAGGAAGGCAAGGGCACGACCTTCATCCTTACCCTGCCTCTGACTTTGGCCATTTCGGACGGCATGATCGTCAAGGTCGGCGACCAGACTCTGGTTGTTCCGCTGACCCATGTGGTCGAAAGTCTGCGCCCCGAACCCAAGGATGTTCAGGGGCTTGGCTCCACGCGCCAGATGCTCAACGTTCGCGGGCGCTTCATCCCGGTGGTGTCGGTGGCCGAGGCGGTGGGGGCCTATGATGCCGTCACCAACCCATCGCAAGGCGTGTTGATCGTGGTGGACACCGAAAGCGCGGGACAGGCCGCGCTGCTGGTCGACAACATTTGGGACCAGCGCCAATTCGTCATCAAGAGCCTGGACACGCATTATCGCAATGTTGACGGCGTGGCGGGGGCCACCATCCTTGGCGATGGGCGGGTCGCGCTGATCCTGAACATCGACACGCTGGTTCAGGGAGCTGTCTCGGCCGGGTTCGGACTGGAAGCGGCATGAGTTCTGCACCCGACCTTGCCGGCACGTTTGCCGATGCCATGCCCGGCATCAGTCCGGGCGTCTATGACGACCGTGACTTTCGGGCGGTGGCGGCCATCGTGTACCGCGAGGCGGGGATCATGCTGCCTGCGGGCAAGGCGATGCTGGTCTATTCGCGCCTTGCCCCGCTGGTCCGCGCCAGCGGATTGGGCACTTTTGCCGCCTATATCCGCCATGTCGAAGTGGATGCGGGGGAATTGCGCAAGACGATCAATGCGCTGACCACCAACCACACGTTCTTTTATCGCGAGGCGCATCATTTCGAACATTTCGCCCGCGTGGCCCGCCCGCAATTGCTGGCCGATCTGCAACATGGCGACAGCGTGCGCATGTGGTCGGCGGGTTGTTCAAGCGGCGAGGAGGTCTTTTCGCTGACCATGACGCTGCTGGGCCATGACCGGCATGAAGGCGCGCAACTGGCCCGGCGCGACATCCGCATCTTGGCCAGCGACATTGCCGACCATGCGCTGAAAAAGGCCAGCGAGGGGCGTTACAGCGCCACCGATGGCGACGCGCTGCCCGCCGATCTGCGCCAGAATTGGACCAGCACACAGGGCAAGGACATGGTGATCGGGCCGGAAGCGCGCAGCCTTGTGCAGTTCAAGCGGCTGAACCTGCAAGGCGATTGGCCGATGCGCCGCCCGTTTCAGGTCATCTTTTGCCGCAACGTGATGATCTATTTCGACCAGCCCACCAAGGACCGGCTGGTCGCCCGTTTTGCCGAAGCGCTCTGCCCCGGCGGTTTCCTTTATATCGGCCATTCCGAACGCGTTTCCGGGCCTGCCGAAGCCCTGCTCGAACCGGTTGGCCCCACGATTTATCACAGGAGAGGTCGGTGACGATCCGCGTCTTGATCATTGATGATTCCGCCACCATGCGCGCCGTTCTGGCCGCGCGCCTGTCGGGCACGCCGGATATTCAGGTGGTTGGCCTTGCCAACAATGCCACCGAAGGGCGCGCCCTGATCAAGGAACTGGAACCCGATGTCGTCACGCTCGACATCGAAATGCCGGGCATGAACGGTCTGGATTTTCTGGACAAGATCATGACCCTGCGCCCGATGCCGGTGATCATCGTGTCGGGCCTGACCGCGGCGGGCAGCGATGCGACCGCGCGCGCGCTCGCCCTTGGCGCGGTCGATTGCTATTGCAAGACCGACTATGCGGGCGCCGCCATGCAGGATGGCGGCAAACTGGCCGGGATGGTGCGTCAGGCCTCGCAAGTGACCGTGCGCCGCCGCGCGCCCGAAGTGCACCACATGGCCGACCCCGTCCGCGCCATCAGCGCCGGCCAAGGCCGCACCAACACCCGCGTCATTGCCATCGGATCCTCCACCGGCGGGGTCGAAGCGCTTCAGGTGCTGCTGCGCAATTTTCCAGAAGATTGCCCGCCCACGCTGATCGTTCAGCATGTGGACGCGCGTTTTGCCCCCGCCATTGCGCGCACGCTCAATCAGGCATCACCGGCAACCGTCCAACTGGCCGAGCCGGATATGCCGTTAAAGCGGGGCAATATCTATCTGGCGCCCGGCGATGACCGGCATCTGATGGTGGCGGGCGCGACGAACCTGCACGCCAAACTGCGCGTGGGCGAGCTGATTTCAGGCCACCGGCCCAGCGTGGACGCGCTCTTTGCCTCGGTGGCACAGCGTGTCGGGGCCGACGCCATCGGCATTCTGCTGACCGGCATGGGGGCCGACGGGGCCAAGGGCCTGTTGGCGATGAGCCAGGCGGGCGCGCTGACCATTGCGCAGGACGAGGCCAGTTGCACCGTCTTTGGCATGCCCCGCGTCGCCATATCTTTGGGCGCGGCCCAGGTCGTCGCGCCGCTGGGCCGCATCGCCCAACATGCGTTTTCGTGATTGGGGGGAAATTGAATATGCCTTTTGAAGCCTCCCCACCTGTTACCCGCATCAACATCCTGCAAGGTCAGGCGCGTGTTTCGGCCGGCCCGCGCGTGGAATTTTCCACCGTGCTGGGCAGTTGCGTCGCCACATGCCTGTTCGACCCGGAAATCGAGGTGGGCGGCATGAACCACTTCCTGTTGGCCGAACCCCCGGCCAGCAGCCACAGCGGCGATTTTGACGAACATTACGGCGTCTATCTGATGGAATTGCTGATCAACGAGATGTTGGCCCATGGCGCGGCCAAATCGCGGATGCGCGCCCACCTTTACGGCGGGGCCAATCTCAACAGCGGCTTTGCCAAGATTGGCACCAAGAATGCCGAATTTGCCCGCACCTTCCTTGCAAGCGAACGGATCACCGTGGTGCGCGAGGATCTGGGCGGCATGAACGCCAGACGCGTCGATTTCCGGCCGGCGCGTGGCCAGGTGCGTTGCCGGACGGTTGAAAACACACTGGCCCCAGAGCCCAAACCCATTGTGCGTCCTGCCGTTTCGCGCGGCGATGTCGAACTGTTTTAAGGAAAGCGAGCCTGCCCATGGATAAGACTACCCGCATTTTGACCGTTGATGACAGCGCCAGCATGCGCGCCCTGCTGAACCACGCGTTGACCAGCCAGGGGTTCGATGTGGCCCAGGCCGAAGATGGCGAAGTCGCTCTCGAATGGCTGGCGCTGAACGAGGTGGATGTGGTCATCACCGACATCAACATGCCGCGCCTCGACGGCTTTGGCCTGATTGAAAAGCTGCGTCAGGGCAACCGCCACCGCGACCGCCCGATCCTGGTTCTGACCACGGAATCGAGCGAGGAAAAGAAGGCCCGCGCCCGCGCCGCCGGCGCCACCGGCTGGATCGTCAAGCCGTTCGACCCGGAAAAGCTGGTTGCCGCCGTGCGCCGCGTTTCCCACTGATATTCAGGCAAAGGACAAGCCCCATGCACCGTGAACTCATCACTTTCGAAGTCGGCGGGCAGGTTTTCGGCATCGACATCATGGCGATCCGGGAAATCCGCGCGTGGAGCCCGGCGACCCGTCTGCCCCGCGTGCCGCATTATGTGGCCGGCGTGGTCAATCTGCGCGGCAGCGTGTTGCCCGTGATCGACCTTGCCGCGCGTTTGGGCTGGGAAGCGACCGAGCCGACCCCGCGCCATGCCATCATCGTGACGCAGCTGGGCGCGCAGGTGTGCGGTCTGATCGTGGATTCGGTCAGCGACATCGTGACCATCAACAATGACACGCTGCAACCCCCACCGACCACCGCCAATGACAGCATCATCTCCTTCCTTGAAGGGTTGGCCGCTATCGAGGACCGCATGGTCATGGTGCTCAATCTGGCCGCTCTGGCCGATGGCGCGGAATTTGGCGAGGCAGCATGAACGAGGAATCCACCACCCCCGATCCCGCCCGGATCGCCGCCCACCTGACCACGGTGGCCGATGTGTTGACCGAGCTGGCTTGCGAAATCGAGGAATTGGGCACGACACTGTGTCTGGACCCGGCCATCATCGCGCATCACGTTGGCACGTTGCAGTCGATCGACCTGATCGCGCAAAAGCAGCGCTGGCTGGCGACATTGCTGCATGCCGACTGCCCCATGTCGGCGGTGGACACGATCGGGGTCGAGGCGCTCAAAGCCCGCTTTGCCGCGCCGCGCGCCCATTGATCGACAACGTGCCTGTGTCGCCCCTCAGTTGAGCAGCGTCCCGGCGGGGCGCTGCCAAACGGGGTCGCTTGCCACTTCCGTCGCGGGCGCCCATGTTTCGTCCCGCACCGGATCATTGGAATTCAGCCCCAGCGAAACCTGCGCCAACGCGGCCAGAAGCGCCGAAGTCAGGGCCATCGCCAGACTGTCCCCTTCCGAGGTCAATTCCTCGTCCAACCCCGGCAGATAGACCGAGGCCAGCCAGGCCCCTTCGACCGAACGCGACATCAGATAGCTGGCATGTTCGGGCAAAAGCGCCAGCGCCACGCTTTCCAACGCGCCTTGCTCAATCAAACCTTCGACCCGTGCCATCGGCGGCAGATGCGACAAGAGACCCAACAGATCGGCCCCTTCCGCGCACTCCCCCTCGGGCGCACGCGACATCAGGACATAGGCCAGACGCAGATAGTCGGCCTCATCCTCTGAGTCGGCCAGAACACAGTCACGGCACAATTCGGCAAGACGGAGGCGCCATTCACCGATGGTCATCGTCAGGGCCTTTACGGGAGTGTTGGTTCGTTGTGTCATGCACAACTCTTTCGCCCGGTCGCGGTGGGAATCAACGATAACGGATGTAGTAAACGCCCCCCACCTGTACCGCTTTGAGACTTTACAGGTGGTTATCCGTATATCACCGGGCGCGGCAGTCACAAAAAGGGACGTTTTTGCCGCCTTGGATTTACACTTTTGGGTCCGACGATGCTTTGGCGCTCACCCGCGTTCGAATCACGATTCCAGCAAGATCTCGCAAATGCAGCACAAGAATTTGCCGCAACTCTGCGGCGCAGCATGGGATTCCTGTTGTCCGGGGATGAGATTTGTATTAGTTATGACCACAAGCTCAAAAAAGAGCAGCACCATCGGATCAAGGTCATCCCAACCCTTTTTGGATGGATACTTTGGCCCCATGGCGGTCGAATGAACAGAAAACTGTTCGCAGGAGAAGATGCCATGTGTTTCATGCTCGCCGCATTGTCGGCGGCCGGGGCCTCGTACGCTCCGGGCACAGCAAGATGCCCTGAACGCGTCATGGATGCGCGCTGCGGCATGGCGGCAGGCGCCAACCCAGCCGCCATGGAGTTTGGTCCACCCGGTCATGATATGGGCCAGAGCCTGGGCCATATGACAGGACTGTAGGCGGACAGCATGCCGCGCCAAGAGCCAGATTTTCATCACAGCGACAGGGATGGATCCAAACCAATTCTATTGCAGCATTACGCCAATCCCCACCGTATTTCGGGTCGCATCCAGCCAACCATTGATGGCTTTGCCCCCAGCCATTTCAATGGTTGAAGACGGTGGGAACAGCAGAGACGCACGCCCTTGCTACCAAGAGGTCTGCGCCTTCTGAGACCGGCATTTCCGGCAGGCCGGACGTGCGAAAAAGGAAAGTTGGCCGTCTCCGCCGGTGGGACCCACAACTTTCCGATCGCAGCCCCATTGCGGGCTGCACCCCCTTCACTTGCGCTTTGGCGCGGGTGAACAAGCCGGCAGCGACGCATCGACCCCATCGCTGCCGGCTTGATTTCTTTCGATCCTGTACAGGAAAGGCCGCCACAGAATGTCTGTGACGGCCTTTCCTGTATGGTCGGGACCGTCCTTGGACGGCCCCGGAACCGATCAGAACTTCACACCAAGTTTGGCATAGTAGTAACCGCCGTTGATGTTCACCGACGAGAACGAGGGATACTTGTTCACATAGGCGGTCGACGCGATCGCCAACTGCTGGGCACGGATGTAATCTGCATAGGCATCCGGATAGATACCGAACAGGTTGTTGGCCCCCACCGAGAACTTGATGTCGCGGGTAAAAGCAAAGGTCGCTTCCAGATCGGTCACGAACTTGGTGCCCTGGGTGATGTAGTAATCGATATTGGCGTTCGCCGGGGTCGTGGCCAGCTGCTTGGACGGGCCATAGGCCGATTCACGCAGGTTCACACTGAATTTGCCGCTTTCCCAGAACGCGTTGAACGTTGCGCGCCACTTGGGCGTGGTATCGGTCAACGAAGACTGCGAATATTTATCGAAGATGCCCTGCGACTGATTCACGCCCGAGGGTGCGGCGTTAACCGCCTTGACCTTGGTTTCATTATAGTTGGCCGACAGCGACAGATCGAGGCGACCACCCACCGCACGGGTGGCATAGGTGGCCAGGAAGTCGACGCCGCGCGTCAGGGTCGAAAGACCGTTCACAAAGGTGTTGATCGAGAGCGAACCCGATTGACCACCGTTGATCGTGTCGATGATCGAGGTGATCGGAACGCCATTGTTATACAGAGCCGTCAGCACATTGGGCGAGATGAAGCCCGTGCAGGTGCCGGTGAAAGCAGCCTTGGCCGCGGTCGGATTGGTGGACGAAGTATATCCGCCGGGCAGATATTTACAGTTGTTCGAATAACCGGTGAAGCCCGAGGACTGAACGATGCGGTCACGCAGATAGATCGAGTAGGCGTCGATCGTCACGGTCAACTTGGGCAGCGGGTTGAGCACAATGCCAAAGCTCAGGTTGGTCGATTTTTCAGGCCGCAGCCCCGAAATGCCCAAAGCCGCAGCGCCCGCCGAATTCGGCGCAAAGATACCCGAAAGCGAAGCCGGCCCGACGTTGATGCCCGAATAGAAGCCTTCGGCCAGAGTCGGCGCACGGAAACCGGTCGAGACCGTGCCGCGAACCGCGAATGCCTTGCTGAAGTCATAACGGCTGGTCAGCTTGAAGACGGTGGTGTCGCCAAAATCCGAGTAATGTTCGTGGCGAACCGCGCCATCGACCAGCCACTTTTCGGTCGGCTTCAACGAAACGTCGAAATATTGCGAGAAGTTGGTGCGGTGGTTGTTGCTGGCATTGGCAGGGGAATAGCCAAAGAACGACTGAATGCCACCCGCCAGCGTACCGGTGCCAACATAGTAGGAGGCTTGCTCACCCGCACCCAGCGCATAGGTATCACGGCGCCATTCCAGACCACCGGCCAGATGGACCGGCTCGGTCAAACCCAATTCCAGTTCATGCGTCGCATCAAGGTTCAAGGTGAACTGTGAAGCGGTGAACGAGCCATTATACACATCGCGCGGCGTGTAACCGGCGCGGGTCGTGGTGGAAGAATCGTAGTAAAGCGCGGCATTGGCCGAGTTCACCACGTAGATCTTGTTCACATCCTTGCCATAGGTGGCCGAGAAATCGACCGTGGTTTTGCCAAACGTACCCTTGGCACCGCCGGTCCAGGCAAAATCGGTTTCCTTCAGCGCTTCCATCGGCGAGAAGCCAAGCGGGAATGCGATGTCGCCGGTGGCCGCGACCGAACCCGATGTCGCGCCCACAGCGCTCTTGCCATAAACCACGCTGGGCAGACGATAGTTCTGATAGGTGCTGCCCGTGCGGGTCGAATAGGAACCGAAGGAGTAAAGCTCGACATTGGTGATGCCGGTATAGCCCCAGTTGTAGAACAGGTTGGTGAGCGCCATGCGACCGTCACCAAAGATGCGGTTCACATAAGGATAGTTGGCCGCATTGGCCAACCCTGGATAGCGGGCCAGCAGAGCAGCGCCCTGCGAGGTCGAGGACACTACGCGCGGATCCAGATCGCCGCGGAAGCTGTAGTCCTTGACCTTATGTTGGACGGTGACATTGAGGTACATGTCCTCCATCGGCGCCATACCGATGTTGCCGGCCAATTCGTAGTTGAAGCCGTCGCCTGCGTAATACTGACCGACCGAGCCGCTGAGATAACCGCCCTTGTCCTTCTTCTTCAGGATCAGGTTGACAACACCCGCAACGGCGTCCGTACCATATTGCGCGGCCGCGCCATCCTGCAGCACTTCGACATGCTCAACCGCTTCCATCGGGATCAGGCCCATGTCGGGGGCGGCGGCGCCGGTCCACATCGCATTGGTCACCACAACGTTGGCGGTACCATGGCGACGCTTGCCGTTGATCATGACCAGCGTGTGGTTCGGGTTCAAACCGCGCAGCTTCACCGAAGGGTGGAACGCGGTCATGTCATTGCCGAAGGTCTGGATCTGGATGCTGGGCACCGAGAGCGAGAGCGCAGTGTTGATGTCCGAACGGCCAGCGCGTGCCATCAGGTCCGAGCTGAGCACCTGCACCGGCGCGGGGCTGTCACCGGCCTTGAGGCCCGTGGTGCGCGTGCCGGTAACGATGATGGCGCTGCCATCTTCGGGCGCGGCGGCGGCCGGTTCGGCGGCAAAGGCGGTTGTCGCGCCCAGAACGGTGCTGGAAAGGAGTGCGCCGAGCGCAACCTTCTTGATGGCTTGCATTATTGTCCCCCTGAACAGCCGCGCATGTTGCAAGGCAACACAAAGCCACCACCGAAAACGCAGGTCGCGAACCCCGCTCTCGGCTTGACGCACAGCTTAAACTCAAAAAACTTTGTGACGAACGGAGGCCGATGCAGTTTCCCGCTACACCAGCGCCCTTCGCAAATGCACAATTTTCCGCCCAAAATGCCCATACGCCGATTTGCGTACCGGGGTGTCAGTAGGCGAAACTAGACTGTTCAACGTGCCAAATAGCGACAATATGGCCACACCCCGATGCCCGTATTGGCACGGATTCAGGTAAGATGAGGAAGCCCAATATGCTGCGTAAAGTGCTGAAAACCGTTGGCTGTGCCGCTCTGCTATCGACCATGTTGGCCGCTGTTCCGGCTCAGGCTCAGGTGACTCGCATCAAGACCAACCCGAACGCCTTCATTCTGGACGGCGTGCGCGTGGCGCCCGGCAATGAAATCTACTTCCTCTCGGGCCAGCTTGCCTCGCCCATCGATCCGGCCAAGGCCACCACGATCGAAGATTTCGGCGATACCAAGACCCAGACCATCAGCGTCCTGAACAAGATCAAGAAGCAGCTTGAATCGCAGGGCTATTCGATCAAGGACGTCGTCAAGATGACCCTGTTCATTGCCGCCGACCCCAAGCTGGGCAAGATCGACTTTGCCGGCGCCAATGCCGGTTTCAAGGAATTCTTTGGCAGCGCGGAAAACCCCGACACGGTGGCTCGCTCGGCATTTCAGGTCGCCAATCTGGTGGCGCCGCAGTTCCTGATCGAAATCGAGGCGATTGCCGCCAAGAAGCCTGCTCCGGCCGCCAAGGCCAAGAAGTAAGCGGATAGCGCCGGTCCGGGCGCGATGGCCGGATCGGCGCCTGTCGCCGCGTCATTCTTCGCCATTCAGGTGGCGCGGCGGCAGTTTTTGATGTTGTCGTGACACATCCGCGTCACGACGCGGCACCGCCCCTCTCCCCCGGCCCTGCCACCCAATAGCCTACCCTGATAGGGTAACAGGGCCGGGGGAGAGGGGCGGTGCCGGTTTCCTTACTGCTCGATGATACGGATCGCGATGGCGGCGGCGGCCGAACGCTTTTCCACGCCCAGCTTGACGTAAATCCGCTCCAGATGCTTTTGAACCGTGCGCGGCGAAATATCCAGCACGTCGGAAATGTCATTGCTGGCCTTGCCGTAACCTACCCACAACAGCACTTCGGCCTCACGCTGAGTCAGGTCCAGACTGTCACGCAATTTGGCGACATTCTGTTCATGGCTGATTTCGTTGAGGCGGATCAGCACCTCATTTTCGCGATAATGCGCGATCACCAGCAATTCGAGCGAGCTTTCCCCAAACTCACCCTTGACCGACGACCCCGGCTTGCCCCCGCGCTGCAACAGACGTTCGACCAGCAGCGATACCGAAGGCGGCAGCCCGGTTTCACGGTTCCAATCGGGCACAAGGCGCGCCATCGCCTGTTCCGCACGCGGTGTACACCACAGCATCCGCCCCTGCGCATCGGTGGCCATCATCAAACGACCCGTGGCGTCCAGGCTGGCGACGCTGGCATGCATGGCGCGGCTTTGCGCCATATGCACCCGCACACGCGCGATCAGTTCCATCAGATTGACCGGCTTGCGCACATAATCCGTGCCGCCCACCTCGAACGCCTCGACGACATGCTCGCTCTCGGTCAGGCCCGTCATGAAGATCACTGGCACATTGGCCAGTTCGGGACGCGCCTTGATCCGCGCGGTGGTTTCAAAACCATCGATGCCCGGCATCACCGCATCCATCAGGATCAGGTCAGGTAGGATATGGCCCAGCAGATCCAGAGCCGCCTGCCCCGAAGTCGCGACCAAAACGCTCAACTCGGCGCCTTCCAGCGCGGCGGTGAGCATGCGCAGGGAATCTGGTTCGTCATCGACGACCAGCACGGTCTGCGTATGAACAGGCAGCGACATGCAGTTAGCACTCCTCAAGTATGCGCGTCATGCCGCTAAGATCAAAGCGATCCAGGCATGTAAACAGTTTTCCGGCCAATTCGGCAGTCTCGGGCTGGGCCGCCAATTGGCGGATCTCCTGCTCAAGCCCGCGTACATAACCTATTCTCAGCAATTCGCGAAGCCTTGCCGTGCGGTCATCATCCCCGACCGCGCCGGAATCTTTCACATGATTTTCTGCGCTTGCCGAAAACAGCGGCAGAGCGGGCCGAACCGCTTCGGATTCGACGCCCCAGGCCAGATCGAGCAAGCCGCCGATCGTCTCAATCAACTGATTGAACGCGACGGGTTTGACCAGGAACTGATCATGCACGGGATCACGCGTTTCGGGCCTGTGGAATTCACCCGCATTGGCCGACAACATCATGATGCGGATGTCCTCGCCAAAGCGGTTGCGCACATGTTGCGCCACGGTCCAGCCGTTGATACCGGGCAGTGAAATGTCGAGAATGGCCAGATCGAATTCAGGCGAATCCTCGCCTTCAACCAAAGCCACCGCGGCCTCGCCATTGGGCACGGTCTGTACCACAAAGCCAAGCGAGGTCAGCAACTGGCTCAGGAATTTGCGCTGTTCCTGATCATCGTCGCAAATCAGGATGTGGCGGCGACGCCCCAGATAGCCGGTGACTTCACGCGGCTTGGCGGGCTTGGCACTGGTCTGCGCGACCTCGCCCAACATGATGGTCAGGCGGAAACAGGTGCCCTGATCCGATGTACTGGCCAATTCCAGTTGCCCGCCCAAAATGCCCATGATTGCCCGCGCAATCGCCAGCCCCAACCCCACGCCGGGACGCGAATGCAGCGCATCATTGCCGCCCCGGTCAAAAGGTTCAAAGATCGCGCGCTGGTCCTCATCGCGGATGCCGGGGCCGGTGTCACGCACGTCAAATGTCGCCACCTGCCCCGAATAGCGCAGCGACAGCGTCACCGAACCATGGTCGGTATATTTGACCGCGTTGAGCAGGAGGTTGAGCAAGACCTGCTTCAACCTACTCTGGTCCATGCGCACGACGGCGGGCAGACGGCCCGATGTTTCGTAATGGAACTCCAGCCCCTTGGAACTGGCCGCAGGGCGCACCATGCGGATCACCTGTTCCATAAACTGATCCAACCGGACCGGCTCAGGCTTGACCCGGATCACGCCCACCTCGACCTGCGAAATGTCGAGCAGCGCCTCAACAAGGCTGGTGATATGTTCGGAACAGCGGCGGATGACGGTGGCGGCTTCCTGCGCGCCCGCGCCATCATTGCGCTCCACCAACTGGGCATAGCCATAGATCGCGTTGAGCGGCGAACGGATCTCGTGGCTGACATTGGCCAGATAGCGGCTCTTGGCCTCATTGGCCGTTTCGGCGGCCTGACGCGCCTTGGCGTTTTCATCGATGGCGGATGCTGCATCCCGCCAACGGGTCAACGCTTCCTGCCATCGCCGGAACGTGTACAGCCCCAGCCCGGCCAGCCCCGGCATCCCGACCAGACCAACAACATGCGCCAAATCCAGTGGGTTACGCAACAGGTCAAGGCCCAGCACCGCCTCGACCACCAAACTTCCCATCAGACCCGCACCGAACAGGCGGCGCGCACCAATGTCGGCGGGCTCAATATGTTTCAGCGCTTCCTGCTGGCTGATCAACTTGCTGGCATCTTTGGGATATTGGGGCATTATCGGACAAGGCCCCCCGTCCGCAGGGCGCAAGAACCGGTCCCTGTTTTCAGGGTGCCGCCCAAGGGCGACAAGGCCATAATGGCCTGACCGTATTCATTTCGACCCATTCACAACCCTGCCTTGGACATTATCTTTCTTTGTTATGGTCTGTTGCATTTTAGAAACAAGCTGGCAAGCGCTCATCGACTAATCGCTATACCGGCAAAACCGCCCCGTGCGCCCTGTTACCGTCGCGCACCACCAACAAAGCCAAGGTCGCCACAAGTCCGAACGCACCCGCCAGAATGAAGGCAGGCGAGTAGCTGCCCCATTCCTGACGCACCAGACCGCCGCCATAGGCCGCCGCCGCCGCGCCGATCTGATGGCCCACCGCCACCCATCCGAACACAACCGGCGCCTCACCCTCGCCAAAGCTGCGATTGGCAATGGCCAGCGTGGGCGGCACCGTGGCGATCCAGTCCAGACCATAGAAGATGGCAAAGGCGCCCAGCGCCACCGGCCCGAAATCAAGGAACGGCAGCGCGATCAGCGAAAGTCCGCGCAAACCATAATAGACCGCCAGCAGATAACGCGGATTATGCCGGTCGGTCAGCCACCCCGATGCCGTCGTGCCCACCAGATCGAACAGGCCCATCAAGGACAACAGCCCCGCCGCCGCCACAGGCGCAATCCCATGGTCCCCGCAAAAAGCAATCAGATGCGTCCCCACCAAACCGTTGGTGGTCAAACCGCAAACAAAGAACGTGCCGAACAACAACCAGAATGTGCCATTGCCGCGCACCTTCCACAGGATATGTAACGCAAATAACGGGCTGCCACTTTGCTTGCGCGCCGGGGTTACGCCCGGTTCTTCACCCAATCGGCCCACGCCCGCGCTGGCCGGGCTTTCGGGCACGAGCAAGGCCACCAAAGGCACCAGTGCCAGACAGGCAATCCCCACCGTGCGCACAACGCCCACCCACGCCCCGCCCTGCGTCAGCCAGGCAAGAAAAGGCAGGAAGATCAGCGATCCGGTTGCCGTGCTGGCGGCAAAAATGCCCATCACCAACCCCTGATTACGCGCGAACCAGCGGTTGGTGATCGTTGCGCCCAAAACGCTGGCCACCATGCCGGTGCCAAGGCCCGACACCACGCCCCATGTCGCGGTAAATTGCCAGCTTTGCGTCATATACTGGCTGACCAGCGCCGAGACGCCCATCAGGGTGAGACCAAACATCATCACCCGCCGCACGCCCACGCTCATCATCAACGCAGCGGCAAACGGGCCGACCAGACCATAGAGAAAAATGCCCAATGCCGCGGTGGCCGAAATGCCGGCCCGGTCCCACCCGAAATGCAGTTGCAGGGGAACGATCATCACACTGGGCGCGGAACGGACACCGGCGGACACCAGCAGGGCCAAAAACGTGATCGCCGCCACCAGAATGGCGGGATGGAAACGGCGCGCGCTCATGCCCGTGCCTCCTGTCCCAGAGATATGACCGCGCCGCTGATTTCCATCAAACGCGCCCAGCCGTCATCGCCCAGACGGTCGTGGATTTCGGTCTGCAACGCCTGCCAATCGGGCTCGACGGCGCGCAGCAGCGCCTGCCCCGATGGCGTGATCTGCGCCAGTCGCGCCTTGCCCGGCCCCGCGTTAATGGTCACCCATCCCGCCTCCTCGATCCCGCGGATGGTGCGATAGAGCGAGGTACGATCCATCACCAGCAGCGCGGCCAGTTGGTTCAGCACGATCGCCCCCGCCCGCTCGATATTGCGGAGCAACGCGAATTGCGTGGTGGTCAGCCCATGGGGCGCAAGCCGCGCGTCATAGAGCCTGTCGAGGGTGCGGGTTGCCTTGCGCAGGCTGGTGCAGGCGCAGGAAGTGGTGGCGGGGGATTGATGATGCATATACATCATATCACCCGCCCCGCCGCACCTGTCAATCGGCCTTATTTGACGGCATTGGCCGGTATGGGATCAATCCGTATCGCCGCCAGCGCCGCATGATCCTCCGGCAAAGGTTTCGCGCCCGCCGGATGGCCGTTGGTTTTGAGCAGAAACGCCACCAGTTTCACATTATCCGCAGGCTCCAACGTACCGGGCGCGAATTGCGGCATGGCGCGGGCCAGATAGTCGGAGAGCGCCGCCACCGATTCCTTGCCCCAATTGCCCATGAACTTGCCCTTCAGCGCGGGCACTTCCCATGTCCCCTCGGCCTGTTTGCCGTGACACATGGCACAGCGTTCGGCAAAGATCGTTGCGCCCTGCGCCGCCTGTGCCTCGGTATAGACGCCGCTGGCGGTGCCTGCGCTTACGGGAACCGCCGCGCCGAAAAGAGCCATAGCCCCGGCAAGCATCATGCTGATCCGCTTCATCACACGATCCCCTTCATGCCGGCCATGATCGGTTCGACGATCTTCATCACCTCCAGAATGGGCGCGGGGTCGGGCCATTCCATACTGTCGCCCACACCAAACATTTCGCCCAGATCAATCGGGTTGTTCATCACCACAATCCCGTCGGACTTCGACATCAGCGAGGCGTTTTTATAGCGCAACGAATAGGGCGCATCATGCTGCGGCACCAGCCATCCGGTCTGGCCGCGCACCGGGAACACCGTCTTGTCGCGCCACAGATCGCGCGCGGCATAGCCGGTGGCGTTGATAACCACCTTTTCCTTCAACTGCCCATATTGGCCGGGATCGTTGAAGTCGCGCATGACCATCAACCCGCCCCGCTGATAAAATTCGGTCAGCAGGTGGTGGGCATAAGAGGGAAAGTTGAAATGCATCTCCGACGAGCGGCGCGTATAAGCCACCGGGAACGGATTTTCCTCGGTCGGCAACATCACCGGGTCGGGCACCAGATCCTTGATCCGGTCCATGTAATGCGCCCATTCCGATTCCTGTAAAGGCAATCCGCCCGGTTCCCACGCACCCTTGATGGCGGGGTCGGCGTCATGGTGTTTCTTCACCGGCGGCGCATCGGACAGAGCAAAGGCATCCTGAAACACCACCGGATCACCCGGCAGGCCCAGCATCGAGCGGAACCCCTTCCACGACAGGCGCGTCATCTGTTCCCACAGATCGCCAAAGCCCGCCCCGGCAGGCGCGGACAAGGCCACCCGCGAATCCGGCGTGAACGAACCATGCGCGCGGAACGAACGCGTCCGCTGGATCACGTCACGGGTATAGATCGTAACCTTCAGCCCAGCGCGCTGCGCCACCACCGCCGTGGTCAGCCCGATGATGCCGCAGCCCACCACCGCGATTTCGGAGGGCAGGACCGACAAAGCCTTGCCCACCGCCACCTCGGCGCTGCCCCAGGACAATGACCAGCCCGAGCCGCCATGGCCGTAATTATGCACGACCAGCGTATCGCCGATCATCTGTGTGCCAAGGTTAGGCCCCGCCGCACGCACCGGGCGGATACAGCATTTCATGTCGATCAATTGATCGGGCGTCACGCGCATCGGGGTCAGATGGGGCCGATGCGATGTCGGCGTGGCCGCGCTGGCCACTTTGGTGCCTACGCCAGCCTCGCTACAGGCCGAAAGCCCGCCCAACGTGCCCAGAGCCGCCGCCCCGCGCAGCATGTCCCGCCGTTTGAAGCCTGGTTGCGGATACCAGTTCTGGCTGCTCATCATCTGTCTCCCCGTTGCGGCGCAAAGTTGCAAGGGGGGGATGGTAAAGGGAATGGCGCGAATTGCGTATAGAAATTCGCGCCTTATTCCATGCTTTGTCCAGTGACAAAGGCGCGGACCAGCGGATGATCGGCATGGTCCAGTTCATCGGCGCGCCCGCGCCACACGATCCGCCCATTGTCCAGCATCGCCAATTCGTCCGCAATCGTGCGGGCCGAGGCCATGTCATGCGTGATCGACACCGCCGTACAGCCCAGCGACGTCACCCGGTCACGGATCAGTTCGTTGATCGCCCCCGCCGTGATCGGATCAAGGCCCGTGGTGGGTTCGTCAAAGAACAGCAGGCTGGGCGTGCCGACAATGGCGCGGGCAAGGCCGGCGCGCTTTTGCATCCCGCCCGACAATTCGGATGGATAGCGGTCGGCCACTTCCGGCGCCAGTTTCACCAAAGCAAGCGCCTCGACCGCGCGGTCACGTGCCTCACGCCTCCCCACGCCATCGGCGTTGATCAGGCGGAACGCGACATTTTCCCAGACCGGCAAACTGTCGAACAGCGCCCCGCCCTGAAACAGCATGCCGATGCCGCGAAAGCTGGCGCGGCGCTCGGCCTCGCTTTGACGCGTCACGTCCACGCCATCCAGCAAAACCTGCCCAGCATCCGGCTTCATCAGCCCCAGCGCGAGTTTGAGCGTCACCGACTTGCCCTGACCCGACCGGCCCAGCAGCGCCAGCGAGCGCCCCCGCGCCACCGCCAGATCCAGCCCGTCCAGCACCACCTGCGCGCCGAAACGCTTGGTGATGCCCGTCCATGCGATTTTGGATGTTGTCGTCATTTCAGGGCAAACACCGAAGTCAGCAGATAGTCCGAAGCCAGGATCAGCACAGCCGCCGAAACCATGGCCGATGTGGTGGCCCGACCCACGCCGCGCGCGCCGCCCTTGGCATGGTCGCCATGATAGCAACCCATCAGGCCGATGATGAAACCGAACACCGCCGATTTGATCAACCCCGATTCCACGTCCCACGCCGTCAGGAAGTCCATCGTGTTGGCGATATAGATGCTGGGCGACAGGTCGAGCAGGTAGTTCGACACCTGCATCCCGCCCGCAACCCCGATGATATCGGTGATCAGCGTCAACAAAGGCAGGCTGAGCGTCGCGGCAATCAAACGCGGCGCGATCAGATAGCGGCGCGGATCGGTGGAAAGCGTCACCATCGCATCGACCTGTTCGGTCGCGCGCATCGCGCCGATTTCCGAGGCCATGGCCGACGCCACACGCCCCGCCAGCATCAGCGCCGCCAGCACCGGCCCCAGCTCTCGCGTGATACCCAACGCCACGATCTGGGGCATCACGGTTTCGGCGTTGAACCGATCCCCGCCCGAATAGATGTTGAGCGCCAGCGCCGCCCCGGTGAACCACGCCGTCAGCCCCACCACCGGCAGCGAGAGGAAACCCACGCTGGCGAATTGGGCGATGATCTGGCGCGGATACCACGGCGGGGTAAAGGCCGCCGCGATCCCGCGCGCGGCAAACAGCCCCACACGGCCAACCGCACCGACCCCGTCCAACGTGGCGCGCCCAAGGGCCGCCAACGGGTTTTTGGAAAACAGCCCCATGGCCTTACATCTCAGGCAGGTCGGCGGTGCCCTTGGGCGCAGCAGGAGCGGGAGCGGCGGGTTTGGCCGCGCTGTCCGAAGATGACGCCGCCGAACCGCTTTGCGGACGGATGAATTGCCCGATCAGGCCGAACAGATCGACTGCGCCCTGAGTGTTGTTGATTTCACCGCCGGGTTTCAGGTCATCCTCGGCCCCGCCCGGCGTCAGCGCGATATGCGCGCCCCCCAGCAGGCCGTCGCTGGTGATCTTGGCCGTCGAATCCGAAGGCAGCTTCACATCCTTGGACAGCGACAGGTGCATCACCGCCAGATAGGTTTTGGGATCAATGGTCACATCCGTCACCGAACCCACCTTGACCCCGGAAACGGTCACCTTGGCGCCCGGTTGAATGCCGCCAGCCTCGCCAAAGCGCGCGCTCACCTCATAGGCGCCGCTGCTGTGCAGCAGCCCGGAAACGCCAAGGGCATAGGTCAGCATCAGCGCGGCAAAGGCCAGCACCGCAAAACCCATGATCGTTTCGGCCCAACTTGCCCTCATGCGTTATTCCTACCCTTTTTCTTGTACTTACTTGCCGCTGCGCAGGATCTTGCCCGTGCCGCCATCCTTGATCAACTGGGCAATCAGCACGTCGACCTTGCCGCCATTGTTGTCGATGGTCGAAACGAAATCCTGCTGCTGGGTAATGGCCAGCCATACGCCCGACACCTGAACGTCGACAACCTTCCAGCCGCTGCCGTCATTCAGAACGCGCCAGACCAGATTGGTGGGCGCGCTCGACCGGCCACCGGCCAGTTGCGTCGTCACCAGAGCGTCGCCGGGTTTGCGCACCAGCGAGCCGAGCACCACGACCTTTTCACCGTGATAATCGTTGATCCGGCTCATATAAACGCCTTCGGCATAGGTGCGGAAAGCATTGGCAAAGCGGTTATACTGATCAGGCGTCGCGATGCGGGCATATTTGCCCAGCACAAAGCGCGTCACCTTGGGCACATCGACCAGACGGTTGATAAGGACACGAAACGCCTCTTTCTTGCCCGCATCGCTCTTGGTGCGGTCGTTCAGCACGGCCAACACTTCACGCGCGCCTTGTTGTACAAAGGCTTCGGCATTGGCGTCGCGGGCGGATTGGGCCAATGCCACAGGCGCGGCAACCGGCAGCGCGGCCACAGCCACACCGGCCAGGCCCAGCGCAACAGACAGTTTGAGATCAGCGCGAAACATCGACAGCTCCATGACCAATTAAGTCGGGGGAGAAAATGGTCTCACCGCTTACGGTTCCCCTTGGCCGCGACACGGTGTTTGGTCAATGCCCACAAACCACGCCGACCCGTGTATGTTTCGGGTCGAACCAGATTTGCAGCACTGTGAAAGGAATACCGAATCAGAAATCCGGCAATGCAGCGGCCTTACCCGTGGCGTCCTGAACAACGGCTGCACGCCGCTGGCCATAGGCCGCGCGGGTAAAGGCATAAGGGTCGGACGCGCCATAGATGGCCGACATCGTACCATCATTCTGTTCACGCCAATTCACGCCCGCCGTGGCAAAGCGCGCCGCGCCGCCCGGCGAGGAAAAGATGCCGCCGATGACAAAGCCCACCGGATCGGTGAACGTATCCACTAAACGCCCAAACCCATCACGCACATTCGACGGCCCAAGGAAGGGCACCATGACATATGGACCCGGCTTTGCCCCGTAACGACCCAGCGTCTGGCCAAAATCGGCGGGGCGGCGCTTCAGCCCGCCAGCCGAGGCGACATCGATCAACCCGGCAATGCCCAGCGTCGAATTGATGGCAAAGCGCACCGCCGTCTTGAGCGCGCGACCGATCTTGAGCTGGACCACCTGATTGACCGCCGTGCTGGGTTCATCAAGGTTCAGGATCAGATTGTTGACGCCCGCACGCAACGTACGCGGCGTCACCGCGCGATAGCCATGGGCGACCGGGGCCAGAAGATTTTTCTCGAAAAAGATGTCAAAGGCAAAGATCTTGCGATTGGGCTTTTCCCAAGGGTCGCGCAGGATCAGGCTCTCGCTGGCCGGAGCCGTATCCATTGGCGCGGCATCGATCGCGGCGGCTTGGGCCGGGGCCGCAACGGATGGGGATGCCACGGGCGACGTCGCACTGGGCGCGGCCTGTTCGGGTTCCGCAACGGCGCCATCCAGCGGCAAGGCGGCAATATGGGGGGCATCGCCAGCCTGCATCAGCAGCGATGGATTCTGGGCCACAGGGGCAGAGGCAACGCTGGCCAATAATATGGCCGACAGGGGCATCACGATCATATCCAAGCTTTCATCACTATGCCCGCCCGCGCAATCACCACCCCCCGGTGGCCGATCACAGGGCGAACATCACCCGAATCCCCGTATCTGCGCCAGAGCATTTTTCTTGGGAAATGGCAATTGCCGCCATGGTCAAAGGGCCGCCTGAATTGCGTCAAACTGCCACTGTGCGCCCCCAAGACCCGTGCTAGACAGGCCGCAGGTCGATGAAAATGGGAAGCGGCGATGCGATTGACAATAGGCATGATGGCAAAAGCGGTCACAATCGCGCTGGCGGCCCCGGCCCTGATCACCCCGGCCAATGCGGCGGGCAATCCGCCCCACCGCGTCACAATCACCCGCGACACATGGGGCATCGCGCATATTTCGGGCGATACCGACGCCGATGCGGTTTACGGCATGGTCTATGCCCAGGCGCAGGATGATTTCAACCGGATCGAGGTCAATTACCTGACCAACCTTGGCCGTCTGGCCGAGGCCGAGGGGGAAAAGGCGATCTGGCAGGATCTGCGCCAACGCCTGTTCATCGACCCCGCACGGCTCAAGGCCGATTATGCCCGCAGCCCGGCTTGGCTGAAGGCGATCATGGATGCATGGGCGGGCGGGCTGAACGCCTATTTGGCCGACCACCCGGAAACAAAGCCGCGCGTGCTGACGCATTTCGAACCGTGGATGGCGCTCTCCTTTACCGAGGGCAGCATCGGGGGCGATATTGAGGGCATTGCCCTGACCCAGCTCGAAGGCTTTTACACCCACCACAAAATCGCCATGACAAGCGATGAGCGCGGGCTGATCTTTCGCGAACCCCAAGGCTCCAACGGCTTTGCCATCGCGCCCAGCCATAGCGAGAGCGGCCATGCGCTGCTCTATATCAACCCGCATACCAGTTTCTATTTCCGCTCTGAATTACAGATGACCAGCAAGCAGGGGCTGAACGCCTATGGCGCGGTGACATGGGGGCAACCCTTTATCTATCAGGGCTTTAACCAGCATGCCGGATGGATGCATACGTCCAGCGGCATCGACAATGTCGACGAATATGCCGAAACCATCGTCGATGGGCCAAAGGGCAAAAGCTATCAATATGGCGACCAGATCCGCCCCGTCATCGTCAAGCCCGTCACCCTGTCCTATCGCATGGCCGACGGCACGATGGCGCAGCGCACGTTCGAAACCTATGCCACCCACCACGGCCCGATCATCCGCGAAGAAGGCGGCAAATGGATCGCCATTTCCCTGATGAACAAGCCCGTGCCCGCGCTGGAGCAAAGTTTCCTGCGCACCAAAACGCGCGATCTGGCCGGTTTCCTCAAAGTGGCAGAGCTGAAAGCGAACAGTTCGAACAACACGCTGTTTGCCGATGACAAGGGGCATATCGCCTATCTGCACCCGCAATTCGTGCCGATCCGTGATCAGCGTTTCGACTGGCGCGCGCCGGTCGACGGGGCCGATCCGCGCACCGCATGGATGGGGCTGCACCCCCTGTCCACATTGCCGCAGGTGATCGATCCCAAGAACGGTTGGGCCTATAACACCAACAATGCGCCGTGGAGCGCGGCGGGCGCCGATTCCCCGCAAAAGGGCGCCTATCCCGTCTATATGGACGAAGTGGGCGCCAATCCGCGCGGGCCTCATGCCGAACGGGTTCTGGCCGCCACGCCGCGTTTCTCGATCGACAGCCTGATCCGGGCGGGGCACGATCCGTGGCTGCCCGCGTTTGACCGGTTGCTGCCGGACCTGTTTGCCGCGGACGCCGCCGCCCCATCCCCCGCGCGGGCCGATGCGATGGCTTTGCTCAAAACATGGGATCATCGCACATCGCTGACCTCCACCGCCGAAACGCTGGCCATTGTGTGGGGCGAGAACCTGTGGGCCAAGGGGGCCGAGAGCGCCAAGAAACAGCGGATCAGCGTGATGGACTGGATGGTGGAACAGGCCACGCCTGACCAACGCCTCGCCGCGCTGGACGAGGCCATGGCGCGATTAACCAAGGACTTTGGCGACTGGCGCGTGCCATGGGGCGAACTCAACCGCTATCAACGGCTGAGCGGGGCGATTGTCCAACCCCATGACGATGCCAAGCCCAGCACGCCGGTTGCCTTCACATCCTCGCAATGGGGCGCTCTGGCCGTGTCGAGCGGGCCGAAAGTGCCGGGGATGAAGCGCTATTACGGCAACCGGGGCAACAGTTTCGTCGCCGCGGTCGAATTCGGCCCCCGCGTCACCGCCCGCGCCATCAGCACCGGCGGCGCCAGCGGCGACCCCAAATCTCCCCATTTTACCGATCAGGCAGAACGCTTTCTGGCGGGTGATCTGCGCCCCGTCTGGTTCTATCCCACGGACATCAAGGCCCATGCGCAAAGCACACAGGTTCTGATCCGGCGTTAGAGCGATTTCCGTTCAAGCTGACGCGAACGGAAAAGCGACGCTCAATTGCCGCGCGGGCTAGTCGCGTTTTTCGATCCCGAATGATCGGAAAACGCTCTAAACGGCAAGCGTCCCCAGAATGCCCCCGTCCGCTGCCCAGCTTTGCGCGGTCACATGGGATGCGTCATCGGACAAGAGAAAGGCGGCCACAGCGGCGGCCTCGGCGGCGGTGCCGATGCGGCCCTGCGGCACGCGGGCGGCCATGGCGGGACGCTGCGCCTCGGGCACATCGGCCAGCATCGGCGTTTCGATAAAACCGGGCAACAGGCAATTACACCGCACGCCATAGGGCGCGGCCTCCATCGCCACGGCGCGGGCAATGCCTTGGGCGGCGTGTTTACTGGCCACATAGGCGATGTTGGCGGCCATGCCCCGCACAGAGGCCAACGATCCGGTAATCAGGATCGCGCCGCGTCGCCGCTCGATCATACCGGGCAAGACATGGGCAATCGCCCAGAACAGCGAGGTCGTGTTGACGCGCATCACCTCGTCAAACATCGCGTCGCCATAGGCCGAAACCGGGGCAAAAGCGCCGCCCGTTCCCGCATTGAGAAACAGCCCGTCAATCGGTCCGTTCTGCGCCTCAAGAGCGTCGAGGGCGGCAATCAATTGCCCTTTGTCGCCGACATCAGCCGCCGCCCATCCCGCATTCAGACGGGCGCCCAATTCGCGTAAAATCCCTTCTCGACGCGCGATCAGGCCCGGCGTGCCGCCGCCCGCCGCGATCCTTTCGGCGGTGGCGCGGCCGATGCCGGTGCTGGCCCCGGTGATGACGATATGGCGTCCGACAAAATCCATGTTGCTCTCCCAATTCTTGTATCGGGCACATTTTGTATTCATTGCATACAAAAATCCAGCCCCATCAATCCAGATGACGCGCCAAGCGGCAAAGGCTAGAGCGAAACGACGCAAGGGGCATAACAGGCATGACGAACGGCGAACTATCGGCACTCTTCTTTCTGGCCATGGCCTGCATTCTGGCGGCTTCGCGCCTAGTGGGGTGGGCGGCGCAAAGGTTTTTGGGCCAACCGCAAGTGGTGGGCGAGATGATCGCGGGGGTGCTGCTGGGCCCATCGCTGCTGGGCTATCTGGCGCCGGGGGTGGAGGCGATGCTGTTTCCCGCCGAACTCAAGAAACTGCTTTATGTCGGCGCGCAACTGGGCGTGGGACTTTACATGTTCCTCGTCGGCCTGACCTTCAGCCGCGAGGAGTTCCGGTCGAACGCAGGCCGCGCGGCGGCGGTTTCGCTGGCGGGCATGGCCGCGCCCTTTGCCGCCGGAGCCGCGATGATCCCATGGCTGATGGGGCAACCGGGCCTGTTCATGCCGCAAGTCAGCGCCGCGCAGGCCAGCCTGTTTCTGGGCGCGGCCATTGCCATCACCGCCTTTCCCATGCTGGCCCGGATCATCCATGAACAGGGATTGGCCGGAACGCGCATGGGCACGCTCAGCCTTTCGGCGGGCGCGATTGGCGACGCGGGGGCATGGATCGTTGTGGCGCTGGTTCTGGCAAGCCTTGGCGCGGGTTCCGCTGTGGCAATCAAGGCCGCAGGGGGCGGATTGGCATTTGCGTTGGTGATGGCGTTGGTCGCGCCGCGTTTGCTGGCCCCTTTGGGGCGGCGGGCCGAAATTCACGGCGTGGATGAAGGGTTGCTGGCGCTGGTTCTGGGGCTATTCCTGCTTTGCGCATGGGCGATGGATGCCTGCGGAATGCATGCGGTGTTTGGCGGCTTTCTGCTGGGCACGGCCATGCCGCGCGGCGCATTGGTCGATGGACTGCGCGCGCGGCTGGAGCCTTTTGCCACGACATTCCTGCTGCCGATGTTCTTCACCTTTTCGGGCCTCAACACCCAGATGCAGGTGTTGAGTCATCTCGATCTGGTGATGGTCACGCTCGCCATTCTGGCGGCGGCGGTTTTGGCCAAGGGCGGCGCGTGCTATCTGGCCGCGCGCCTGTCGGGCGAGGATAATCGCAGCGCGCTGGGTATCGGCGCCTTGATGAATGCGCGTGGCCTGATGGAGCTGATCATCATCAACATCGGGTTGCAGGCTGGCATCATCGGCCCTGCGCTTTTCGCGATTCTGGTGCTGATGGCGATTGTAACCACCTTGATGGCCTCGCCGCTGCTCACCCTGTCCCGCCGATTTGGCTAGGAAATCGAGGAGTTTGGGCCTTTGCGCAAATCCTTTGTGTCGCCCCTCACTTTTTGCCTTGCCAAGGCGGCAACCTGAAGCTAAACGCCCGCCTCACCGCTGGAGTGCCGCTTTAGCTCAGCCGGTAGAGCACATCATTCGTAATGATGGGGTCAGGTGTTCGAGTCACCTAAGCGGCACCACTTTCTCCGACATTGATGCCATTGGCGCAGCCGCGTCAAATTGCGGTGATTGCCTATTTGTAATCATGGTGCGCGTCATGTCGGCGTCGGCCCAGCCAAACAGAATTTCGGGAGCGGATTGCGCAGCGCCTCGATGCAAGGTTTTCCTGCAATCCCACTCCCGAAATCTCTCGCCTGCGCCTTTCCCCAAGGCATCGGGCGGTGGACGTATCAGACCCCGTCGACGGCCTTGCTGACTAGAACATTGACCGAGACGCGGCGGTTCTGGGCCTTGCCTTCAGGCGTGTCATTGCTGGCCAGAGGGTCGGCCTTGGCCATGCCGGTCGGGGTCAGCATGCGATAGGGCTTCCAGTGGCAGGCCTGCTGGAGATAGTTGATCACGCTGCTGGCGCGCTTTTCGCTCAACGTCTGGTTGAAATCGTCGCTGCCGGTCGAGTCCGTATAACCGACAACCAGAATGAGCGCATTGCTGACGCCTTCGGCCTGCGATGCCGCGTTGCACAAGGTGGCCTTGTCATTGGGTGACAGGTTCGTCTTGCCCACGTCAAAGTGAACGTTGGTGGTGCTCTTGACGTTGTAATTGTCGATGTCGGCCATCCGCCCGCGCAGGGCCTCGGTGGCGGCGGTCTGTTCGTCAAAGCGCTGGTCGGTGCCGTGACGGATCATGCTGGCCATTTTCAGGTCGCCATTGCGCAGGTTGATCTGCTTGGCCAACAGGCCGTCGGACCATTGCATCGTCTTGACCGTGACCGGCAAACCGTTGAGCAGGGAGCCCGAATCCAGCTTGTTATTGCCGAACAGGCCCTTGCTGGCCTTGATCACGGTGGCATTGTCCATCGTGATGACCGACTTGCTGCCATCGGCGGCGGTCACCTGAAACCGGTCGCCCTTGCGCGCGGAAATAAAGCCTTTGATCTCAGGTCCGGGGGTCAATTGCGAGGCATCGGGAACGGCCGCCCCGGCCACGGTAATGGGCGCCTCGCCCGGCTGTTGGGCTGAAAGCGTGCCACCCATCGTCATGGCTCCACAGGCGGCCACAACAAGAAAAGCTGCCTTTTTGGAAGTAAAACGCATCTCTCAACTCCTTTTAAAGTCCACTCGAACGGTGTGCTGATCCGTTCATGTCTCCCAGATTAAGGAGGTGTCAGAGAGGCCGATTCCACCGATGAAGCGAGCGCAGGTTGCGACAAATTGCGACATTGTGCCCATTTTGTTGCCATATTGGTGATGGCGATTCGCCGTCCGGAAAGGCTCAACCCATCCTTTTCCCCCTCGGCGCACGGCCCATAGGGCACGATTCACCCCGCCAAAGCCGTGGGTCTGAACCATTAAAAAACCCCCGCTTCGGTCTGGAAGCGAGGGTTTTTGTCGATTTTAGACGTAAAAAGACGCTTTTATCAGGCCGCGCGACCAAAATCGGCGTCATCTTCATCCTCGCCGCCGCTCATCATATCCAGCGCAAAACCTTTCACGCGCTCTTGCTGATGCATGACGGAATTGGGCTTGGCCTTCTTGGCTTTGGCGCGGGGCGCGGCGGCCGCCGCCGGGGCTCGCGCCGGTCGCGGAGCAGCGCTGCGGGGCGCAGAGGCCATGCCCCCCGTTCCTTCGCCGCCGACACGGAAGAAAGAAACAATATGCTGCAATTCATCAGCCTGCGATGCCAGTTCTTCCGAGGTGGTCGAAATTTCGACCGAGGCACTGGCATTCTTCTGCGTCACGCGGTCAAGTTGCTGGATCGCTTCATTGATTTGTGAGGCACCAATATCCTGTTCACGGCAGGCCGCGCTGATTTCCGAAACCAGTTCGGCGGTGCGGCGAATGTCGGGCACCAGCTTGACCAGCATCTCGCCCGCCTCTGCCGCAGCCTTCACCGTATCGGAGGACACGGCCACGATTTCCGATGCCGCCACCTGACTGCGTTCGGCCAGTTTGCGCACTTCGGAGGCGACCACGGCAAAACCCTTGCCATGTTCGCCCGCACGTGCCGCCTCTACGGCGGCGTTCAACGCCAACAGGTCGGTCTGGCGCGCAATTTCCTGCACGATGCTGATCTTGGCCGCGATGGTGCGCATGGCCGAAACCGCCTTTTCCACCGCTGCGCCGGACAATTCGGCATCCTTGGACGACTGGCGAGCGATCTTTTCAGTCTGGGCGGCATTGTCCGCGTTCTGGCGGATGTTGCCGGCCATTTCCTCCATCGACGCGGACGCTTCCTCGGTCGAGGCGGCCTGTTCATTGGCGCCTTCGGACAATTGTTCGGAACTGGCGGCCATCTGGTTGCTGCCCGATGCAACGTGATCGGCGGCATTACCCACATTGGTGGCAAAATTGCGCAGATTGTCGATCAGGCGGTTCACCGAATTCTTCATCCGCTGGTGGTCGCCTTGGCAATCAATATCGACCCGCTCGGTCAAATCGCCCTTGCTGGCCAGATCCAGCACGCGGTTGCCCTCGGCAATGGGCAGGAGGATGGCGTCAAGCATCCCATTGATGCCCATGATCAGACGGCCAAAGTCTCCGACAAAGCGGCGATCATCCCCACGCTCGCTCAACCGGCCGGCGGTGGACGCCGCGATCAGATCGTTGATTTCGGCAGTGATGGCGCGAAGGTTGCCGCGCAGCGTTTCGATCGTGTCGTTGATAAAGGCCTTCTTGCCGGGGAATTGTTCCAGCGGCGCGTCGAAATCACCCTCACCAAAGGCTTTGACGCAGGCCATCGCCTTCTTCTTCACCGCAATATGTCCGGCCACCATGTCATTGATGCCATGGGCCACGGTCGAGAAATCACCCTTGAACTTTTCGGCGCGCACCTTGACGTCGATGTCACCGCGTTCATGCTCGGCGGACATGTAATTCAATTCAGTAATCAACCCGCGCAGATTGGCGCGCAGCGTCTCAATCGTATCGTTGATAAAGGCCTTCTTGCCGGGGAATTGTTCCAGCGGCGCATCGAAATCACCTTCGCCAAAGGCTTTGATACAGGCCATCGCCTTCTTCTTCACCGCGATATGCCCGGCCACCATGTTGTTGATGCCATGCGCCACGGTCGAAAAGTCACCCTTGAACTTTTCGGCGCGCACCTTGACGTCAATGTCGCCCTTGTCATGTTCGGCGGACATGTAATTCAACTCGGTGATCAACCCGCGCAGATTGGCGCGCAGCGTTTCAATCGTATCGTTGATAAATGCCTTCTTGCCCGGCAATTGTTGCATCGGCGCGTCGAAATTGCCGACGCTGAATTCCTTGACACAGGCCATGGCCATTTTCTTGACCGCGATATGCGCGCCCACCAATTCGTTGATGTCTTTGGCCATGACCGCATATTCGCCGCGGAATTTGTCGACCGGGATAATGACGTCAATATCGCCGCGCTCATGCTCGCTGCTCATGGTCTGGATGCTGGTTGAAAGGGCGCGGGCCGGATTGGTCGCGCTGTCCAAAAGCCGGTTGATGGCGCCAAGAATGACCTGCGATTGCCCCTTGGCCATCGACAGATCCACCCGGGCCGACGTATCGCCCCCGGCCATCGCCGATTCGACGCGCTCGATCTCAGCCACAATAGTTTCAGGCGATACGCTGGAGAAAATGCTAAGCGCCATGGACAAGTTCCTCTTTACCAGCTCTTTTAGTTGACAAAGTCCGGCACAATTCCGTCATGGAACTTCCGGCCTGCGCCCAATTACAAAGGTTGGCCAAAGAATATGTCGATCTTGTCGAATAACGGTAAATTGCCCAGCACGCTTATCTAGGCATATTTCCGATACTCCCCTTATTCCAAGATTCTCTTTCACAAAGATTATTTCGGAAATTCTCTCCGCAAAAATGCATAGCGCCCGCATACGAAATGGGCGGCCCATCGGACCGCCCACCCCTATCATAAAAGACTGATTTATCGCGTTGCGGCGCTGGTCTGACCCTGGGCCGCATTTTCGATCTGCTGGCCATTCATGGTCGAAATCAGGCTCTTGCCATTGCCGCTGGCGGCAAAGTTGCTGGCGGGCAAATTAACGTCGGTATTGCGCGCCCGCATCACCACGCTCTGAACGCGGCCGCGGCTGTCGGCAACCACCTGACGCACCTTGCCCAAACGCGATCCGTCGGGGGCGGTGATGGTCATGCCGGGCTTGACGCTGGCCATGCCCGCAACGCTGCTGGCCGCGCTACCGGCCAGCGCCAGATTGCTGTTGCCCAGCGAACCAGCCGTGGCCAACGAGCCATTGGCGGTGCCGCTCACGCCGCTGGCCGCGCCATTGACGCGGTTGGCGGCGCTGTTGGCCAGACCGTTGGCGCGATTGGCGGTGCTGGTCGCCACGCCCTTGGCACGGTCTGCGGTGTTGGTGGCCACCGTGTTCGCGCGGTTCGTTGCGCTGGTGGCAACGCCTTCGACGCGGTTCTTGGTGCTGTTGGCGAAACCATTGGCGCGGGTGGCCGCATCCGACGCGGTCGAACGGGCATTATTCACCGTTGTCGCGCCCTGCGAAGCGACCGAACGGGCGGCGCTGCCGACCTGGTTGGTGCCGATCAATTGCGCATTGGCGCTGCCCGAACCCGTGGCCGAACCGCTGGCCGAGAGCGCGCCGTCAACGGTGCGCGAACCGGTCATCGAAGTGGCCGCCGTGGCCGTCGGGGCAAGGTCGGCCGCGCCGCTGCCGGTCACGCTGCGGGTTGCATTCACGTTGCCGGTGCGGGTGTTGACATTCTGGCTGCCGGTGGTGCTGGCCGAACCGCGCGCGGTGCTGCGGGCGGTGCTTTCCACATCGGCTGTGGCCGAACCGATGCTGCCCATCGATCCAAAGCCGCCGCCCATCGAACCGGCGCCACCAATTGCGCCGCCCAAACCGCCGCCAATGGCCCCGCCGCCAAGACCACCACCACCCAGCAATTGTGCGTGGGCCGGGGCCGAAGCCAGAGCAAGAGCGATAGCAACGAAGGTCATGCTGGAAATGCGGGTCATGTCGTGTCTCCTAAATTTGAACATCTGGAACCACGTTTTGGGTTCTGATTGGGAAACGACTGTGCTGAGGTTTTTCATCCATAAAAAAATGCACTTTTTTAAAAAAATTCCCGCAAGAAAGGGGCGAGCCTCTCTTGCGGGAACCAACCACCTGAAACGCGGCCAAAAAGCTGGCGGCGTTAATCAGGCGGCATAAGGGGTCAGGATGATTTCAACCCGGCGATTGGCCGCACGACCCGAAACCGTGGCGTTGGAGGCGATCGGTTCGGTCTTGCCGAATCCCTGAACATGCATCCTTGCGCCATTGACACTGCGGTCGGCCAGATAATCTGCCACCGCATCGGCGCGGCGTTCCGACAGGCGCTGGTTATAGGTAAACGAACCGATGGAATCGGTGTGCCCGTTTACATCCACATAGGTTGCCGGATATTTGGCCAGCGTGCGCGACACCGTATTCAACACGCCATAAAAGCGCGGCTGGATATTAAATTTGTTGAACGAGAAGGTCACATCGCTGGGCATTTCCAGGATGATCTGATTGTTGCGCTTAATCACCTCGACCCCGGTGCCGCGCAGGTCATTTTGCAGCACGACATATTGGCGGTCGATATAGGCCGGAACAGCGGCATAGGTGATGGGGGCGATGCCGGCATTGACGATGGCCACGCGGCGCACCGCAACATTGGGGATGGCCGGGACCACGTTGGGCACGGCCACCACGGTGCTGACCCGGCTGACCGTGGGAACGGCGACCGAGGGGGCCTCCAGCGTCTGGCCCACCGAAGCGGTGGCGCCGACCGAGCGGGTCACGCCGCCCACCGCCCCATTGACGCCCAGACCGCCGCCAATCGCCCCGCCCAACAATTGGGCGTTGGCAGGCGCGGTCAGAGCCAGCGTCATAGCGATGGTGGCGGCCATGTTGAAAGTCTTGATCATCATCTGTCTCCTTCATCTGCGCCAGCCTTTGCGAAAGAGAGCGTGGCGACTGGCTTATGATGAGGAAACGATGGGGGCTGCGGTTTTCTTCCCTGACGCCTTCGGGATTTTTCAAATGCCCTTGCGGCAAAGGTTGCAGACAATCCCGCGCCCGGTCCGTCCGCCCCGCGCCACCGCCTCTCGGTCCAGCGCGGCCAGAGGCGCCCCCTTGCCCTGATAAGCGGCCAGACGCGCGGCGACGAGCGGCGCGGCAAAGCTGGTGCCGCGCAAAGTGTGGGCGCGACCATCAAGGCCAATCGCGCTCATATCCGCGCCGGGGGCGGCATAATCCAGATGGCTGGCCCGCCCGGCCTCGAACAGCACGCGCCCTTTGCCGTCGACGCCGGTGACGGCCACCACGTCTTTATACGATGCCGGATAGGACAAGGGTGATGCCGCGCCGTCATTGCCAACGGCCGCCACGACAAACATACCCTTCGCCTGCGCCGCGGCAACGGCGCGGGCCAGCAATGGGTTGCTGGGGCCAACAAGGCTGATCGACACCACGCCCACACGTTGCGACGCCATCCAGCCCAGCGCCTTGGCAATGGCCAGAGCGTTGCCGCCCGCCGGGTCCGCGCCATAGACATCGGCGGCATAAAGTTTGGCCACCCCCGCCCCGGCCAGCAAGGAGGCGATCGATTGGGCGTGATCATTGGGACGCGGCGCGCCGGTGGCAAATCCCGCCTGCGCCGACAATCGCGGACCGGGTTTGACGCCGCCGTCGATCACCCCCACCGCCCCGCCAACCGGCAATGCATTGGGCGCGGACGTGGAGGCCCCGGTCGATGCCCTGCCGCTGGGGAAATGGATCTGGTCCGCCGTCACCGTCTTTTGCGGCAACAGCTTTTGCAGCGCGCGCGTCGCATCGGGCAGGCTTTGACCCGCCGGAGTTTCCAACCGCGCAAACCCCACGCCCAATCCGCCCAGATCCCCCTGCTCCATCAAGCGATAACCCGCGCCCTGCGCCAATGTCAGCGCCGCCGGATCGGGATCGAGCAACAGCAATTCATGCGCACGGGCGGGCGCTCCATTGGCGTCCATCGCCACCACATCGCGATTACGCCGCACAAATTGCGTCAACCGGTCTAGCCGCAGATCAGCCAGTGCGCCCAGATCCTGAAGCGGGCGCTGCACAGCGCCGGCCGCATCGTCCAATGTGCCGCGCAGCCGCTCCACCGCGCCGCCCAGCCCGCCCCCAACATTGGGTACGCCCAGTTGCGCCAGCACCGGCCCCGCAGCCCCGATCAGCAGCAGCGCGATGATCCCATTCCTGAACAGCCGCTGTCGCACTCTCTTGCCCTTTGCCAAAAAAAAACGCACCTACGCGGAAGAAACGAGCGTGGTCATCCGTTTCATCCATGACAAGGTACAAATCATTGCCAACGGCTCAATTCAGCGAAGGACTGGTCAGGCTTTTGCCGCAGATGCGGCGGTTTGCCCGCGGTTTGACGCGTGACGGCGCCGATGGCGACGATCTGTGCCAGATGACAATCGAACGCGCGCTCAAATCCTCGCATCTGTGGGCCGAGGGCACGCGTCTGGATTCATGGGTGTATCGGATCATGCGCAACATATGGATCGACGAGGCCCGCGCCCGAAACCGCGCGAGCCAGACCTTTGCCCCCGAAGAGGACGGCGAACATGTCGGCATGCCCGGCGATGCGGGGATCGAGGCCCATGTCGAATTGGGCAATGTCGATCGCGCCATGGCCGCCCTGCCCGATGAACAGCGCGAGGCGGTGATGCTCGTTCTGGTCGAAGGGTTTGCGTATAAAGAGGCGGCCGAGATCATTGGATGCCCGATGGGCACGCTGACTTCGCGATTGGCGCGGGGAAGAGAAGCGCTGATGCGCGCGCTGGGAGAGGTATCATGAGCGTGAGCCGCGAAGAGATCATGGCCTATGTCGATGGCGAGCTGGATGAATCCACCCGCGCCCGCATCACCATGGCCGCGCTGGCCGACCTCGATCTGGCCGACCAGATCGCCAGGGAGCGGGCGCTGCGTCAAAAGCTTCAGGGCCATTTTGCGCCTGTGATCAAGGAACCCGTGCCCGCCACGTGGGAGGCCCAGATCCGCGCCGCAACCCCGCCCGCGCCGGTCATCGACCTTGCCGCTGTGCGCCGCCAAAAGGCCGAGGAAGCCAAAGCCGCCGCCAAGCCCAAAGTGCCTTTGATGCAGCAAAAGTGGTTTGGCGGGGCGATTGCCGCCGCGCTGGTGCTGGGTCTGGTGGGTGGCGGTCGATTGATGCGCGCTGAAGGGCCGATTACCGATCGCAATGGCACGTTGATGGCCTCGGGCGATCTGGCCCATGCGCTCGACACGCAATTGGCATCGGCGCAGGATGGCGCGGCAACACGCATGATCGCCACGTTCCGCAATGGCGATGGCAACCTGTGCCGCGCCTTTTCGGGCGCATCGACATCGGGCATCGCCTGTCATGGCGAGGATGGCTGGCGTTTACAGCATGTCATGCCCGGCACCTCGGCCCAGACCAGCGCCTATCGACAGGCGGGGTCGGGCGATGGCGAACTGATGGCTCTGGCGCAGGGCATGGCCAAGGGTGATCCTTTGGACCCGGCACAGGAAGCACAGGCCAAGGCCAAGGGCTGGCGCTGAACCGGTCCGGGGTAACCGGCGTTGCTGCATGGGTGATGGCAACCGGTGAAAATTGAGGTTGCTATCACGCCGCATCCGGCACTACCCTTGCCATGACAACGGTAACAGAAAAGACGTCACAGGCGTGGGCAACAATCGTCTCTGTGGCAAAGGCAGAGGACAGTCGTGACCACCATCAAGCATGTGGCCGAACGCGCAGGCGTTTCGATCAAAACTGTTTCGCGTGTGCTGAACGAAGAGCCCCATGTGCGCGCCGAGGTGAAGGAGCGTGTGCGTGCGGCGGCGGCGGAACTGGATTACAAACCCAATCGCGCGGCCAGCCGCCTTGCCGGAGGGCGCTCTTTCCTGATCGCCCATCTGTATGACAATCCCAACCCCAGCTATATTTCCGCGCTGCATATTGGCGCGGCGCGGCGGTGCCGGGAACTGGGCTATCATCTGGTGGTCGAACCGGTAAACAGCCAGGACAAGGATCTGCTGGGTCTGGTCCGGCGGCTGTTTGCCACGATTGCCCCCGATGGCATTTTGCTCAGCCCGCCTCTGTCGGAAAACACCGAATTTGTGGAAAGCGTGCGGAAACTGGGCGGGCGGATCGCGCTGATTTCGGCCACGCATGGCGATGAATTCACCCATATTTCCACCGACGAACGCGGGGCCAGCAAGGCGATCATGGCGCATCTGCTGGGTCTGGGCCATCGCCGCATCGGCTTTGTGCGCGGCCACCCGCAACATTTTGGCGCAACATTGCGTTATGACGGCTATTGCCAATCTCTGGCCGAAGCGGGTTTGGCGTTGGAGCCTGAGCTGGTGGCGCAGGGCTATTTCGACCTGCAATCGGGGCTGGAGGCGACGCGGGCTCTGCTCTCCCTGCCCCAACGTCCGACGGCGATCTTTGCCTCGAACGATGAAATGGCGGTGGGCGCATTGATGGCGGCGCGCGAATTCGGGCTGGATGTGCCGGGCGACATTTCCATCGTCGGCTTTGACGATACGCCGATCAGCCGCCTGATCTCGCCCGCGCTGACCACCGTGCGCCAACCGTTGGAAGCCATCGGCGCCGCCGGGGTCGAGGCCATTGTCTCGCCCGATCAGGCGCCAATCGATTATCTGGATTTCGAGGTGATCCTGCGCGATTCCTGTGCGCCGCCCAAGGGGTAAGTTTGCCTCCGGCGGGCAAAGGGACTGGCCCCTTTGCAATCCCGTTACTGTCGATGTTGCGCGATAGGTTCGGCCTTGGGTGTCGGACGCGATGATTGAAATATTAAGCCTGCGGCGCTGATCAGCGTAAGTTCGCCGCGCCGCAGGCTTTCAAAACATGGCGATAAACGCAGCGTAGCCATAAATGCGCCACCCCATAACGGGATTGCAAAGGGCCCCCGCCCTTTGCCCGCCGGAGGCACCTTAGCCCTTCATCGCGGATTCAATCTCCGTCGCGCTACGCGGAATGTCGGCCGACAGGCGTTCCGCGCCGGTCGGCGTGACCAGATAGAGATCCTCGATCCGGATGCCGTAATTGGCCGATTGGACATAAAGGCCCGGCTCAATCGTGATGACCGCGCCGGCGGGAATGGGGCGTGAATAATCGCCCGCGTCATGCACATCCAGCCCGACATAATGACCCAGCCCGTGATAGAAATCATCGATCCGCCCCGCCTTGCGGAACACATCCTTGGCCGCCTCGGTCAATTCATGCAGAGTCACGCCCGCCTTCAGCCTTGACGCCGCCACGCCCTGCGCCTCCAGCACAAGGTCATAGGTGGCGCGCTGTTCGCGGGTAAAGCGCCCCGATGCGGGCAAGGTGCGCGTGATGTCGGACGTATAGGTGCCCACACTGGCCGCCGCATCGATCAGCACCAGATCGCCCTCGCCAATCGCCCCCAAGGCGCGCGTGTAATGCAGCGAGGCCGCATTGCGCCCCGCCCCGACGATGGAATTATACGAAATGCCATCGCCCCCGGCGCTGCGAAACGCAGCCTCCACCAGATCACGCAGCGCCCGCTCGCTCATCCCCGGTTTCAATCCACGCATCGCGGCCAGATGACCCGCCCGCGTCGCCTGCGTCGCCTTGCGGATGAGGGCCAGTTCACGCGGTTCCTTCACCGTGCGCAAAGCAGGCAGCAGCGCCGAATTATCGCGAATGCTGCACCCCGGCACGCGGGCGGATATTTTGCCATAGAGTTCGAGCGCAGGCGGCACCGGCGCCTCGGCCGACACCACCGGGCCAAGGAAGTGCAAAACCTTCGACCTTTCCGCCAGCCCCGTCACCAACGCGCCCAGCGACCCGGTGCGCAACACGCGGGCAAAGCCGGTGCGTCGCTCGATCTCCGCGCCCAGCGGCAGGCGTTCGACATCCCAACGCTCGACCTCCGGATTGCGTGAAGGCAGCAGCAGGAATTCGCGAAAATGCGGTTCCGCCGGGGCCAGTACCAGCACCGCACCGGGTTCATCGACAATTCCCGTCAACCACGCAAAATCGCCATCCTGTTGAAACGGAGCCGCGACATTGGCCTCGCCCCCTTCGCCCTGCGCGCCCCAGATGACGGCGATGCCTTCCTTCAATTGCGCCATCAAAGCGGCACGGCGGGCGGCATAGACATCGGGCGTGAAAGGATAGGTGGCGATCGGCGTCGCATGGCCTGCGGGCGGAAACACCTGCGCTTTGGCCAAGGGCACAGCGGCCATCGTGGCCAGCGCAGAGGTCAACAGGCGGCGGCGGTGCATGGGTCTTGCCTTTCGATGCGGGGGGCCTCATTCGTAACCCGCGATCCTTCGATATGGCAACACCCGGCTTGATCGCGGAAAGACAAGGCTTTGATGACGAACTCCACGCCCCTTGCCCTTGGCGCCATCATGGCGGATCGGTCCGCGACATCGCAACCCTTGCTGGCGCAGGTGGTTGCGCAATGGGGCGGGCGTCTGCGCATCGCGGGCGTGATCGAGGAACCACCCGCCAATGGCCAGGATTGCTCCCCCGGCACATTGGTCAGCATTAGCGATGGCGCGCGTTTCCCGCTGAGTCAGGATCTGGGGTGTGAGGCCGAGGGCTGCACGCTCGATTCCGGCGCGCTGGTGTCGGCGGCGGCATGGGTGGAACAACGCCTGTCCCAACCCTACGACCTGCTGATCCTGAGCAAATTCGGCAAGATGGAGGCCGAGGCGGGCAGCGGGCTGCTATCCTGTCTGCTGGCGGCGCTTGATCGCGGCGTGCCGGTGCTGCTCACAATCTCGCCCCGGTTTGTCGAGGCTTGGGCCGAATTTGCCGGTCCCTACGCGCAAACCCTGCCGCCCGACATGGCGGCGGTGGAGCAATGGCTGGCGGCGATTACACCACCTGTTGCGACAGAGCCTGCATCGCCGCCGCCGCAATAGAAAAGCTGCGCCGCCGCGCATCCTGATCGAACATCTGTCCGGCCACGATGATCTCGTCGGCCCCGGTGCGCACGATCAGGCGGGAGAGCATCTCCTCCACATCGCCCTGTGTGCCGATGGCGGTGCAGGCCATGACATTGTCCAGCATCGCGCGATGGGGGGCGGGCAGGTTTTCATAATAGCCCTCCACCGGCGGCTTGACCAACCCGCCGCCCTGTCCCGTGCGCAGCGCGACAAAGCCCTGCTGCATCGTCGTGGCCAGAAAGCGCGCTTCCTCCACCGTGTCGGCGGCGAACACGTTGCAGGCGACCATCACATGCGGCCGGTCCAGCACGGCCGAGGGGCGGAACAGGCGGCGATAGGTCGCCACCGCTTCATCCAGCATCGCAGGCGCGAAATGCGAGGCAAAGCCATAGGGCAGGCCCAGCGCCGCGGCCAGTTGCGCGCCATAGGTGCTGGAGCCAAGCACCCACATTTCGGGCTTTGCCCCCGCGCCCGGCACGGCGGGAAAGCCCAGCCGCGAATCCCCGGCGAAATAGGCCTGCAATTCCATCACCTGCTGCGGGAAAGCTTCCGGATCGCCGTGGCGCAAGGCCATCGCCACCCGCCCGTCCGACCCCGGCGCCCGGCCCAGCGCCAGATCGATCCGCCCCGGATAGAGTGCATCCAGCGTGCCAAATTGTTCGGCAATCTGAAGCGGGGCGTGATTGGGCAACATGATCCCGCCCGATCCCAACCGGATGCGCGACGTATCCTTGCCCACATGGGCCAGAACGACCGATGTGGCCGCCCCTCCGATGCCGGGCATGCCATGATGTTCGGCCACCCAATAGCGAGCAAACCCTTTGCTCTCGGCATGGGTGGCCAAAGCCGCCGCATGGGCATAGGCCTGCGTCAGAGTGCCGCCCTCCAGAACAGGGACAAGATCGAGGACGGACAGGGGGATGGAATGGCTCATAGGGCGCATGTGGGCATGACCATGCTGCGTCGCAAGAAGCGCTCTAATTTTGCGTACGCTTCGTGGCAATAACGGCAATAGACGTCAACGCCCCAAAAGACTAGCCCCATGCTGCACTGCACAGGGGCAGGCACAACCAAACATCGGGAATTCGCAAATCATGCGCCGCATCGGGGCAAACCATCTGGGACGCGTGGGGCTGGCCGCCAGCCTTTTGGCGATCATCGCGACCGGCGCGCTGCATTCGCAACCGACCAAACCCGCCCCGCGCCCCTTTGACGGCAAGGCCGCCGAGGCCATGGTCGAGGATTTCTGCGCATCATGCCACAATGACATTGACGAGGCCGGATCGCTCTCCTTCGACGATCTGAAAGGCACCGACATTGCCCAGGGCAAGAATGCCGAAGTGTGGGAAGCGATCCTGCGCAAGGTGGTGCAGGATGAAATGCCGCCCCACACCAAACGCCAGCCGACGCCAGAGATGCGCGCCGGTTTCGTGCGATGGATGGCGGGCGGGCGCGATGCCTTCGCCGCCGCGCATCCCGATCCGGGCCGCGCCACGCTGCGCCGGTTGAACCGGGTGGAATATGCCGCCGCCGTGCGCGATCTGCTGGCGCTGAACGTCGATGTGTCGCGCGAATTGCCGCAGGATAATTCGGGCTACGGCTTTGACAATATTGCCGACGTGCTTTCCGTCTCGCCCACATTGGTCGAACGTTATGTCGCGGTGGGGGGCAAGGTGGCGCGTCTGGCCACGGGCCTTGACCGCCCGCGCGCCTCGGTGGCCAGCTATATCGTGCCCAAGGACGGCTCGATCATGAATTCGGGCCGCCCGGCCTATAATGAACGGATGAGCGAGGATCTGCCCCCGGCATCACGCGGCGGCGGGATCATGAATTTCTATGCCCGCGCGGGGGGCGATTATGATGTGGTGGGCTGGCTCAACGCCAACACCAACAATGAAAGCGATCGCCTGACGCAGGACCGGGTCAGCGCGAGGGTGAAATTAAGTGCCGGCGCCCATCGCATCGGCATGGCGTTCCGCCGCGACGTGGCGCCTGACGAAAGCGTGCAGTTCCTGCGCAACAATCTGGATGAAGTTCCGATGCCGGTGAACAAGCCGGTGATGCTGCCTCTGGACGTTCTGGTCGACGGGCGGCGGGCGACGACGCTGATGGTGCCGTCCTATCGCCTGTCCGACCGCTATGCCCAGCAGAATTTCCCCCGCGATGTGATGGAAATCGACATTGCCGGTCCCGCCAGCATCACCGGCACGCAGGACACGCCCAGCCGCCGCCGCATCTTCACCTGTCACCCCACCGCCACCACGCAGGAAGAAGCCTGCGCCCGCCAGATTCTGGGCAGCCTTGCCCGCCGCGCCTATCGCCGCCCGGTCGGGCCGGAGGATATGACGCCCCTCCTCCACGCCTATGCCAGCGAGCGCGCCGCAAGCGGCCAGTTCGAACGTGGGATCGAGGCGGGCGTGGCGGCCCTGCTCGTCTCCCCCCACTTCCTGTTTCAGGCCGAGAGCGATCCGGCAGGCGCCGCGCCGGGCAGTGTCCACCCCGTCACCGACCGCGATCTGGCCACCCGCCTCTCGCTGTTTCTGTGGAGCAGCCTGCCCGACGAGACCTTGTTGCGCCTTGCCGAAACGCACCAGTTGCATCGCCCGGAAATCCTGACCGCACAAACCACCCGCATGCTCAACGATCCGCGCGCCAAGGCCTTGACCCGGCATTTCGCGGGCCAATGGCTCTATCTGCGCAATCTGGATCAACAGCGGCCCGACACCGACCTGTTCCCGCAATTCGACACCCGCCTGCGCAGCGCCATGGCCGCCGAAACCGAGATGTTCTTTGCCCATCTGGTCAAAACCAACGGCAGCCTGCTCGATTTCCTGTCTTCCGATTACACGTTCCTCAACCAACGCCTTGCCGAACATTACGGCATTCCCAATGTGCGCGGAACGGCGATGCGCAAGGTGGCGCTGGATCCGCGATGGGGCCGGGGCGGATTGCTGGGACAGGCCAGCATCCTGACCGTCACCTCCTATGGCAATCATACCAGCGTGGTGAAACGCGGCAAATGGGTGCTGGAAAACCTGCTGGCCTCGCCGCCGCCCCCGCCTCCGCCCGACGTGCCCGCGCTCAAGGCCACGCATGACGGCAAATTGCTGTCCGCGCGTGAACAATTGGAACTGCACCGCGCCGATCCGGCCTGTGCGGCATGCCATGTACGGATGGACCCGATCGGTTTCTCGATGGAGAATTTCGACGCCGTTGGCGCCCATCGAACCATCGACGCGGGGCAAATGATCGACGCCAGCGCCGTCCTGCCCGATGGCACGCGCTTTGCGGGCCTGCCGGGGCTGCGCAACATTCTGTTGGCGCGCAAGGGACAGTTCACGCAGGCCTTTACCGAAAAGCTGATGACCTATGCGCTGGGTCGCGGGGTGATTGCGGGCGACCGGCCCCAGATCCGCGCCATCGCCCGCATGGCCGAGGCCGACAATTTCCGCATCCGCACCGTCATTCGCGGCATCGTCCTGTCTGATGCCTTCCGTCTGCGCAAAACACCGGCCAGCGCGGCGCAGATGACCATGAACAAGACCAAAGGGAACCTCCAGCCATGATGATCCCGCGCCCTGCCATGTCCCGCCGGACCCTGCTGCGCGGGGCCGGCGCCGCCATGGCCCTGCCCTTTATGGAGGCGATGGCCCCATCGGCGCGCGCCGCCGACAAGATGGCCCGCCCGCGCCGGTTGATCGTATTTTACACCCCCAATGGCATGATGATGGATCAATTCCGCCCCGCCACCACGGGGATGGATTATGCGCTGTCGCCAACCCTCGCCCCGCTGGAAAAGTTCAAGAGCCGGATGAGCGTCATCACCGGCCTTGGCCATCCCCAGGCCGCCGCGATGGGCGATCTGTCGGCGGGCCACGGGCGGTCGTGCCCCGCGTTCCTGACCGGCACCCATGTGCGCCAGACCGAGGGCACCGACATCCGCTGCGCCATGTCGATGGATCAGGCCTATGCGCGCCATCTGGGCGATGCGACCACGCTGCCTTCGATCGAAGCGGGGATCGATCAGCCGAGCCTTTTGGGCAGTTGCGACATTGGCTATAGCTGCGCCTATACCAACGGCCTGTCATGGATGAGCCCGACGGTGCCTTTGCCCGTGGCGGCCAATCCGGCGGAAATTTTCGAGCGCATGTTCGGCGATGGCGACGCGATGGATGCCGCCGCCCAAGCTGCGCGCCTGCGCCGTCAGGCCAGCCTGCTCGATTTCGTGCGGGAGGATGCAGCGCGTTTGAACCGGCAACTGGGGATGGAGGACCGGCGCAAGCTGGACGAATATCTGACCGCCACGCGCGACATCGAGCGCCGCATTCAGCGCGCCGCCAAAACTCCCATAACCGAGGCCGGGATCGAACGCCCCGCCGGTATTCCCGACAGTTTCGACGAACATGTCCGCCTGATGCTCGACCTTCAGGTGTTGGCGCTGCAAGCCGATATTACGCGAGTGGCGACATTCATGGCCGGGCGCGAGATCAGCAACCGCACCTATCCCGAAATTGGCGTGGCCGATTCCCACCATATGCTCAGCCATCATGGACAAATGGCGGAAAAGAAGGCGAAGCTGGCCCAGATCAACCAGTTCCACATGACCTATTTCGCCCATCTTCTGGAAAAGCTCGACGGGGTAAAGGATGGCGATGCCAGCCTGCTGGACACTTCTTTCGTGCTGCGCGGGTCGGCCTTTGGTGACCCCAATGACCACGATTTTCTCGATCTGCCGATTGTCGTGGCGGGCGGGCTTGTGCGCCATGTCGGCCATGCGCGGGTCGAAAAGGGCACGACCATGTCAAACCTGCTGCTGACCGGGCTTCAGGCGGTGGGGATGCCCATCGATAAATTCGGTGACAGCACCGGGGCGTTGAAGGAATTGTCCCTTGCGTAAGCTGGCCTTTGCCGCGCTGCTTCTGGCCCAAACGGCGCAGGCGCAGGACATTGCCGAAGCCATCAGGCTGGGCGACGAGCGCGGGGTTTCGGCCGCTCTGGCCCAGGCCAATCGACCGCTGGCCTATGGCGAAACGCCGTTGATGATGGCCGTATCGCATCAGGATGCCGTCGCGGTACGCGCGCTGATCCGGGCCAAGGCCAAGGTCAATGCCGTCGATCAGGATGGGGTGGGCGCGCTATGGCTGGCCTGCGAATTAGGGGATGCGGCGATCATTGGCGCGCTGCTGGACGCCGGGGCCGATCCGCGTCTGGCGCGTAGCGATGGGGCAACGCCTTTGCATGTCTGCGCCCGTTTTGCGCCACCATCAGTGGTCGAACGCATGGCGCATGGTCCCGTCGATCTACGCGACAACCGGGGGCAGACGCCGCTGATGTGGGCGGCATCATCCGGGCGGGTTGAAGCGGTGATGGCGCTGTTAAAGGCCGGGGCATCAGTGCAGGCGGCGTCACAGGGCGGGTTCACGCCTTTGCTCTTTGCGGTCAAATCCGGGTCGGTGGCGGCGGTTTCGGCGCTGATGTCCGCCGGGGCCGATGCGGCGATACGCGGGCCGGAAAACACCAGTGCGGCGCAACTTGCCGCCTATCAGGGGCGCTGGGATGTTCTGCGCTTTCTGGTCGAACGGGGCGGCGTGGATCTGATCGAGCGCGACCGTGAAGGCTGGCAATTGCTGCACCGGGCCGCCGCCGGGGGCGATGTCGGTCTGATCCGCCTGTTGGTGGCCAAGGGCGCGCCGGTCGAGGGTCTGTCTGGCCAATCGCGCATCACATGGGTGACCGAGGCCAATTTCGGAGTCGCCCCGCCCCCGGTGCCCCCCAAAACGCCGATCCTGATGGCCGCCGAAGCCGGACAGGCCGAGGCGATGAAGGCCTTGGTCGCGGCAGGGGCAAGGATCGATTTTGCCGCCGCCGATGGGGAAAACCTGATGATCGCGGCGGCGCGCAGTCAAAAGCTGGCCGCGTTGGAGGTCGCTTTATCCGCGCTCAACAAGCCCGACCTGGCTGATGCCAAGGGCAATAGCGCGCTCCACGTTCTGGCGGGCAGCAGGCCCGCGGCGGATCTGGCGATGATGTTTGCGGCCATGGCCAAGGCGGGCGCACGGGCCGATCTGGCCAATGGGCGCGGCGCGACGCCTGCGAAAATTGCCGAGCACAGCCCCACCCCGGTCCGCACCGCGTTCGAGGCGGCCTTCCCTCAGCCCTCGGCGCAGGCGGGGCAGGCTTCGCCCTCAACATAAAGCGGCGAGGCGCGCTCGGCCTCGCCCACCGGCGCGCCGCAGGCCGCGCAGGACACATGGCTGCCCAAGGCAAGGCCATGGGCCAGTGTCACGCGTTCGTCGAAAACGAAACATTCGCCCTGCCACAGGCTTTCTTCGGCGGGCACTTTTTCAAGGTAATTAAGAATGCCGCCCTTGAGGTGATAGACCTGCTCCACCCCTTCGCTTTTCAGGAAAGCGGTGGATTTTTCGCAGCGGATGCCCCCGGTGCAGAACATGGCGACCTTGGGCTGCTTGCCCTGTCCCAGCAATTCGTCGCGGTGATTGCGGAACCATTCGGGAAATTCGCGGAAAGAACGCGTGTCGGGGTCGATAGCGCGCTGGAATGTGCCCGCCACCACCTCGTAATTGTTGCGCGTGTCGATCACGATGGTTTCCGGGTCCGCGATCAACGCGTTCCAGTCCTGCGGCTCGACATAGGTGCCCACGATGGACAGCGGATCGACGCCCGGCACGCCCATGGTGACAATCTCGCGCTTCATGCGCACCTTCATCCGGCCAAAGGGCATGGCGACGGCATGGGAATATTTGACCTCCAGCCCTTCGCAGCCCGGGATGGCGCGGATATGGGCGATGACGGCGGCGATGCCTTCCTCGCTGCCCGCGATGGTGCCGTTGATCCCCTCGCCCGCCAGCAAGAGCGTGCCCTTGATCCCCTGCTCCTCGCAAAGCGCCAGCAAAGGCGCGCGCAGGGCAACAGGATCGGCAAAGGGCGTGAAGTGATAAAGTGCGGCAACCTGGATCATGGGGGCGGCCCATAGCGCGTTTTGACGCATCACGTAAAGCTGGGCTGGCCCTCTTGCGCCTTGCCTGCTAGGCGGCGCGAATGCTGAACATTTCCGATGTTACCGTGCGCCTTGGTGGCCGCACCATTATTGACCGCGCCAGCGCCGCCCTGCCCACGGGCGCGCGGGTTGGCCTTGTCGGCCGCAATGGCGCGGGCAAATCGACGCTGGTCAAGGCCATCATCGGCGAGATCGAACCCGACGACGGCAGCATCGACATGCCCCGCCGCGCCCGCCTTGGCTATATCGCGCAGGAAGCCCCCGCGGGCACCGCGACGCCGTTTGAAACCGTGCTGGCCGCCGATACGGAACGCGCCGCGCTGTTGGAGGAGGCCGAGACTTCGACCGATCCCGACCGTTTGGGCGATGTGCATGACCGGTTGATCGCGATTGACGCCTATACGGGTCCTGCGCGTGCGGCGCGCATTCTGTTGGGCCTTGGCTTTACCGAGGAAATGCAGGCGCGCCCGCTCGATTCCTATTCGGGCGGGTGGAAGATGCGCGTGGCGCTGGCCTCGCTGCTGTTTTCACAGCCTGACGTGCTGCTGCTTGACGAACCCTCGAACCACCTCGATCTGGAAGCGACGCTGTGGCTGGAGAATTTCCTGCGCGCCTATCCGGGCACGCTGCTGATCATCAGCCATGAACGCGATTTGCTCAACAATGTGGTCGATACGATCCTGCATCTGCAAGGCGGCAAGCTGACGCTTTACGCGGGCGGCTACGATTCGTTCGAGCGTCAGCGCGCCGAACGCGCCGCCCAAGCCGCCGCCGCCAAGGCCGCGCAAGATGCCCAACGCGCCAAACTGGAAGATTACGTCCGTCGCAATTCGGCCCGCGCCAGCACCGCCAAACAGGCCCAGTCGCGCGCCAAGATGCTGGCCAAGATGCAGCCGGTTCTGGGCATGATCGAGGATCCCAGCCTCTCGTTCAACTTCCCCGATCCGACCGAGCTGCGCCCGCCGCTCATCACGCTGGACCGGGCGACGGTGGGTTATGGCGACACGCCGATCCTGCGCCGCCTGAACCTGCGTATCGACCCGGATGACCGCATCGCTCTGCTGGGCCGCAACGGCAACGGCAAGACCACGCTGGCGCGCCTGCTGGCGGGCCAACTCCCTGCGATGGAGGGCGAGATGGTCACGGCGGGCAAGCTCAACATCGGCTATTTCACCCAGTATCAGGTCGAAGAACTGGCCGGGGGCGACACGCCGCTGGTGCATATGGCCCGCGCCATGCAGGGCAAGCCCGAAAGCGCCGTGCGCGCCCAGCTTGGCCGCTTCGGCTTTTCCGGCCCCAAGGCGACCACCTCGGTCAGCCAGCTTTCGGGCGGTGAGCGTGCGCGTCTGGCGCTGGCGCTGGTGACGCGCGATGCGCCGCATCTGCTCATCCTCGACGAACCGACCAACCACCTTGATGTCGACGCGCGCGAGGCTCTGGTGCAGGCTTTGAACGATTACCAAGGCGCGGTGATCCTGATCAGCCACGACCGCCACATGGTCGAAATGACCGCCGACCGCCTCGTCCTTGTCGATGGCGGGGCCGCCGAGCCCTATGACGGCAGCATTGAGGATTACATCGACTTCATCCTCGGCCGGAACCAGCCCAAGGCGACCCCCGCAGAGGGCAGCCCCAAACCCGCCCCCTCCGCCGCGGTCAAGGCCAACAACCTGGCCTGGGCCGAGGTCAAGGAATTACAGAAAAAGGTCGCCAAGGCCGAAAAGGACATGGCCAAGGTTCAGGCCCGCATCGCCGAAGTCGATGTGGCCCTGTCCGATCCGGCCAAGGCGGCGGTTGCACTCAAAGGCATGAATGTCGGCAAGTTGGGCCAGATGCGCGAAAAGCTGGAGGCCGAACTGGCCGAGGCAGAGGCGCATTGGATGACGTTGGTGGAGAAATTAGAGGGGTGAGTTTGGCCGGGGGTGCTTTGCCTCCGGCGGGCAAAGGGCGGGGGCCCTTTGCAATCCCGTTACTGTCGGCGTGGCGCGTTGAAGGCGACGTGGTGTGTTGAGGCGAGGTAGCGGGTTTTGAGGGCCGCTGCGCGGCGGGGACATTTTGGCTGGCAAGGCTCAGTAGGTTTCGTCGCGCTTGTGATATGGCCTCAGGCGCCCGATGCGCCGGGCTGCACTATGGGGCAGCCTAGTCTCAAAATGCCGGACTTCATTGGCGGCATAACCGTCGCCCATATTCGCACCTTGCCTAAGCCAATGTCGGTAGCCACGCATGTCTCTGCTGTTGAAACAATGCACGGCAAGGTGTTGAGCGGCACGAGCATTTCCCAGCTTGAAGGCTCTATAATAAAGTCCGGCTGATGAAAAACTGTCGGCCTGCGAACCCAATTTTCCCGGCCATTTGTCAATTTCACAAAACCAACTAGCAAGATCAATCATTGCTTCAGTGTAGCCTTGCAATGCCAAATGCCACATTATGGGCACCCAGAGGCCCGGTTTGTGCTCCTCACGAATTCTCAGCGCCTTGATATACAATCGGTCTGCACGGTCATCTGCGTGGCTTGTCATATCATCGTCCGTGCCACATGCGCGGAAAGCCTGCAACAACATGGCATCCGGAACAGCAAGTTTCTTCCCGCGAAGCGGCTTAACTGTTCTTCACAACGCGGCCCTTAAACCCTCCACCTTCGTCAACCCGCAACGCGAACATTATCGGGATTGCAAAGGGCCCCCGCCCTTTGCCCGCCGGAGGCATAAAACCCCAAAAACAAAACAGGGCGAGGAAAGCCGAAACCTCCCTCGCCCCACCTCGCACTTCATACCGGGCGGAGCATAAACCCCACCCCTTAACTCACCGCGTCGCCTTGGCGTCGGCGGCGGTCACTTTGTCCTTGTACTTGTTGCCGAAATTGGTGCGGACATAGTTGACCACATCGGCAACCTGCTGGTCGCTCATCATCTTGCCGACGGCGGGCATGCCGTTCTTGCCGTGCAGGACGATGTAGAGCGGGTAGCCGGCCGAGGCGAGGTTCTTGTTGGCGGCCAGCGCGGGGTACATGCCCGCTGCCTTGGCGCCCTTGGCGTCGGGCATGTGGCATCCGGCACAGACGCGCTTGTACATGGCTTCGCCGGTCGGTTCATTGAATTTGAACAGGCTGGTAAAGGCACCATCGGCATCGCCCGAGCCCTTTTCGCCGGGCTTGGCGATCAGGGTGGTAGGCGATGCGTCGCCGCGCTGGGCATAGGCGGGGGCGCTCAGGCCAAGGCCGAGAGCGATGAGCGGAAAGAGGATCTTCTTCATGGATTTCACCCTGCCACAACACGTTGATGCAGACGCCCGATAGCGTCGAGCGAGGAGGTCAGCGCGCCTTCCTGCCATGCGGGGATGAACGAGGCATGCTCGCCCGCCAGCAGGATGCGGCCATCGATCTGGCACAGGTTGTCGTAGTGTTCCTTGCGCGCTTCGGGGCTCCAGTTGCCAAAGCACCCTTGCGTCCATGGCACCCGGTGCCAGCCCACGGCCACGCCGTTGAGGAACTCGTCCTTGTACTGCGGGTGGATTTTCGAACCCCATTCCACCGCACGGGCCACGCGCTCGGCGGGCGGCAACGAGGTGAATTCATAGGCATAGGCGCCAAACGTGTAACCGCCCAGCAGGGTCGCGGGCCCCGTCGAGCCATAGCGCGAGGAGGGATACGAAATCTGGGTGATCGGCAGGTCGGTATAGGAAATGCCGCCAAAGATATGATCGTCCTGCTCCCAGAAACGACGCTTGAATTCCAGACCCACCTTGAAACCGGCCTCATAGGGCACGGCGCGGATGGCATTGGCCATGGCATCGCCCACATTCATGTCGATCTGCGACAGGATCGAGAGCGGAATGGTGCAAAGGCAATAGTCGGCGCTGGCGGTGCCGCGCTGGCCGGTCTTGGTGTCCTCGAACGTGGCGGTGACGCCCTTGGCGTCCTGCTTGATGGCCACGACCTTGCTGTTATAGCGCACGAACTGGCCCACATGCTTTTCAAAGCCCTTGGCCACATTGTCCATGCCGCCCACGGGCTGGAAGATCGCGCTTTGGCGTTCGATGCCAAAACCTGCCGACAGGCCGGTCCACAGGTGCGATTGCAGCACGGTCGAAAGCGTCATCGGTTCCGACGCTTCGGGATAGGCCGAAAGGCCGCCGCCCGGGTTCTTGGCCCAGCCGCGACGATCCGAACTTTCCGGCCCCTTCACATAGCGCAGGTTCTTGTCCAGCGAGCCCCAGTCGCGCAAAGCTTCGAGCAGGATTTCGGCGTCTTCCTTGGTCACTTCATCCGACAGCGCCTGCTTGTTCACGGCCTTGGCCAGCAGTTCGCTGGTGTGGCCCATAAAGTCGGCCTGAATTTCGCGATAACGCTGCGGCTTGCCACCAAACGCCTTGGTGTTGTGCAGCAGGGCGTTGGTGTTGACCTGCATGAACGGTTCGAGCGCAACGCCCAATTCGTTACAATAAGAGATCATGCCCTTGTGGTCATAGGGCAGACGCCACGGACCCGGATTGATATAGTTGCCCGGCGCAAAGCCGACATTCTGCGTCGCGCCGCCCAGCTCGGTAAAGCTGTCGCCGCCGCGCAGCGTCCAGCTGCGGCCGCCCACGCGATTGTTATATTCCAGCACCTGAACCTTGTAACCAGCGCGGCTGAGTTCCAGCGCGGCCACCAGACCGGCCACACCGGCGCCCAGAATGAGCACCGAGGCGCCCTTGACGTCGCCGTCAAGCTTGGGCTTGCCTTTAAAGGTTGTCGCATGCACCTGATTAAGGCTGGCCATGGCCATATACATGGCCGAGGCGCCAGCGGTCTTGCCGATCATGGCCAGCAAGTCACGCTTGGTCATATTGGTCATTCTTCCGGTTCCTGTTCGCATGAGCAACAAGGGTGCGACCAAGGTGCAATCCGCACACCCTCTGCCGCAACATACTCCCTGCCACTCCATAATGATTGTCAGGCTCTCAGGGCAATTGAGGATTCCTAACAAAGCTCGGGGGCTGGATTGGGAAATCGGCGCTATTGACCGGTTTGTTGATACGCCAATGTGCTTATTCGGGCGCGCAATTGGAAAAAGGCAAAATCGCCCCTCCTCCCGCCAAATTTCCAGATCGGCAAATTCCATGCCGAATCCCCACCCCTATTCGGCACATTATGCCACATTTTGTTACAAAAATGCCACATTGCAGCAAAACAGCCGCACATTCCCGGTCTATACGTCGGATGTAGTATATGCCCTGCGCCGCCCTCGGTCGTAGCCAAAGCTCAACGGGACGCCGCCCCCACGTCAATCAAAGGCCCCCGTGAACCCCAGAACAACAATTGTTCAGGGGCAGGGTACAGGTTAAACCATGAGGGATCTTTCCATGAAGAAACTGCTGTTCACCACTACGGCGCTTGCCCTCTTTGCGCCGATGGCTGTGCAAGCTGCTGAGGCCGATCAGGCCGAACCTTCGAGCGAAATTATCGTTACCGGCACGCGCCAAACCGGCATGCGCGCCGCCGACAGCGCCGCCCCCATCCAGTTGATCGGCACGCAGGCATTCCAGAGCGTTGGCCAGCAGGACCTGACGCAGGTTCTGGCCCAAACGCTTCCCTCGCTCAACTTTCAGGGCTTTGGTGGTGACACGGCCAACCTGACGCTGTCGGCGGCCCTGCGCGGGATCAACCCCAATGACACGCTGGTGCTGATCAACGGCAAGCGTCGTCACACCACGGCTAACCTCGCCGTTCTGGGCGGCAGCCCCTATTCGGGCAGCGCCACCACCGACCTTTCCTTCATCCCCACCAACGCCATCAGCCGCATTGAAGTCCTTCAGGACGGCGCCGCTGCTCAGTACGGTTCGGACGCGATCGCGGGCGTGGTCAACATCATGCTCAAGAACAACGATCATGGCGGCAGCTTCACCGCAACCGGTGGCAGCAACTATGAAAACGGTGGTTCGACGGCTGCAACGGCGCTCAACCTCGGCTTCAAGCTGGGTGAAAAGGGCTTCATCAACGTCACCGGTGAATACAAGTTCCACGACTATACGTCGCACGGCAAGTATGACCGCCGCTTCTACTATGCCAATGGCCAGCTCAAGCCCGGCCAGAGCAGCGTTGTCACCAACGGTCTTGCCGGTGCGCCCAACACGCCCAACGTCAACACGATCAATGGCGACGCGCGCTTCACGATCTATAACCTGTCGTTCAACGCCGGTTATGACGTGGGTTCGGATGCTCAGGTCTATGCCTTTGGTTCGTATGGCAACCGTAACGCCAAGGCTTACGAAAACTATCGTTCGCCCAGCCGCGTTTCGGGCGTGACCAGCACCGGCACGACCGTTTATCCGCTGCCTAACGGTTTCCAGCCGCAGGAAAATATCCGCGAGGAAGACTTCTCGCTGACCGCCGGGATCAAGGGCAAGGCGGCCGAGTGGAACTATGACCTCTCGCTGACCTATGGCAAGGACGCGGTTGCGCTCTACACCATCAATTCGGCCAACCCGACCCTGTTTGCGATGCAGCAGTCGGCCAGCGCCACGCCGCTCACCGGCCTTCAGCGCAACTTCTATGACGGCCAGCTGTCGAACAGCGAATGGGTCGGCAACATCGACATCAGCCGCGATTTCGATCTGGGCATGTCCAAGCCGTTGACGCTGGCCTTTGGTGGTGAATATCGCCAGGGCAACTATTCGATCGCGCAGGGCGAATATGCCTCTTACATCTATGGCGGCGGCCAGTCCTATCCGGGCTTTGCACCGACCGACGCCGGTTCGTGGGGCCGTCAGTCCTATGCTGGTTATGTTGACGTTGCCTTCGATCCGATCGAGCGTCTGCATGTCGATGTTGCCGGTCGTTACGAACACTATTCCGACTTTGGTTCGGCATGGTCGGGCAAGTTCAACGCCCGCTATGACTTCAACGACAAGATCGGTATCCGCGGCACGGTTTCGAACGGTTTCCGCGCTCCGACGCTGGCCGAAGCCTATTATTCGTCGGTCAACGTTGGCCCCGGCTCAACCTTTGGTCAGCTTCCGCCGAACTCGGCTGCGGCTCAGACCCTTGGCTTCTCGAAGCTGAAGGCTGAAAAGTCGACCAACTTCTCGCTCGGCTTTGTTGCTCACCCGCTGCCCAAGTTGCAGATCACGGTTGACGCCTATCAGATCAAGATCAAGGACCGCATCGTTCCCTCGGGCTCGATCTATGGTACGCTGGGCAGCACCACTGTCTCGCAAGCGGTTGTCGATGCGCTTATCTCGCGCGGCGTGTCGCTGGCCGAAGCGACCTCCTATTCGGGCATGAACATCTTCACCAACGGCGTTGACACCCGCACCCGCGGCGTCGAAGCCACCGCCAGCTATGCCAGCGATTTCGGTGAAATGGGCAAGGTCGACTGGTCGCTTGGCGTCAACTATAACAAGACCGACGTCACCCGCATCAGCAGCCTGCCCGCCTCGGTTTACAATGCCGGCGCCGGCCAGACCGACCTGCTGACCCCCAACGCCGTGGATGCGTTGACGACGGCCACGCCGCGCGTCAAGCTGATCGCTGGCGCTTTGTGGAACATCGGCAAGTTCTCGATCAACCTGCGTGAAACGATGTATGGCACCACCAGCCAGCACATCAGCACCGGCGGTTCGGGCCTGTGCACCGCGACCACCGGCGAATCGTGCCAGTTGATCAAGATCGGCACCACCTTCATCACCGACCTGAACGTTGGTTATAAGGTTACGCCCAAGATCCGCTTTGACGTGGGTGCGAACAACCTGTTCGACAAACAGGCTCCGACCATGCCGACGATCAACAAGGGTACGACCGGCGAGCGTCCGCTTTCGGGCAACGTGTACTACTCGCCGGTGTCCTTCACCCCGTGGGGCATCAATGGCGGCTATTACTACGCCCGCGCCACGTTCAACTTCTAATCTGATCTGATACCTGGCAACCCGGCCTGCCGCTCTCATCGAGCGCAGGTCGGGTTCTGCTTTTTTGGACCGCCCTTCCTTTGAAAAGTTGAGCAGGCGTCCTATGCTGCATACCATGAACGACCCTTTTGCTCAGGCCGCCGCTGCGCTGGCCGAAAATCCGGCTCTTGCAGAAAGATTGGCGCGTGGCCTGATGGCGCGAGCCCCCGGCGACCCCCGCCCCCGGCTTATTCTGGCCTCTGCCCTGCGCCGGTTGGGGCGCGCCGATCAGGCTTTGCCGATCCTGAAAGCTCTGGCACAAAATTTTCCCAAGGCCGCCCGTACCCGCTTTGAATTGGGCATGAGCCTTTGCGCGACGGGGCGCGGCCGCGATGGCGATCAGCAATTGGACGAAGCGGTGCGCCTTGATCCAGCCCTTGCCGAGGCATGGCGCGCCATCGAGGACCGCGCCTTTACCGCGGGCGATGATCTGCGCGAACGCCGTGCGAAAGCCGCACTGGCCCGGATCGAGGCTGGGCATCCCGACCTTGGCCGAGCCGCCGAACTGATCGTGCTGGAACGATTTGCCGAGGCGGAAAAGATCCTCCGCCCCTTCTGTCTGGCCTATCCCAATCATGTCGAAGGCCTGCGCCTGATGGCCAGTTGCAAGGTTGCCGCGCGCGCCTTTGCCGAGGCGGTCACGCTGCTGCGCCATGCGGTCGGGATTGATCCGGCATCGCCTCGCCTGCGCTTCGATCTGGCCCATGCGCTGTTCGCCGGGCGCGAGGCGGAACCGGCCATGGCCGAACTCTCGCCCCTGCTGGAAAAAGATCCGGCTAATCCGGCCTATCGCAATCTTCAGGCGGCCTGCCTTGGCCTGTTGGGCGATGATCAGGGCGCAGAGGCGATCAATGCCGAACTGGCCGCCGCATTTCCCGACAATCCGCGCGTGGCGGTCAACCATGGCCATGCCGCGCGCACGGCGGGCGGGCGCGACCGCGCCATTGCCGCCTATCGCCGCGCCATTGCATTAAGCCCCCAATCGGGCGAGGCATGGTGGGGTCTGGCCAATCTCAAGGTTGGCGTCTTGACCGAGGCGGATGAGGCCGAAATGCGGCGCCTGCTGGCTACGGACCTGCCCGATGACGGGCGGATGCGCATTGAATATGCCTTGGCGCGGCGGTTGGAGGATTCGGGCAATTTCGACGAATCTTTCGAACATTACGCCAAGGGGGCAGCTCTGGCCCGGCAACGCTTCATCTATGGCATGCGCGATTATCCAACGGAATTGGCGCAGGTGGAAAGCCTGTTCACGCAGGAATTTCTGAGCCAGCGCGCCGATTGGGGCGCCGACAGCGACGCGCCGATTTTCATCCTCGGCCTGCCGCGCTCGGGCTCCACACTGGTCGAACAGATTTTGGCCAGCCATCCCGAAATCGAAGGCACCATGGAATTGCCCTATATCGGGGCGCTGGCCGCACGGATCGCGACGCAGGGCGACGATGTCATCGCCAAGGCCGACGCGGCGCAGGTGCGCGCGTGGGGCGAGGAATATCTGGAGCGCGCCGCCGTCCACCGCCGGTTGGGCCGTGCGCATTTCATCGACAAGATGCCCAACAATTTCCGGCATATCGGCCTCATCCGCCTGATCCTGCCCCATGCGCGGATTGTCGATGTGCGCCGCGCGCCGATGGCCTCCTGCTTCTCCGGCTTCAAACAACTCTTTGCCGAGGGGCAGGAGTTTTCCTATGATTTAAACGAATTGGGGCGGTATTATCGCCACTATCTCGCGCTGATCCGTCATTTCGCGGTCGCGGCACCGGGGGCGGTCCATACGCTGATCTATGAAGATCTGGTCGAGGATACCGAGGGTCAGGTCCGCCGCCTGCTGGACGCCATAAAGGTGGATTTCGATCCGGCCTGCCTGCGCTTTTTTGAAAACAACCGTGCCGTGCGCACCGTATCGAGCGAGCAGGTCCGGCAGCCGATCTATCGCTCCGGCCTCGACCACTGGCGCGCGTTTGAACCGCATCTGGGGCCGTTGAAGGAAGCCTTGGGAGATGCGTTGGAGGGGTGGCGTTTGGTTTAAGGAATGCCTCCGGCGGGCCAAGGGCGGCGGCCCGTGACAATCCCGATAATGGGGTGTCGGGCGGTGCGCAGCCCTAATGGTAAATGCATAAATTAAAGCCTGCGGCGCTGTTAAATGGCGCCGCAGGCTTTAAAATTTCTAACGTCGCGCCCCTCAGCCAAGGCCGAAACGACACGCCACAAAAACAGTCACGGGAGCGCGAGGGGCTAGCCCCTCGCATTTTAAAAATCGCGAAGCGAATAAGCGCCCAAACGCTTACTCCGCCGCGATACCCGCAGCCTTGAACATGTCCTCGGTGCCTTCGCCTTCATCGAACACGGTCGAGGCGGCATCGACGCCCTTGGCCTTGCGGCGGGCGTCAAAGCTGGTCCAGACGGTGTTCCAGTCACCGCGCGTGGCGCCCTTGGAATATTCAGTGGCGCGGGTTTCAAAGAAATTGGCGTGTTCGACGCCGTTCAGCAGCGGCTGGAGCCAGGGCAGCGGGTGGTCTTCGATCATGTAGATCGGCTGGAAGCCCAGCTGGCCCAGACGCCAGTCGGCGATGTAGCGGATGTAGCGCTTGATGTCCTTGGCGCTCATGCCGGGCACGGGGCCCTGTTCAAAGGCCAGATCGATGAAGGCATCTTCGAGGCGCACCGTCTTTTGGCAGCAGTCGATGATGTCTTCCTTGACCGCCTTGGTCAGGCATCCGCGTTCCTTCACGAAGGTGTGGAACAGCTTGATGATGCCTTCGCAGTGGAGCGATTCATCGCGAATCGACCAGGTCACGATCTGGCCCATCCCCTTCATCTTGTTAAAGCGGGGGAAGTTCATCAGCATGGCAAAGGACGCGAAGAGCTGGAGCCCTTCGGTAAAGCCGCCGAACATGGCCAGCGTGCGGGCGATATCCTCGTCCGAATCGACGCCAAAGGTGGCCATGTAATCGTGCTTGGCCTTCATTTCCTCATATTCGAGGAACATGCCATATTCTGTTTCGGGCATGCCGATCGTGTCAAGCAGATGCGAATAGGCCGCGATATGGATCGTTTCCATGTTCGAAAACGCGGCCAGCATCATCTTGATCTCGGTCGGCTTGAACACGCGGCCGTATTTTTCGTGATAACAGTCCTGCACTTCGACGTCGGCCTGGGTGAAGAAGCGGAAGATTTGCGTCAGCAGGTTGCGCTCATGCTCGGAAATCTTCTGCGCCCAATCGCGGCAATCCTCGCCCAGCGGCACTTCTTCGGGCAGCCAGTGGACCTGCTGCTGACGCTTCCAGAAGTCGTAAGCCCACGGATATTCGAAGGGTTTGTAGGTCTTACTGGCTTCGAGAAGGGACATGCGACTACTCCAGAATCGGCTGTTTTCAGGGCCTGAGACGACCAGAAGCGCGCGAAGCTGCACAGGTCCGATCATCAACAGATAGATGGTATGTGACGCAACCAACCACAAGGTCTTGTATGCCGCCGTCGCGTCAATGACAACCGCTTGATAACAGTTTCATCGCCCGGATGCATCGGCCTTCGCTGCTTTCCCACAGATTCGAGGCGAAATTTTTTTGATGGGGAAGAAGGGAGGAAATGGCGCGAGGGACTCGTCCCTCGCGCTCCCGTTACTGTCTGCGTGGCGCGATCGGTTCGACGAATGAGTATCGACCGCATCGTCCAAATGAAAAAGCCTGCGGCGCCCATCCAAAGCGCCGCAGGCTTTCAATCCATCGCCCCATCCACATCGCTGCCGACAAGGCGCCCATTACCGGGATTGCAAAGGGACAAGTCCCTTTGCCCACCGGAGGCAAACCCTTATTTCCACAGCCAACGCGGCGACAGGCCACGCCCCTTGCGGAAGCTCCACATCTGGACATAAAGCCAGATGCCCGAGATCGAGAAAAAGATCAGCGCAAAGCCAGTGAGCGTCGAGATCACCACGCCGACCGGGCCAAATTCCTCACCCGAATGCAGGTGGTGGAGCAGGCCGACGATGCTCTGCCCGCCCTTTTGCTTGGGGCGGCACATGACATCGGGCGGGCAAACGAAATCGGGCTGCACCTTGGAAATCGAGGCCGGGGCGCCCTGTGCCTGCTGCGGCTTGCCTTGCGTCAGCGGAACGATCTGGCTGAGCACGCCGGTTACGGCCATCCACAACATGAAAACGCCGAAAAACAGACTGAGCCAGCGATGCCACTTACGCATGAAATTCCCTTCCTAGAATGCTGTCTTTACCGGGCGCGGTCCCATTGCCCGGTAAAGTTACGCGCAGATGAAAAGCAGGCAATGCGACAAATTGGCAAGTCGCGAAGGGTGAGAAAGTTTCGCAAACCGTGTCAGAAAGGCAGTTGATGCGAGGGTCCAGACCCTCGCACTCCCGTTACTGTCCGCGTGGCGCGATGGATATCGGATGAATGAACAAAGCCTGCGACGCCCATCCAAAGCGCCGCAGGCTTTCAATCCATCATGCAATCCACATCGCTACGGACCGCACGCTACCCCCAAATCGGGATTGCAAAAGGCCCCCGCCCTTTGCCCGCCGGAGGCATCAAAACCTACGAAAATCACTGACAGGCCAGACATTCCTCATAGTCGGTCTCGCCCTTGGCCTCCAATTCGATCCGGGGGGCCGCCGAGGTGTTGTCCGCCTCAACCCCGCCGGCGAAACCAGCGCGCTGCACCGACTTGGAGCGCAGATAATAGAGCGACTTGATGCCCTTTTCCCACGCCTGATAGTGCAGCATCATCAGGTCCCACTTGTCCACGTCCGCCGGGATATAGAGGTTCAGCGACTGGGCCTGATCGATATAGGGTGTGCGATCGGCGGCAAATTCGAGCAGCCAGCGCTGATCGATTTCGAACGACGTCTTGTAGGTCGCCTTCTCGTCCGCCGAGAGGAAGTCGAGATGCTGAACCGAGCCGCCATGTTCAAGGATCGAGTTCCACACATTGGTGGAATCCTTGCTCTTTTCGGCCAGCAGCTTTTGCAGATAGGGGTTCTTGACCACGAACGAACCCGACAGCGTCTTGTGGGTATAGATGTTCGCCGGGATCGGTTCGATACAAGCGCTGGTGCCGCCGCAGATGATCGAGATCGAAGCGGTCGGCGCGATCGCCATCTTGCACGAGAAACGCTGCATCACGCCCATGTCGGCGGCATCGGGGCATGCGCCGCGTTCCTGCGCCAACAGGATGCTCGCCTCGTCCGCCTTGGCCGAGATGTGCTTAAACATCTTCAGGTTCCACGCCTTGGCCATCGCGCTTTCAAAGGCGATACCCTTCTTTTGCAGGAAGGAGTGGTAGCCCATCACACCCATGCCGACGCTGCGTTCGCGGCTTGCCGAGTACTTGGCGCGGGCCATTTCGGAAGGCGCGCGGTCAATATAGTCCTGAAGCACATTGTCGAGGAAACGCAGCACGTCCTCGATGAAACGCTTGTCGCCGTTCCACTCGTCCCAGGTTTCCAGGTTGAGCGAGGACAGGCAGCACACCGCCGTGCGGTCATTGCCAAGGTGGTCCTTACCCGTGGGCAGGGTGATTTCGCTGCACAGGTTCGAAGTATAGACCTTGAGGCCCAGATCGCGGTGATGCTTGGGCATCATGCGGTTCACCGTGTCGGAGAACACGAGGTAAGGCTCACCCGTGGCCAGACGCACTTCGACCAGCTTCTGGAACAGGCTGCGCGCATCGACCTTGCCGCGAACACTGCCGTCCTTGGGCGATTTCAGTTCGAATTCGCGCCCGTCGCGCACTGCCTGCATGAAATCATCGGTCAGCAGCACGCCGTGGTGCAGGTTCAGCGCCTTGCGGTTGAAGTCGCCCGACGTCTTGCGGATTTCAAGGAATTCCTCGATTTCCGGGTGGCTGACATCGAGATAGGCCGCCGCCGAACCACGGCGCAGCGACCCTTGCGAAATCGCCAGAGTCAGCGAATCCATCACGCGAACGAAGGGTATGATCCCGCTGGTCTTGCCGTTCAGGCCCACCTGTTCGCCAATCCCGCGGACCTTTCCCCAATAGGTGCCGATGCCGCCCCCGCGCGAGGCGAGCCAGACGTTTTCGGTCCAGGTCGAGACGATGCCGTCAAGGCTGTCCTCAACCGTGTTCAGATAGCACGAGATCGGCAGACCGCGCCCCGTTCCGCCGTTCGACAGCACCGGCGTTGCGGGCATGAACCACAGCTTGGAAATATAGTCATAGATCCGCTGGGCATGTTCGGCATCATCGGCATAGGCCGCCGCGACGCGCGCAAACAGATCCTGATAGGTTTCGTTGGGCAGCAGGTAACGGTCGTCGAGCGTTTCCTTGCCGAAATCGGTCAGCAGCGCATCGCGCGAAGGATCGGTCTTGATTTCAAAGCGGCGCACATCGACGCGCTTGGTGTCTTCGGGCTGCTTGGGCGAAGAAGCCGCCGCCGCCGCCACGCTGAGCAGATCGCCCATCGCACGCTCGGCCGTCAGCAAATCAGCGGTTGCCATATCGGTCTTGTCATTCATGGGCATAGCCGGGCTTTTGCCCGCCTCCTTGTTATCGGTCAGAACGGCGGCGTCATCTGCGCCCATCAGTGGCGATTGCGAAAGATCGGCTCGCTCATCCCCGCTTCTGAAATCCACGTTCTGCCCCTTCATGGTGTTGAAACTGGTCATGGCGGCGCATGGGGCGCTGCTCTTTTCCACAGAATCGGCCCACACCAAGGCTTTTCCGCCTCAGGTGGCCAATAACTAGGGATAGAGGTCGGCGCCCTTGTACGGCCACCACAGGTTGTGCCTCAAAGGCGGAAACATACGCAAGAGGAAAGGTGCAATTTGCCGCGATTGGCGATTGCCCCGGTCATGGCCAGCGACGCGCCGGAAACCGGGCACTGCGCTGTCATGCAAGCGTCAAATTACCATTTTTGGAAAAAAGTTCTCCACATCTGCTTTCAGGATTCGCCCGGGTGTACTAATCTCGCACCACACCCGGCATCTATGGGAGAAAACCGATGTTCCGCATGATTGGCGCGCTATTTTCCGGGCTCTTTGTGGGTCTGGTGGCCCGGTTCTTCTACCTGGGTTCGGTGCCGATGGGGTGGTGGATGACGATTCTGCTGGGAATCGGGGGTTCGCTGCTGGCCGATCTGGTGGTCAATCGCGGCGATGTGGGGCGCCCTGCCCGCCCTGCCGGATTTATCGCATCGGTGGTCGGCGCGATGGCTTTGATCTTCATCGGCCGCCACCTTGGCTGGCATTGAACAGCCCGGCACGCGCGCCAAACTGACACTGATGCAAATAAGCAACGTCTTGAAACCTTAACCTAAACGTCACGCAACCGCCTCCATTCCGCCACCACACAGTAACAGGCCGCCCCTAGGCCGCCCCCGTTCATGCTCATGCATCGGGGGTCAAAATGTCCAAATTCCTGCCTATCCTGCTTGCCGCCAGCGCGCTTTGCCCGGCCGGTTTTGCCCATGCCGCCGAAGCGCCCGCCACCGATGCCGGTGAAGCCGACGCCATCGTCGTTGTCGGCCAGGGCACCGTCCGTCAGGCCCAGACCCTGACCATCAAGGATCTGGCCGTGCTGGCCCCCGGCACCAGCCCCTTGAAAGCCATCGAAAACCTGCCCAGCGTCAATTTCCAGAGCGCCGATCCGTTTGGCGCCTATGAATGGGCCACGCGCGTCTCGATCCGCGGGTTTAACCAGAACCAGTTGGGCTTCACCCTCGACGGCGTGCCGCTGGGCGATGCGTCCTATGGCAATCTCAACGGGTTGCACATCAGCCGCGCCATCATCACCGACAATATCGGCGCCACCCGCGTGACGCAGGGCGCAGGCGCTCTGGGCACACAGGCGACCAACAATCTTGGCGGCACGATCGAATTTGCCAGCCTTGATCCGCTCGACCATTTTGCCCTCGACGCCGCCGCCTCCTATGGCAGCTTCAACATGTGGCGCACCTATGGCCGGGTGAATGCGGCCAGCGCCAATGGCGATCTGCGCGGCTATATCGCGGTTGACCACCACGAAACGTCCAAGTGGAAAGGCTATGGCCAGCAGCGCCAGACGCTGGTCAACGCCAAGATCGTGGGCAAGGTGGGCGCCACCGAACTGTCGGCCTATGGCTCCTACTCCGACCGCGCCGAGGTCGATTATCAGGATCTCAGCCTCGAAATGCTGGGCCGCCTTGGCTATAACTGGGACAATATCTCGAACAATTACGCGCTGGCGGTCAAGGTCGCCGATGTGGCGGCCAACAATGGCTATTCGGGCGCGGTGGCCACCAACCCCTCGGCGGGCACGGCATGGCCTGCGCCCTTCGCCAACGCTGACGACGCCTATTATTCGGGTGGCGGCCTGCGCAAGGACTTCCTCGGCTGGATCGGCGCCAAGACACAGTTCAGCGAAAAGTTCAGCGGCGAGATCAAGGCCTATTATCACGATAACAAGGGCCGCGGCCTTTGGTGGACGCCCTATGTCAACAGCCCCAACGGCATCCCGCTTTCGCTGCGCACCACCGAATATGCGATCAAGCGCGGCGGTATTTTCGGCCATATCGATGGCGAAGTGGGCGCGCATAAGCTGACGCTCGGCGGTTGGTGGGAACACAATGCCTTTAACCAGGCCCGCCGCTATTATGCGGTCGCCAGCCGCACCAATCCTGGTCAGGGCCTGCTCGATTGGCCGACCAACCCGTTTGCCACGCAATGGGAATTGAATTTCGCCACCGACACGCTGCAATATCATGTGGCCGACACGGTGAAATATGGCGATCTGACGATCAACCTTGGCTGGAAGGGTTTTGCCACCATCAACAAGGCCAGCCCCGTGGTGGCCGGTGGCCGCGCATCGGGCCGCATCTCGGCCATCGACTGGTTCCAGCCCACGGTCGGCGCGTCCTATAAGCTGGGCGGCAATGGCGAACTCTATGCCGGTTTCGCCCAGTCCACCCGCGCCTATCAATCCGCCACCACCAGCGGGCCTTTCTCCGCCTCACAGGCCGGGTTCGATGCGGTCAAGGGCAGCCTGAAGCCCGAAAGCTCGGACACGTATGAGGTTGGCTATCGTTACGCCGACGCACGCATCAACGCCACGTTGGGCGCGTATCTGACCAATTTCCACAACCGCCTGCTGGTGATCCCCACCGCCGCCGGGATCGTGGGTTCGGCCAATCTGCTCTCCAACGTGGGCGGCGTGCGTTCCGCGGGGATCGAGGCGCTGATCAATGCGCGCCTTGGCCATGGTTTTTCAACCACCGTGTCCTATGCCTATAATGACAGCACCTATCGCAACGACATCGGCACCTATCGCATCGCGGGCAAGACGACTGTCGATGCGCCAAAGCACCTAGCCCGCGCCGAACTGGCCTATGATAACAAGGTGATCTTCGGGCGTGTGGCGGTCAATTACATGTCGAAACGTTATTTCACCTATACCAACGATCAATATATCGGCGGGCGCACTCTGGTCGATGCCAGCCTTGGTTATCGCGTCAAGACGCCCTTCTCGGATCGTCCGATCGAATTGCAGGTCAATGCGACCAACCTGTTCGATGTGAAATATGTTTCGACCATGGGCACCAATGGCTTCGGCTTCTCTGGCGATGCCCAGACGCTGATGGTTGGCGCGCCGCGCGCGGTGTTCGGCACGATCAAGGCGGGGTTCTGATGGGCATGAAATCACTCATATTGGGTCTGTTGCTGGCGGCGGGGTCGATCCCTGCCGCCACGGTGGCGGCAAAACCCGTCGCCAAGGCCCCGCCGCATCATCCGGTGCTGCTGATCTCGATCGACGGGTTGCGCCCCGGCGACGTGCTGGAGGCAGAGAAGCGCGGGCTTAAAGTGCCCGCCCTGCGCGCTCTGGTGGCCGATGGCGCCCATGCCAGCGGGGTGGTGGGCGTGTTGCCCACGCTGACCTTTCCCAGCCATACGACGTTGATTACCGGCGTTGATCCGGCGCGCCACGGCGTGTTCAACAATGTCACCTTTGACCCCACCGCCATCAACCAGGACGGCTGGTACTGGTACGCCAGCGACATCAAGGTGCCCACCCTTTGGGATGCGGCCAAGGCGCGCGGCCTTTCCACCGGCAATGTCCATTGGCCGGTCAGCGTGGGCGCGGATATCCGCTGGAACCTGCCCCAGATCTGGCGCACGGGTCATGCCGATGATGCCAAACTGCTGGCGGCGCTCTCCACGCCAGGCCTGTTGCCGGAACTTGAGGCCAAGGAAGGCCCCTATGCCGCGGGCAAGGCCGAAGACCTGCCCGCCGATCAGATCCGTGGGCGTTTTGCCGCGCGGATGATCGCGGCCCATCACCCCGATTTCATGACGGTCTATCTGACCGCTCTGGACCATACCCAGCACGAAACCGCGCCGGGCAGCGCGGCCAGCCATGCCGTTCTGGAAAGCATTGACGCCATTGTCGCCAATCTGGTGGCGGCCGAGCACAAGGCGCATCCCGATGCCGTCATTGCCTTGGTGTCCGACCATGGCTTTGCCGAGGTGGACAATGCCTTCAACCTCAGCCGCGCTTTGATCGATGCGGGCCTGATCCGCCTTTCCGCGCCCGATCCGCTGGGACGGCAAAAGATTGAAAGCTGGGACGCGGTGGCATGGGCCTCGGGCGGATCGGTGGCGGTCATTCTGGCGCGGCCCGACGATGCCGCGCTCAAAGCCAAGGTTCGCGACATCCTAATCGGGTTGAAGGCCGATCCGGCCAATCGTATCACCGACTTGCTCGAAGGCGACGCCATTGCCAAGGCGGGCGGCAATACGCAGGCCAGCTTCTATCTCAACCTTGCCCCGCCGATGTTGGCGACGGGCTATATCGCGGCGGCGGCGCCCTTGCGCTTTGTCCCGCCCACCAAGGGGATGCACGGGTTCTTCCCCGGCGATCCGCGCATGCGTTCGACCTTCATCATCACCGGCCCCGGAATTCCGAAGGGCCGCGATCTGGGCGAGATCGACATGCGCGCGATTGCACCCACTTTGGCCAAAGTGATGGGGGCAAGGCTGGACAAGGCGCAGGCCCCAGCAATCACGTTCTAAACCAACATGGCATGTTCGGCGCGCAGGGCCTTGGCCAGCGCGTCGACATCCTGCGCGGTGGTGTAAAGGCCGGGCGTTACGCGGATCACCGGCGCCTTGGCCACGCCGCTGCGCCAAACGGTGTGGACGCGGTATTTTTCGAAAAGGCGCGCCTGCACCGCTTGGGCTTTGGCGGCGGTGTCCATGCCTTTCAGGCGGAAACTGGTGATGGTGCAGTATCGCGCCGGATCGTCGGGAACGCAGATTTCGACATTGGGCAAATCCGCCACCGCGTGAACCCAGCGGTTGCGAAGGCTGCGTAAATGCGCCTCCTTGGCGGCCGCACCGACGGCAAAATGGAACTCCACCGCCTTTGGGATCGACAGGACGGCGGCGAAATTGACCGTGCCTGCCGGAACGCGGGTGCTGATCTGGGACGGGTCGGGGTCGCGCACGTCGTCGGCCATGGCAATGTCGCCAAGGCGTTCCTTACGAATATACATCGCGCCAAGGCCCAGCGGCGCGCTGGTCCATTTATGCACGCTCCACCCCACGAAATCAGCGCCCAGATCCGGCAGAAACGAATTAAGGCAGGCGATGGCATGGGCCGCATCCACCACCGTATCCACGCCCCGCGCCCGCGCCATCGCGACGATTTCGCGTGCCGGTGTGACCAATCCGGTACGATTGGAAATCTGCGTCACCAGCATGAGTTTCGCATGGGGCGTGCGTTTGAGCACATCGTCATAGGCGGCCAGAATATTGGCCGTTGTCGCCGGTTCGGGCATGGCGAATTTGACCACCTCGACACCCCGGTTTTTGCCCAGCCATTCCATCGAGGCAATCATCGCGTCATAATCCAGATCGCAACAGATAACCGCATCGCCCGCCTTCAACGGCTTGTAATTGACGATCAGCGTTTCGAGCGCATGGGCCCCCGACGCGGTGATGGCAATTTCCTCGGGCAGACAACCGACCTGACGCGCGATGGCCTCACGTGCCTCACGCCCGCCGGCGGCAAGACAGGCCCCGCCGGGCAGAACATTGCGCGCCCAGATCGCATTCATCCTGTTCACATATAGCGTCTGGTTGACATATTCCTGCGCCACGACGCGGGGCATGATGCCCCAATATCCGTTTTCCAGATTATGCACGCCCGGTTCGACATCATAGTGGCGCGGCAAATCGGCAATCGCGATCGATCCGGGCGCCAATGGCTTGTCGCCAAGCGCCGCCGCAGCCCCGATCATCGGCAGGCCCGTTGAGGCCAGCGGCGCCCCATGCGCCTGTGCGGCCAGAAGAGCAGGCGCCCCCATTGCGGCCCCCATCAGGAATTGGCGGCGATCAGCAGGCAGGTCCATGATACATTGTCTCCCAAGATAGGCGCTTGAACCCCGACCGGCCCGTGCGATCCATACGCCAATTGACGCAGCAATATGACGATTGCCCGACACAAACCCGTCACAAAGGGCAGAATCAGGCGCATTTATTGGATTTTTATTTGCCGCCCCCCACGCTTTCCCATACGCCCCGGCACGGCTACGATATAACATAAGAATAGTCCGTCGTTCGTCGGGAGGGTTCAAACGATACGGGAATAAGCCCTCGCGGAGTTCCATTACTGATGCGATTACACCATATTCTGGTGCCTTTTTTGCTGAGCAGCAGCAATGTTATGGCACAGGAAAGCTATACTCTGGAAAGTCTTGAGCGACTGGCTCAGGACACCAATCCTGCATTGCAAGCAGCGCAGCGTGATGTTGCCATTGCCCGCAGCGAGGTGAGTACAGCGCGCGCCCTGCCCAACCCCACGGTTGAATTCATGACCGGCCCCATGCGTTATAAGCCTGTGGCCAGCGGGATTTCCGGCAATGCGACCAGCTATAGTTTGACCCAGCCGCTCGACCTGCCCTTTTCGCGCACGCCGCGTATCGAGGCCGCACGCGCTGGCCTTGCCGCCAGCGAGGCGGGCTTTGCAGGCCAGGTGACCAACTGGCTCGCCAATCTGCGCATGGCCTATTACGATGTGCTGCGCCGCACCGCCGAACAGGTGGTGGCCGAAGAAGATGTCGGCATTGTCCGTTCGGTTCAGCAAAAGGTGGCGTTTAGCGTCAAGCAGGGCGAAACCGCCAAGTTCGAAGCGATCCGTACCGAGGCCGAATTGCTGAACGTGCAAAAGACGGCGGCGGCGGCAGCCTTGCGGGTGCAGCAGGCGCGGTCGCAATTGCGCATGTTGGTCGGCCCCGCCCTGCCGGAAAATTTCAAGGTGTCGGGGCGTTTGCAGGCCCTGCCCAAATTGCCCGCCTTTGACGAGCTGGTCGAGCAGGTCGCGTTGACCAACCCGGAACTGGTTCAGGCCCGCGCGCAAAAGGAACAGGCCCGCTATCGCCTGCGCACCGAGGAGGCCCAGCGTTTGCCGCAGGTCTCGCTGCGCGCCGAACGCAGCGGGGATGCCGAACAGGACCAGACCCGCTTTGGCGTCAGCGTCACCGTGCCGATCTGGGACCGCCGCAAGGGGCCGGTCGCGGCGGCCGAGGCGCAATTGTCGAAATCAACCTATGGTCTTGAGGCACGCGAATATGCGGTGCGTCAGGAATTGGTGATCGCCTATAAGCAGTACGAGATTGCCCAGAACACCGTGGCCGCGCTGGAAGGCGGCGTGGTGTCACAGGCGCAATCCGCGCTCAAGATCGCCGAGGCCGCCTATCGCTTTGGCGAGCGCGGGTTGATCGACGTTCTGGACGCCCAGCGCGTTTTCCGCGCGGCCCGCGCCGATCTTATCAACAGCCGTTACGACCTGGCCGTCGCGCTGGTCGAGATCCAGCGGCTCAGCTCCAATCTTGCGCAGAGATAAACCCATGAAAAAAATCCCCCTTTCGGCGCTGGTTCTCTCTCTGGCGCTTCCTTTGGCTCTTTCGGCATGCGGCGATGATGAAAAAGCCGCCAAGCCCAAGATCGATCCCGAAACCGTTGTCGCCGGCGCCAATATGCAGGGCCGCGTCAAAGTCGCCCCCGTTGGCGTAGAGCCGGTTTCCGACACATTGCGCGTCGCGGGCCAGATCACCTTTGACGAAAACCGCGTGGCGCGCATCGGCGCGACCGTGACGGGCCGCGTCACCGACATTGTCGCCAATATCGGCCAGAATGTCGGGCGCGGCACGGTTCTGGGCCGGATCAACAGTTCGGACCTTTCAACGCAGCAGCTCGCCTATCTGCGGGCGCGGTCGCAATATGAGCTGAACCGCCGCGCGGCCGAGCGTGCGCAGCAGCTTTACGCCGCCGATGTCATCGCCGCCGCCGAACTTCAGCGCCGCCAGAGCGAGGCCAATATTTCGCACGCGGAAATGCGCGCCGCCGCCGACCAACTCCGCCTTCTGGGCGTATCGGCATCGGCCTTGGGGCAATTGGGCGGTCAGGGGGTGATTTCTTCCTCCACCCCGATCCTCTCGACGATGAACGGCGTGGTGGTCGAACGCAATCTGGCGCTGGGCCAAGTGGTGCAGCCCGCCGACGCTTTGTTTGTCGTGGCCGATCTGGGCAAGCTGTGGGCCACCGCGCTGGTGCCCGAACAGCAGGTGCGTTTTGTCAAGCAAGGCCAGACCGTGGCGCTGGAAATCCCGGCGCTGGGCGGGGCCAAGCGTGAGAGCAAGCTGGTCTATGTCGGCCAGGTGGTCGACCCCAAGACCCGCACGGTCGTCCTGCGCACCGAACTGGACAATCGCGACGGACAGCTCAAGCCGCAAATGCTGGCCACCATGCTGGTGACCGCCGCGCCGGAAAGCCGCCCCGTGGTGCCCAATGCCGCCATCGTGCGTGAAAACAACAAGGACCACATCTTTGTCGAAACCGCGCCCAACAAATTCCGCATCCGCCCGGTCACGCTGGGCGATGACATGGGGGGCAAGCGGGTGGTGATTTCCGGCGTAAAGCCGGGTGAACGCATCGTCATTGACGGCGCATTCCACCTCAACAATGAACGCAACCGACAGGCGCTGGAAGGCCAATGATCCAGTCTCTGATACGCGCGGCGCTGCAACAGCGCCTGATCGTGATTGTGGTGGCCGCGGTGCTTTTGGGCTTTGGCCTGAACGCGGCCAACAATCTGTCGATTGACGCCTTTCCCGATGTGACCAACGTTCAGGTGCAGATCGCCACCGAAGCGCAGGGTCGCAGCCCGGAAGAGGTCGAACGCATGGCCACCGTCCCCATCGAGGTGGCGATGACGGGCCTGCCCGGACTTGAGGAAATGCGTTCGCTCAATAAGCCGAACCTTTCGCTCATCACTTTGGTGTTCACGGACAAGACCAACGTCTATTTCGCGCGCCAATTGGTGATGGAACGCCTGATCGAGGTCAGTTCCAAGATGCAGCCGGGGATTGCCCCGGTTCTTGGCCCGGTATCGACGGGTCTGGGCGAGGTGTATCAATATACGCTGGACAAGCCGGGCGACGGCAATGCGGTGTTGAGCCAGGAGGAATTGACCAAGCGTCGGACCATTCAGGACTGGGTGGTGCGCCCGCTGTTGCGCTCGATTCCGGGCGTGGCGGAAATCAATTCGCAGGGCGGCTTTGCCAAGCAATATCAGGTCTTGGTCAACCCCGATCAACTGCGCCACTATAATGTCAGCGTGGCCGAGGTCTATCAGGCCGTGGCGCGCAACAATGCCAATGCGGGCGGCGGCGTTTTGCCGCAATATGCCGAACAATTCCTGATCCGCGGCGTCGGCCTTGTCAAAAGCGAGGATGACCTGCGCAGCATCGTCATCCGTGAAAGCGCGGCAACGCCGGTTTACCTGCGCGATGTGGCCGAGGTGAAGATCGGTCCGGGCGTGCGCGACGGGGCGTTGATCAAGAATGGCGTAACCGAAAGCGTGGGCGGCATCGCCTTGATGATGGCGGGCGGCAATGCCAAGGCCATCGTCACCAAGATCAAGGCACGCGTCGAACAGATCAACAGCAAGGGCATGTTGCCCGATGATCTGCGGATCGTACCCTATTACGACCGTTCCGAACTGGTCGATGCGGCCATCCACACCGTGGTCAAGGTGTTGATGGAAGGCATCGTACTGGTGGTGATCGTGCTCTTCGTCTTCCTTGGCGACGTGCGGTCCTCGGTCATTGTGGTGTCCACATTGGTGCTGACGCCGCTGTTGACGTTCATCTGCATGAACTATCTGGGCATTTCGGCCAATCTCATGTCGCTGGGCGGGCTGGCCATTGCCATCGGCCTGATGGTCGACGGTTCGGTGGTGGTGGTGGAAAACGCCTTCCTCCTGCTGGGCCGCGCGCGCAATACAGGCGAGAGCAAGGTCCGCATCATCCTGCGCGCCGTGGTCGAGGTGGCGACACCTGTGATCTTTGGCGTGGGGATCATCATCCTCGTCTTCCTGCCGCTGATGACGTTGCAGGGGATGGAGGGCAAGATGTTTGCGCCTCTGGCCTATACGATCGCGATTGCGCTGGCAATTTCGCTGGTGCTGTCGCTGACCGTGACGCCGGTGCTGTCTTCCTATCTGCTCAAGGCGCCCAAGGCCCATGGCGATGGCCATGGTGGCGACGAAGAGGACCACGACACCCGCGTCATCAAGGTGATGAAGAAATATTACCTGCGGATGCTGCATTGGGCGCTGGGTCATGAAAAGCGCACGATCACGCTGGCCGTGGGAGGGTTTCTGGCGACGCTGGCAATCCTGCCCTTCCTTGGCACGGCCTTCATTCCCGAAATGAAGGAAGGGTCGGTCGTGCCCGGCATCAACCGCGTGCCCAACATCTCGCTCGATGAATCGATCAAGATTGAAATGGAGGGCATGCGCCTTGTCATGCAGGTGCCCGGCGTCAAATCCGCCGTTTCGGGCGTGGGTCGCGGCGAAAGCCCGGCCGACCCGCAGGGGCCGAACGAATCCACCCCCATCGTCAGCCTGAAACCGCGCGATGAATGGCCCAAGGGATGGAATCAGGACGACATTGCCGATGCGATGCGTGAAAAGCTGAAACAGCTTCCCGGTGTACAGATCGTTATGGCCCAGCCCATTTCCGACCGTGTGGACGAAATGGTGACCGGCGTGCGTTCGGACATCGCGGTCAAGGTGTTCGGCGATGACATGGACGAATTGAAGCGCGTGGCCGAAGACATCGCCCGCGTGGGTCAATCGCTTCAGGGCGCCGAGGATCTTCGCATCGAAAAGGTCAGCGGCCAGCAATATCTTTCGATCGAAATCGACCGTGCGGCGCTGGCCCGCTTTGGCCTGAACGTGGCCGATGTCAACGACCTGCTCGAAACGGCGGTGGGCGGCAAGGTGGCGACCGAAGTGTTCGAAGGCGAGCGCCGTTTCCCCGGCATCGTCCGCCTGCCCGAAGCCTATCGCAACAATATTGATGCGATCTCGAACCTGCTGATTACCTCGCCGGGCGGGGCGCAGGCGCGGCTTGCCGACGTTGCCAATGTCATCGTGTCGGACGGCCCGGCCCAGATCAGCCGCGAAATGGGCAAGCGCCGCATCGTCATCGGCATGAACGTCAAGGGCCGCGACCTTGGCGGTTTCGTGGCCGAGTTGCAGCAGAAGGTCGATGCGCAGATCAAGCTGCCCGAAGGCTATTACCTCGAATGGGGCGGCCAGTTCCAGAACATGGAACGCGCGCTGGGCCATTTGATGATCATCGTGCCGATCACGGTGGCGGCGATCTTCTTCCTGTTGTTTGTCCTGTTCAACTCACTGCGTCTGGCCTCGCTCATCATTCTGGTGCTGCCCTTTGCATCGATCGGCGGGATCGTGGGGCTGGCGGTGACGGGGGAATATCTGTCGGTGCCAGCCTCGGTAGGCTTTATCGCGCTCTGGGGCATTGCGGTGCTCAATGGCGTGGTGCTGGTCTCCTATATCCGCAACCTGCGTGACGAGGGCAAATCAGTGCGCGAGGCGGTGGTTCAGGGGGCAACCCTGCGTTTTCGCCCGGTGATGATGACGGCAACGGTGGCGCTTTTGGGCCTTATCCCCTTCCTGTTCGCCACCGGGCCGGGGTCGGAAGTGCAAAAGCCGCTGGCCATTGTGGTGATCGGGGGGCTGATCACCTCGACCGTGCTGACGCTGGTGGTGCTGCCCACCATCTATCGCTTCTTTGACGTTGAACGCGTGGAAGCCTGAGGGAGAATTCGCGATGGCCATGATTGAAATCCGCGCCGTGGTGCGCCCCAGCAGGGTCGAGATGCTGCGCGCGGCCCTGCGCCTTTTGCCCGAATTTCCCGGCATGACCGTGGCCAAGGTCGAAGGGTGCAGCGGCAGCGGAAAATTGGGCAACAACCCATGGACGATCAAACAGGATCTGGTCGATTTCTCGCCCAAATCCATGGTCTATATCGTCGTGGATGAAGCCAACGCCAAGCCGATCTACGACACGATCCGCCAGACCACCCGCACCGCGCGTCAGGGCGACGGGTTGATCTGGACCACGCGGGTTGAACAATGCCTGTTCATCGCCGCGGCGGACGAAAGCTGATCCCGCAGCGGATGGTCAAAATGAAAAGGGGGCGCAAATGCAGCCCCCTTTTTTATTCTTCCGGCGGCGTTTCCGTCCCATTGGGGTGGCGCAATTCCTCGATACGCTTGGCCCGGCGGCGCAGATAATTGTCACGCGTGGTCGTATAGGGGTCTGCCGCCTCGCGTTCCTGCTTGATCCGATCCTTGTTGACCAACCGGCGGTCAACGATGCCAAGCACAATCATCGGCACCAGAGCCGCTGCGGGGATCACATTGCCGCCAATCGCGGTGGGCAATGCCGCGCGGTCCACAATCCGCCCCGCAAGGTCGCGCAAGGTCGTTGAACCGAACAAGGGCATAAAGATATACGGCCCGTTACCCACGCCATAAAAACCCAGCGTGTCGGCAAAGCCATTCTCATGATAGCCAAGCTTGAACGGCTTGCGCTTGGCCATATCAAAGATACCGGCCAAACCAATGGTCGAATTGATAACAAAGCGGGCGATGGTTTCGCCCGTCTTGCCGATCTTGTGCTGCATCAGATAATTGGCGGCAATCACCGGTTCGCGCAGGTTATAAAGCACATTGTGAATGCCATCGCGCACAGGCGAAGGCACGACCGCCTCATACCCTTTGGAAAAAGGTTCAAGCACCGCACTGTCGAGCGCCTGCGTCACGGCAAAGGAGGCCATGTTGATCGCCCTGGCCGGGTCGGGCGCCAGGGGACGCGAGGACACCACGATCCCCGGCTCTTCCTCATGGTGCGCGCCATTGCGCGACGGTGCATTGGATGCGGCATGGTCCTGGGGCGCAAGCGCGCTATCATCCGCGCCATTCATCGCGCCATTCATCGCACTCGCAACGCCGGTCGTGTCGATGATCGGCCCATCCGCCACCGCCGCGCCGACCATCGACGCGCCCTGATCCACCGTAACAGCTTGATCAGGCGAGAAGGAAGAGGCCTGCTCCACACTTTGCGCCATAGCCGGTGTTGCCGCCAAAGCGCAAACCAGCGCCAGCCCTCCGGTCAGCCCCTTATTCCCAGCCCTGCGACCGAATCCGGTCTTTCCCCACATTCAAAAAACCCCCAGCTCAGGCCCCCGCCATTGCCCAACCCCTTTTAAGCACAGGAGACGGGCTGCCTAGTGGAAATTACGACATTTTGCGACAAAGCGGTTGGTAAATGTGCCGTTTAGGGAAATCCGCCGGCCATTAACGCATTTCTGGCAAAGGCCACACGCGGATGCCGCAAAGCAGCAGGCGACCACACCAGCGAATAGGCGTGAACCGGCCGTTCCACAGGCGCGGTGATTTCGGCCAATTCACCCCGCGCAATCAAATCCGCACAAAGATAGCCGGGCAAAGCGGACCAGCCAAAATCCTGCATCAACAAGCTGCGCAGACACCGCAAGTCCTGTCCCACTACGGCGGGGCTGACCGGGGGACCGGGCAGGCGGTTGTCGGTCAACCAATCTTCGACCAGCGGGCGTTCGAGATGATAGGCCAGAACAGGCTCTGCCATTAACGCCCGGCGCAGATCGGGCGCGGCCATGATCCGCGCCGCCACGCGCGGGGCGGCCACGGCGTAAACGCGTTCCTCATGGATGCGCGCGCTGCGCAAACGGCGATCCTGAAGATTATAGGCCGAAAGACCCAGATCATAATTGCCCTCGACCAGACCTTTACGAATGGCCTCGCGATCCCCGGTATGCAGGCTGATGCGCAGCCCTGAATGGAGCAGCGGCAACAGGCGCGGCGCCACCACCTCGGCAAGGAAATCGCCATGCCCGATCAACCGCACCGATCCGGTCATATCCGAGGATCGCGCCCGCGCCGCGGCCAGCGCCGCCTCGGCAATATCCAAGCGATCCCCCAGACTTGCGGCCAATTCCTCACCGGCCAAGGTCGGGATCACACCCTTGGGTTGCCGCTCGAACAGGTCGCGCTCGATCGCGGCCTCAAGGGCTGCGATATGTTGCGAAACCGCCGGTTGCGTCAGACCAAGGCTGCGCGCGGCCCCGCTGATCGAACGCTGGCGATAGACTTCGACAAAGGTGCGGAGATGTTGGAGCGACATAAGCCATTCCATAAATAATTTTATGGCTAAACGCCAGACTGCTGTATGGTATGCAACTGAGAGGGGGCCTAAGGCACAGGTGTCCCCCCCTCTGAGTCGCCCCAGTGATCAAACTGTTGCCCCCTTCTGCTCGCGGCGTTCGGCCATGACCTTTCCCAACTGGTCGGCTTGGTCCTATTCCGCAAAGACTGCTTTTGCCGCGCTTCTGGCGCTGTGGATCAGCCTGTTCGTCGGGCTGCCCATGCCGTTCTGGGCGATGAGCACAGCCTATATCGTATCGAGCCCGCTGTCGGGCGCAACCCGGTCCAAGGCGATCTATCGCGTGATCGGCACAGGCGGCGGCGCCACGATGGCGGTGGCGCTGGTGCCGATGCTGGTGGAATGGCCCGAACTGCTCAGCCTGGCCCTCGCGCTGTGGGTTGGGGGCACGCTGGCGATCTCGCTGCTCGACCGTTCGCCGCGGGCCTATATGCTGATGCTGGCGGGCTATACCGCTGCGATCATTGGTTTTCCAGCCGTGTCCCGTCCCGAGGCCGTGTTTGACATTGCCGTCGCGCGCGTCACCGAAATCGTGCTGGGCATCACCTGCGCCACACTGGCGCACAGCCTGTTATGGCCCAAATCGGTGGCCACCGCATTGGAGCCGCGCCTCAAGCGCTGGCTGGCCGATGCGCGGGCGTGGTATGACGATATTCTGGCCGGGGCAGAATTGACCACATCGCTGCGCGATCGTCAGCAATTGGCGGTGGATGCGGTGGATTGCACCTTGCTGGCCACACATATCCCCTTTGACACGTCGCATTGGCGCGAGGCAACGTCCAGCGTTCAGGCGCTTTTGCGCCGCATCCTGCTGTTGCTGCCGGTGCTGTCGGGCATGGCGGACCGGCGACGCGCCATCGGCGACGGGGATGATGCGTGGAACGGCCTGCTGCGCGAAAGCTATGAATTGCGGCGGCGCCAGGCGGGCGTGCTGCTCGACGAATGCGACTCGCTGCTCGCCCATCTGGCCCATCCGCAAAGCCCCTCGCCCCTGACGGCAAACGAGCAGAAGGGCACGATCGAACTGCATGCAGATCCGCTTTCGGCGCTGATCGCGGGCGTGGCGGCGACGCTGACCATTGTGGTGGTCTGCGCGATCTGGATCCTGTCGGGGTGGAATGATGGCGCGTCGGCGGCGGCGCTGGCGGGCGTGTTCTGCTGTCTGTTTGCGGCCATGGACAATCCGGTGCCCGCGATCCTCAATTTCGGCGCGGCTACCATGGCGGCCATGCCGCTGGCCGGCTTTTATCTCTTCTATGTCCTGCCCCAGATCGACGGGTTCTTTCAACTTGCGCTGGTGCTCTCCCCCTGTCTGCTGATTTTTGGCAGCCTGTTGCCCAACCCGCGCTATGGTCTGTTCTCGCTGGCGCTGATGATGGGTTTTTGCAGCACGCTGGCGCTTCAGGAAACCTATACCGCCGATTTCGCGCATTTCCTCAACACCAACCTTGCCCAATTCGTTGCAATGATTGTCGCGGCGGGCATGACGGCGGGTCTGACCACGATCAGCAAGGATGTGGCCATCGCCCGGTTGGGGCGGCGGATGCGGCGCAATCTGGTCTCGCTGGCGCGTGCGACCACCCCGCCCGATCCGCTGGCGGCGCTGGGTCGCAGCACGGACCAACTGGCGTTGATCACCCAGCGGTTGAGCGCGGAAACCGACACGGCGACAGCGGGCCTGCGCGACATTCGCATCGCGATGAACATTGTCCAGATCCAGCACCTGCGCGCCGCCGCGCCGCCGGCCCTGTCGGCCGCGCTCGACAATCTGCTGCGCCTTGGCGTGCAACTCTGGTCCAGCAAGGCGGAGGTCAAGGCGCCGCCCGAAATGCTGGACGCCATCGATGTCGCGCTGCGTTTGACGCAAAGCCAGCCCTTGCCGCAACTGGCAAGCTCGGCCACATTGATCACCGAACCGGAACAGGGGCGCGCCGCGCTGGTGGCGCTGCGCCGCAATCTGTTTCCGGGTGCCCCCGCCTTTCGCGCCGGAGGTTCCGCATGAGCGCTGAATATATCCTTGGCGGCATCTATATCGATGCGGCTCCTGTGCATGGCTGTATCGCTTTGCTGATTGCGCTGTTGTTGCATCGCTTTCTGATCGCCATCCGTTTTTATCGTTTTGTGTGGCATCCGGTGTTGTTTGATACCGCGATGTTCATCCTCGTCTGGGCGCTGGTCACGCTGTGGCTGCCCCCGCTTGTGCCTTCTCTGTTGCACGGACCTTTGTCATGACTCCCTCGCTTTCACCCACCGGCCAAAAGATCCTCCGCTATGCTGTCACTGGCGCGCTGGTGGCCGCGGCATTTGTGGCGGGGCGGGCGCTGATCACCTATTATCAGGCCGATCCATGGACCCGCGATGGCCGCATCCGCGCCGATGTGGTTCAGGTCGCGCCCGACGTGGCCGGATTGGTGACACAGGTGTTTGTGACCCACGATCAGGCCGTGCATAAGGGCGACGTCCTGTTCCAGATCGACCCGGCGCGCTTCGATCTGGCCATCCGTCAGGCCGACAGCCAGTTGCAGAGCGCGCAAGCCGATGTCACCCGCGCTCGCGCCGCGATCCAGAGCGCCAATGTCGTTCTGACACAGGCCCGCCGCGACGCGACCCGCAACCAGAAGCTGGGCGAATTGGTCGCCGCCGAATCCACCGAACAGAGCCAGTCCAAGGCCGCCGAAGCACAGGCCAAGGCCGCCGAGGCCAGTGCGATGCTGGCCGAAGCCGAGGCCCGCGTCACCGCCGCGCGCGATGCACGCGATCTGGCGCTGCTCAACCGGGCGCGCACGCGGGTTCTGGCCCCGACCGATGGCCATATGTCGGACCTCAACCTGCGCGTGGGCAATTATGTCAGCGCGGGCGCCCCGGTCATGGCGCTGATCGACACGGCATCCCTGCGCGTTGAGGGCTATTTTGAGGAAACCAAATTGCCCCATGTCCATGTGGGCCAAGCCGCCACGATCCGCATGATGGGCGAGAGCAAGGCGATGAAGGGCCATGTCGTCTCGCTGGCCGCGGCGATCGAGGATCACGATCGTCTGGCCAGTTCCAAGATGCTGCCCGCGATCAACCCTTCGTTCAGCTGGGTCCGTCTGGCCCAGCGCGTGCCGGTGCGGATCAAGCTGGACAATCCGCCCGCCGATATCGCCCTGATTGCCGGGCGGACGGCCTCGGTCACGCTGGCGCGGGATGGTGCAAAGTGAAGCGCGGTCTTCTGACGGCCTGCACCGCGCTGGCGCTTTCCGGCTGCGTGATGGGCCCCAATTATCAGGCGCCCAAACCCGTTTCGGCCAAGCTGTCCCAAGCCGACGGCATGACACAGCTTGCCCCCCTGCCCCCGCGCTGGTGGCATCTGTATGATGATCCGGTGCTGGATCGGCTGGAAGAACAGGCTTTGGCCGCCAACACCGAATTGCGCGTCGCGGCGGCATCGCTGGGCCGTGCCCGCGCGATGACCGAGGCGGCAGAGGGCGCCAATGAGCCGGAATTCTCCGTCGATGCCGCCGCCCAGCGCGCGCGCCTTTCGGGCGAATCCTATCTGCTGACCGAACCGCTGCCGGTGATGAACCTTGGCGCGATGGGCGGCGGGGTCAGCTATCAGTTCGACCTGTTCGGTCGCCTGAAACGCGGGGCCGAAGCCGCCCGCGCCGATGAAGCCGCCGTGGGCGCTCTGGCCGATGCGGTCAAGGTGACATTGGCCGCCGAGGTTGCGCGGTCCTATGTCGAGGTCTGCGGCGCGCAGGAAATGGAAGCCATCGTCGAACATTCGGTCGAAGTGCAGGAAAAACTGGTCGAATTTGCCGAACGGTTGCAGGCCGAAGGACGGGGCAGCGCGATCGAGGTTTCCGCCGCCAAGGCCCGTCTGGCCGACGCACGGGCGGCCCTGCCGCTCGACAAGATCAAGTCGCGCGCGGCGCTCTATCGCCTTGCCTTTCTGATGGGCCGCACGCCCGATGAATACCCGCGTGAGGCCGAAGCGTGTCACCACCTGCCCAAATTGTCGCAGCCGCTGCCCACCGGCGATGGCGCGGCCCTGATCGCGCGGCGCCCCGACATCCGCGCCGCCGAACGCCAGTTGGCCGCCGCAACGGCGCGCATCGGCGTCGCCACCGCCGAACTCTATCCACAGATCGGCATCGGCCTGACCGGCGGCACGACCGGCCTTCTGGCCGATCTGGGACAGGCCGCCGCCAACCGCTGGAGCATCGCGGGCCTGATCCGCTGGAATTTCCCCAGCGCCGGCCCCCGCGCCAAGGTCCGCGCCGCCAAGGCCGATACCGCCCGCGCTCTGGCCGTGTTCGACGGCAAGGTGCTGAACGCCCTGCGCGAAGTCCAGACCGCGATCAGCACCTATGGCGAAAACCACAACCGCCTCGTTTCATTGACCGAGGCCCGCGTCGCCGCCGATGAAACCGCCGACCAGCTCCGCCGATTGCGCGAGGGCGGCAAGGCAGCAGCCCAAGTCGACATCGGCGGGCGCAACACCGCGCTTCTGGCCGCGCAACGTGAGCAGGCTGCCAAGGAAACGCTGGTGCTGGATCAGATCAACCTGTTCCTCGCGCTTGGGGGCGGGTGGTGAGAATTTAAAGTTGCCTCCGGCGGGCAAAGGGCGGGGGCCCTTTGCAATCCCGATACTGTCCACGTTGCGCGAAAAGCGGAGCTGAAATGTCTGGGCGCTGAGCGTCTGATTTTGAAGGCCGCTGCGCGGCGGGGTTACATTCGAAAATTTAGGGGGAAACGGACGTCATCTAGCGCCTTTGTCGCGCAGGACCACACTGATACTGTCGCATGAACCGGAATGGAAAGGGGCTCCGCCTGTCCACCAAAAGCGGCGTTCATCGGTATGAGTAACGGTTAGGGCATCATTCGAAGACCAGACAACCGAAGCGCTTGCATCGCGGTAATGCGAGATTACCGCGCAACCCGCTAAATACCAATCGGGCAGCCATGATGATCTTACCATTACAACGATGTTTGGCACCCCACCGACGATCAGGCGCTCGACCTGTGCGGTGCGCTTTCCATCTGGCGAGCTGGCGCGTGAAAGCACTGTTCTCTTCGAATCAAGAAAGTATGCGGGCTCCGTGCCCCAGAACGGGAGGGTAATTTGCAATAGCAACCCACCAATTAAAATCATCAAGATGATATGATTGCGACGTTTCATCCAGTCATGATGCTCATCAAAAGCAACATCGACAATACCACTGGCTAGGGAATGTCTCATCTCCTTCCCGCGAAGCGGCTTAACGCCCCTCCTCTCCACCAACCCCAACGCCGCCGCCAAAACGCCACGCCGACATTATCGGGATTGCAAAGGGCCCCCGCCCTTTGCCCGCCGGAGGCACACTAAAACTCTAAACCGCCAACCCCCAAAACCCATCACAACCACACCCCCAACGCCTCCCACGCCGGTTGCTTCACGCCCAACCCCACCGCATGGGCCGGGCTGCTGGATGGCAGGGCGATCAGCGGCACAGGCGGATCGTCCCCCAATTGCGCCCGCCCGATGGCATAGGCCTTGGCCCCGTTGAACGCCATCGCGCGCAGGGCAGGCAAACCAGCCGCCGCGCGGCGCAAATCCCGCGGCTCCACCTCGCGCAGGTCGGCGTCCAGACTGCCGCGCCGCCGCGCGCTTTCCACCACATCCCACAATCCGATGCCCGCGCCCAACAACGCCGAGAGCCGCGCATCATAATCCATCGCCACCAGATCCGCCCCGACAACGGGTGACAGCAGCCGCCAGAACTGGTTGCGCGGGTGGGCATAATAGCGCCCCGCCGCCAGCGATTGCCGTCCGGGCAAACTGCCCAGCAACAAAAGCCGGGTTCGCGCATTAGCCACCATGCCGAAGGCCGTATCGCGGCCCTGATCGGGCGCGCCTGTCTGTTTTGATACGTTCTGTTGCAATTGACGATACTTTCTTCGTTGTCAGCCCGCCGCATTCTGCCCAATGTCATGGCCCGGCAAGTCTGGATCGCTTGCCGGGCCCTGATACCTTTTTGAAACACCGGCCTCGCCGCCGATGGAGTGTCCTTCATGTCCGATGTCCAGACCTATCCTTCGCCCGAAGAACAGCCCGCCCGCAAGCGTTGGCTGGCCTATGTCATGGTGGTGCTGGGGCTGGTGGCCGTGGCGCTGATCGGCAAATGGTTTGCAGGCGCGGGTGCGCAAAAGAACGCGCGATCGGGCCGTCCGGCGGCGGCGGTGTCGGCGGTGCCGGTGGGATTGGGCGACATGCCGGTACAGATCAACGCCATCGGCACGGTCACCCCCATCGATTCGGCCGCCGTGCGCAGCCAATTGTCGGGCACAGTTTTCTCGATCCAGTTCACCGAAGGCCAGATGGTGCGCGAAGGACAGGTGATCGCCCAGATCGACCCGCGCCCCTATCGCCTCAGCCTCGCGCAGGCCGAAGGGACGCTGGCCAAGGACATGGCGCAGCTCAATTCGGCGAAACTTGACCTCAAGCGCTATGAAACGCTGGCCTCGCAGGATTCGGTGGCGCGCCAGACACTCGACACCCAGCGCGCCACGGTGGGCCAGTTGGAAGGCACCGTCGCCGCCGACCGCGCCGCCGTCGGCACGGCCAAGCTGAATTTGCAATATACCGCGGTCAAGGCGCCATTTTCGGGCCGCATCGGTCTGCGTCAGGTTTCGGTGGGCGCCTATGTCACCCCGTCCGACACGGCGGGCATTGCCACGATCACGCGCACCGATCCCATCGATGTCGCCTTTACCGTGCCGCAGGGTGATCTCAACGCCATTGCCGCCAAGGGCAGCGGATTGCCCGTCATCGCCTATGATCAGGATGGCAAGACGCAGTTGGCGCAGGGCACTTTCTCGACCTTTGACAATCAGATCGACACGACCACCGGCACGATCAAGGCCAAGGCGCGTTTCAGCAACCCCGCCTCGGCCAAGGCTTTGTTCCCCAATCAGTTCGTCAATGTAAAGATGCTGGTTGATACATTGCGTCAGGTGCCGGTGGTGCCGGTTTCGGCGCTGCGTCACGGCGCGCCGGGCGATTTCGTTTTCGTGGTGCAATCGGACAAGAAGGTCAAACTGACCGTGGTCAAGGTCGGGCCCAGCGATGGCAAGAACACCGCGATCCTTGGCGGATTGGCCAAGGGTCAGATGGTGGTGGCCGAAGGCGCGGATGGGCTGGATGACGGTTCAACCGTGCGTCTGGCCGGCGCCGGAGGACCGCAAGGGGCAAAGGGCAAGCGCAAGGCAGCCCAATGAGCGCGCACGTCGAACCTGTGACCGCACAGCCCGCAAGCGGCGGCCCTTCGCGGCCCTTCATCCTGCGCCCTGTGGCCACCACGTTGATGATGATCGCGCTCTTGCTGGCCGGTTTCATCGCGTGGAAGCAATTGCCGCTCTCGGCCCTGCCGCAGGTGGATTATCCCACGATACAGGTGCGCACGCTCTATCCCGGCGCCAGCCCGGATGTGATGGCATTAACCGTCACCAGTCCGCTGGAGAGGCAATTCGGCCAGATGCCGGGGCTGACCCGCATGACGTCGAATTCATCGGGCGGGGCCTCGGTCATCACGCTGCAATTCGATCTTAACATGGCGCTGGATGTGGCCGAGCAACAGGTGCAGGCCGCGATCAATGCGGCCAACAGCCTGCTGCCATCGGACCTTCCCGCGCCGCCGGTCTATGCCAAGGTGAACCCCGCCGATGCGCCGGTCATTACCCTTGGCGTATCATCCAAAACCCGCCCGCTGGGCGAGGTGCAGGGGATTGTCGAGCGGCAGTTTTCAAACAAGATCGCGCAGGTTTCCGGCGTGGGTCTGGTCAGCCTGTCGGGCGGACAGCGCCCCGCCGTGCGGATCATCGCCAATGTCGGCGCGCTGGCGACGCGGGGCCTCAGCCTCGAAAGCATCCGCAGCGCGATTTCCAACGCCAATGTCAACATGGCGAAGGGCAGCTTTGACGGGGCCACCAAAAGCTGGACCATCGACGCCAATGATCAATTGGGCAGCGCGAAGGATTACGCCGATCTGGTCGTCTCCTATGCCAATGGCGCGCCAATCCGCCTGTCCGATGTGGCCAGCGTGGAATCGGGCGTGGAAAACACCCGCACCGCCAGTTGGATGAACAAACAAAGCGCCGTCATCATCGACGTGCAGCGCCAGCCCGGCGCCAATGTCATCGCCACGGTTGACGCGATCAAGGCGGCCCTGCCGGACCTGACCGCGCAATTGCCCGCCGATGTGAAGGTCAAGGTTCTGACCGACCGTACCGAGGGCATCCGCGCCAGCGTCGAGGATGTGCAGTTTGAACTGGTTCTGGCCGTGCTGCTGGTCGTGCTGGTGATCTTCCTGTTTCTAGGCAGCATGCGCGCAACAATGGTGGCGGCGATTTCGGTGCCTCTGTCGCTGGTCGGAGCCTTTGCGGCGATGTGGGCGCTGGGCTTTTCGATCAACAATCTGACGCTGATGGCGCTGACCATCGCCAGCGGGTTTGTGGTCGATGACGCCATCGTCGTGATCGAAAACATCGCCCGCTATGTCGAGGAAGGGATGAAGCCTTTTGACGCGGCGCTCAAAGGCGCCAGCGAGATCGGCTTTACCATCATCAGCCTGACCGTCAGCCTGATTGCCGTGCTGATCCCGCTGCTGTTCATGGGCGATGTGGTGGGGCGGTTGTTCCGTGAATTTGCTATTTCGCTGGCCGTCACCATTGCGCTTTCCGCTCTTGTGGCCCTGACCGCCGTGCCGATGCTGGCCGCGCGCTGGTTGAAACCGGAGCATGAAGAGCGCCGCTTTGCGATCGTGGACAAGGCGATGCATCAATTCGACCGCCTTGCCGCCGCCTATGCCCGCGCGCTGGGCTGGGTGATGGCGCGTTCGGGGCTGACCATGCTGGTCTTTGCCGGGTCGGTGGCGTTTACGGCCCTGTTGTTCTGGGGCATTCCCAAGAACCTGTTCCCGACGCAGGACACCGGCCAAATCCGCGTCACACTCGTCGCGGCGCAAGACATCAGCTTTACCCATATGGCCCAGTTGCAACAGCAGGTGGCGGCCAAGATGCTCGAAGATCCCGGCGTGGAATCCTTGTCCTCCAGCGTGGGCGTCGATGGCACCAACACGACCGTTAATCAGGGGCGGATGGTCATTAACCTGAAACCCATCAGCGAGCGCGAAGGTCAGGAGGCGATCATGGCCTCGCTGCGTGATCGCGCATCGGGCGTGGCGGGGGTTCAACTCTATTTCCAGCCGGTGCAGGATCTGACCATCGACACCGAAACGGGCCTGACGCCCTATCGCTTTGCCCTGCATGGCGCGGATCAGGCGACGGTCAACACCTGGGGCCTGAAACTGGCCAAGGCGCTGAATTCGGAAGCCTCGCTGCGCGATGTCAACGCGCCGGCGCTGGGCGAAGGGCGCAGCGTGATCGTGGACGTCAACCGCGACGCCGCCGCGCGTCTGGGCCTTTCGGTGCTGAGCGTCGATAATGCCCTGTACGATGCCTTTGGCCAGCGCATCATCTCGACCATCTATACCCAATCCAGCCAGAACCGCGTGATCCTGTCGGCCAATCAGCAAATGTTGTCCGATCCGCAAAGCCTGCAACAGCTCTATATCCCGCTGTCCTCGGGCACGCAGGTGCCGCTGGGCACGATCGCCACAATTCGCGAAGGGACCAGCCCGCTGGTTCTGGCGCGTGAAGGGCAATTCCCCTCGGCCACGATCGGCTTTGACGTGACGCCGGGCGTGTCGCTGGGCCATGCGGTGGACCGGATCGAGCAGGTGGCCAAGGATCTGGGCATGCCTTCGTCGCTGACGATGGATTTTTCGGGGTCGGCTTCGGCGTTTCGTTCGGCGCTGGCCAATGAATTGGTGCTGGTGCTGGCCGCGATCATCACGGTCTATATCGTGCTGGGCGTGCTGTATGAGAGTTTCATCCATCCCGTCACGATCCTCTCCACCCTGCCCTCGGCGGGCGTGGGGGCGCTGATCGCGCTGGCGCTGACCTCTTATGGGTTAGGGGTGATCGGCATTATCGGCATCGTGCTGCTGATCGGCATTGTGAAAAAGAACGCGATCATGATGATCGACTTTGCCATCGCGGCCATGCGCGAAGAAGGCATGGCCGCCGAAGAAGCGATCAAGCGCGCCGCGCATCTGCGTTTCCGCCCGATCATGATGACCACCTTTGCCGCACTCTTTGCCGCAGTACCTATGATTTTCGGGTCGGGCATGGGTCATGAATTGCGCCAACCTTTGGGCCTGTCCATCGCGGGGGGCCTGATCCTGTCGCAAGTCCTGACCCTGTTCACCACGCCGGTGATCTTCCTTGCCTTTGAAAACTGGCGTGAACGCCGCGCCGCGCGCAAGGGCCATGGGGAGTTGCCTGCGTGAACATCTCCGGCCCCTTTATCCGGCGGCCCGTCGGCACGATCCTGCTGACCATCGGCCTGGCGCTGGCGGGGATTGCGGCGTTTTTTCAACTGCCCGTCGCGCCCTTGCCCCGCGTGGACATCCCCACCGTCATGGTGCAGGCCAACATGCCCGGCGCGAGTCCGTCAACCATGGCCAGCACCGTGGCCAGCCCGCTGGAACGGCGATTGGGCACGATTGCGGGCGTGACGGAAATGACCTCGCGATCGTCGCTGGGTTCATCGCAAGTCGTGCTGCAATTTGACCTCAACCGCAACATTGACGGGGCCGCCCGCGATGTTCAGGCCGCCATTGCCGCCGCGCGCGCCGATTTGCCCAGCACGCTCAAAACCAATCCCACCTATCGCAAGATGAACCCGGCCGATGCGCCGATCCTGATCCTTGCCCTGACCAGCCCGACCCGCACACCCGATCAGATCTATGATGCGGTGTCCAATATCGTTCAGCAAAAGCTGTTGCAGGTAAAGGGCGTGGGCAATGTCGAACTGGGCGGCGCGGCCTTACCGGGGGTGCGGATCGAGATCAACCCGATGCAGTTGGCGCAGGCCGGGATCGGGCTGGAGGATGTGCGCACCGCCCTGCAATCGGCCAGCGCCAACCGGCCCAGAGGCGTGCTGGAGGGGATCGACATTTCCAAGGGCGGTTTGTCCTGGCAGATCTATTCCAACGCCGCCGCGTTAAAGGCTGCTGACTTTGCCCCGATGATCATCGCATGGCGCAACGGTGCCCCGGTGCGCCTGTCCGACATTGCCCGCGTGGTCGATGGGCCGGAAGAATTGCACACGATGGGCCTGTTCAACGGCAAAAAGTCGGTGCCGATCATCGTCACGCGCCAACCCGACGCCAATATCGTCGAAACGGTCGATGCTTTGCGCGCGCAGGTGCCGGCGCTTCAGGCGCTGCTGCCCGCTGATATCAAATTGTCTATCGCCACCGACCGCACGATCACGATCCGCTCATCCCTGCATGAAGTGGAAATCGCGCTGCTCGTCTCCACGCTGCTGGTGGTGATCGTGGTCAGCGTGTTTCTGCAAAGCTGGCGCGCGACGCTGATCCCGGCCGCCGCCGTGATCGTCTCGCTGCTGGGCACGCTGGGGGTGATGTATCTGTCGGGTTTCCTGCTCGACAATCTCTCGCTCATGGCGCTGACCGTGGCGACGGGGTTTGTGGTGGACGATGCCATCGTCGTGGTCGAAAACATTGCCCGCCATGTCGAAGAAGGGATGGCGCCCCTGCCCGCCGCCCTGCGCGGCGCGCGTGAGGTGGGCTTTACCGTGCTGTCCATCTCGCTGTCGCTGGTCGCGGTGTTTGTGCCGTTGATCTTCATGGGCGGGGTGATGGGGCGATTGATGCGCGAATTTGCGCTGACCATGACGGCGGCGGTGGGCATCAGCCTGATCGCCAGCCTGACCGTAACCCCGATGCTGGCCAGCCGCGTTCTGGCCGCGCCGGGGACGGAAAAGGACAATGCGGTTTTCCGGGCCTCGCGCCGGTTCTTTGACGGGCTTCATGCCCGTTATGCGCGGCGGCTGGACTGGGCCTTGAACCATCGCGGACCGGTGCTGCTACTGTTGCTGGGCGCGGTGATTTTGAACGTGTTCCTGATCGTGGTCGCGCCCAAGGGATTGTTGCCGCAACAGGATACGGGCGCGATGACCGGCGGCCTGCGCGTCGATCAATCCATGTCCTTTACCGCCACCTCGGAAAAGCTGACGCAGGCGGCCAATATCATCCGGGCCGATCCGGCGGTCGCGACGCTGGTGGCGTTCACGGGCGGCGGGCGCGCGGGTTCGGGCTTTATGTTCGTGAACCTCAAACCGCGCGGCGAACGCCCGCCGATCACCGATGTCATCGCCCGCCTGCGCCCCAAACTGGCGCGGGTGCGGGGGGTCAGCGTGTTTTTAAACCCGGTGCAGGATTTGCAGGCGGGCGGGCGCCAGACCAGCGCGTCCTATCAATATGTCCTGCACGCCGAAAGCGCCCAGATGCTGCGCGAGGCGGGGGAAAAGCTGGTCAAGGCCCTCAAGGCGCAACCCCAAGCGATCACCGACGTCGATATTGACCAGCAGGACGCAGGCGCCAGCACCTATGTCACCGTCGACCGCAACCGCGCGGCCAGCCTTGGCATTGCGATGAACACCATCGACCAGACGCTCTATGACGCCTTTGGCCAGCGGCAGGTCGCCTCGATCTATCAAGGGCTGAACCAATATCACGTGGTGATGGAGGCCGACCCCATCTATTCCGGGCGGCCAGAGGCGCTGAACAACCTGTACCTGCCTGTGGGGGGCAAATTGTCCTCGTCCACCACGGCCACCAACGCCAACGCCGCGCTGGGCAACAATGCGGCCAAGGGCAGCGCGGTGAGTTCGAGCGCCACGTCGCAGGTGCCGCTCTCCACCGTGGCGACATGGGCCAACGCATCGACCGCGGCCAGCGTCAGCCATACCGACGGCGAACCCTCGGCGACGATCTCGTTCAACCTGCCGCCGGGCCTGTCGCTGGGCCAGGCGGCGCAGACCATTGCCACAACGCAGGCCAGCCTTGCCCTGCCCGCCAGTGTCCATGGCGATTTCGGCGGCACGGCCAAGGTGTTCCAGCAATCGACCGGATCGATGCCGTTGCTGATCGTGGCGGCGATCGTCACGATCTATATCGTGCTGGGCATTTTGTATGAAAGCGCGATCCACCCGCTGACGGTGCTTTCCACCCTGCCCTCGGCGGGCGTGGGGGCGATTTTTGCCCTGATCGTCACCGGGGGGCAATTCGACATTATCGCGCTGATCGGGGTCGTGCTGCTGATCGGTATTGTGAAGAAGAACGCGATCCTGATCATCGATTTCGCCATCGAATCCGAACGGTCGCGGGGCATGTCCTCGTTTGACGCCATTCGTGAGGCCAGCCTGCTGCGTTTCCGCCCGATCCTGATGACCACGCTGGCCGCCGCTTTGGGCGCGCTGCCTCTGGCCATCGGGTTTGGTGACGGGGCGGAATTGCGCCGTCCGCTGGGCATTGCCATCGTGGGCGGCTTGATCGTCAGCCAGATGTTGACGCTGTTGACCACGCCGGTGGTTTATCTGGCGCTGGACAAATGGCGTCGCCGTTCGCCCCATGAACATCTGTTGGCTCGCCATGGCGATGCTGAACCTTTGGAAGCCTGATATGATGAAGCGCTCACTCCTCATTCTGACCACGGCGCTGGCCCTGTCGGGTTGCAGCATGGCCCCCAAATATCATGTGCCGCAAAGCGCCGCGCCCGCCGCCGCATTCAAAGGCGATCCGGGTTGGAACCCCGCCATGCCCGCCGATGATGTGGCCAAGGGGCAATGGTGGCGCCTGTTTGACGACCCGGTGCTGACGTCTCTGGAAGAAAAGGTAGAGGTGACGAACCAGAACGTCGCCTATTACCGCGCCGCCTATGCGCAGGCCGAAGCGGTGGTACGGGCCAACCGCGCCAGCCTGTTCCCCACGATCAGCGCCAGCGCCAGCGACACACGCAGCGGCACCTTTGCCGCCAACAGCACCGGTACCACCACCAGTTCCAGCGGCAGCGTGACCCGCACCGGAACCACCATTTCAACCACCGGCAGCGCCAGCTGGTCGCCCGACATCTGGGGCAAATTGGCCGATACGATGCGCCAGTCCAAGGCGCAGGCACTGGCATCGGCGGCCACACTGGCCAATGCAACATTGTCGGCGCGCGGCACATTGGCGACCAATTATTTCCAGCTGCGCGGCATTGATGCGCAAAAGGCGATGTTGACCGACACGGTCGCGGCCTATCGCAAATCGCTGGAGGTGACGCGCAACAAGTTGAAGGTCGGCACGATCAGCGAGGCCGATGTGCAAAGCGCGCAATCGACCCTATCCAATGCCGAAGCCTCGCTGCGTGATCTGGACCGGCTGCGCGCGTCCTATGAAAATGCGATTGCGGTGCTGGTGGGCGAAAATCCCTCGACATTTCATCTGGCCCCGGCTGCGTGGAGTGATGTGGTCCCTGCCGTTCCCGGCGTGGTGCAGGGCGACATCCTGCAACGCCGCCCCGATATTGCCAATGCCGAAAGGTTGGTGGCCGCCGCCAATTCGGCCATCGGCATCCAGCGTTCGGCCTTTTTCCCGACGATCACCCTGTCGGGATCCATCGGGTCCAATTCCACCACGATGAGCAATCTGTTCAGCGCGGCCACCTCGCTCTGGTCGCTGGGGGCCAGCGCGGCGCAGACGCTGATCGATTTTGGCGCGCGTTCGGCCAAGGTGGCGCAAGCCCGCGCTGCCTATGACGCGGCCGTCGCCACCTATCGCCAGAGCGTGTTGAACGCGTTTCAGGAGGTGGAAACCAACCTGTCGGCGGTCTCGGCCTATCGCGCCGAAGCGCCGCATTACATGGCCGCCAACGCATCGGCGGCCAAAGCCGAAACCATCATCCGCAACCAGTATCAGGCCGGCACCGTGGATTTCACCAGCGTTTCCTCGGCGCAGGCCACCGCCTATTCGGCCCGCGTTAACCTGATCCAGAATACCGTCAACCAACAGACCGCCGCCGTGGCGCTAATTCAGGCGATCGGGGGCGAATGGCAGGGCGGCGTGGATCTGCATCCTCCTGTCAAATGATCGGACGGGGAACGTAAAGCATGCGCGGATTTTGGGGTGCGGCCTTGGCGCTGGCATTAATGGCCGGTGGGATTTCGGGCGGGGCAAAGGCGCAGCCGGTGTCGCCCCCTCCGGCACAGATGGGCAAGGTCGCGCTGACCTTTGACGATTTGCCGGGGCTCAGCCTGTTCAACGATCAGGCGTGGCTGGATTTCATCAACCGCGAATTGCTGCGCGGGCTGAAACGCCATCACATTCCCGCCATCGGTTTTGTCAATGAATCCAAACTGGACGAGGCGGTGCGCGCGCGCCAGATCACCAATCTGAAACTGTGGCTGAACGGCGGAATGGATCTGGGCAACCATACGTTCAGCCATGAATCGCCCAATGATCTGGGCGCGCAAGGCTATATTGACGATATTGCCAAGGGCGAGCCGGTGACGCGTGAATTGCTGGCCGCGCGGGGCAAGAAGCTGGGCTGGTTCCGCCATCCCTATCTGGAAACCGGCACGCCTTTGGCCACCAAACAGGCGATCACCCATTGGCTGGGCCAGCATGGCTATCGCATCGCGCCGGTGACGATCGATGCCGATGACTGGATGTTTGCCGAACCCTATGAGGATGCGCTGTCACGTCACGAGGAAGCGCGGCGGCTGCGTATCCGCAACCAATATCTCGATTACACCGAACGCGCGATCAGTTGGTATCAAAAGGCGTCAGAGGCCCTGTTCGGGCGCCAGATCGCCTTTGTCATGCTGCTGCACGATACGCGGCTCAATGCCGACAGTCTGGATGAATTGTCCACGATTTTGAAACGGCGGCGGCTGAAACCTGTCACTCTGGAAAATGCGATGCGCGACCCGGCCTATCAAACCCACGATCCCTATGTCGGCAAGGACGGGATCGAATGGATGGAGCGTTGGTCCTATCAGCTCAAGAAGGGTCTGCCGTGGGACAGCTGGCAGGATCCGCCCAAGCAGATCGAAGAAGAATATGAGCGCAACAACAAGGATATGCACAAGAATTGAGAGGCGTAAAAATTGAGAGGCGGCGGGGGATGGCCGCCGCCTCTCAAAGGGCTTAACCCTTGCCCAGCATTTTGGCCGCGCTCGTTTTCACGAATTCGGCCACCTGCCCCTGCATCATCTTCATCAACATCGGCACCTCAAGGCTGCCGATCAGACAATCCTCCTCGATGGTCAGCGACACCGGAATGCGCGAGCCCAGCGCCGTGATGGTCATGTCCAGCACATAATCCCCGCTCCATTCCGAGGCGAGGTTGCCCCCGCCCGGAATATGCGCGGCAAGCTTTGGCAGGCCCACCTCGATGCGGCGCTTGGCCTCGTCCCGGCCAAGGCTGTGGGGGATATTGATATCCATATCAGAACTCGTCCTCGGCAAAGGCCATCAGCGAACCCTTGCCCGCCTTGATGGCCAGGAAATGGGTGGTCGCCTGCGGCAGGATCTTTTCAAAGAAGAAAGTCGCGGTCTTGATCTTGGTTTCGTAGAACGCCTTGTCTTCGGTGCCAAAGAAAAGCTGCAACCCTGCGATCTTGGTCGATTTGGCAAAGCAATAGGCCATGGCGACAAGGCCCATCAGGCGCAGGTAATCCGTGGCCGCCGCACCTGCTTCCTCGGCGTCCTTCATGCCCTTTTCGGCAATGGTCGCGGTGGAAAGCTGAAGCGCCCCAAAGGCCTTTTCCAAGCCTTCGATCATCTTCTGCATCGGCCCTTCGCCCTTGTTCTCCTCTATAAAGGCCGAAACAGGGTGGAAGAAGCTGCGCAGATAGCGGCCCATATGCGCGCCCAGTTTACGCCCGACCAGATCGAGCGCCTGAATGCCATTGGTGCCTTCATAGATCATGGCGATACGCGCATCGCGCTGATACTGTTCGACCCCGCTTTCGTGGATATAGCCGTGGCCGCCATAGACCTGCACCGCCAAACTGGCGCTGTCATGGCCCAGATCGGTGAACAAGGCTTTCACCACCGGCGTCATCAGCGCGACAAAATCCTCGGCCCGCTGGCGCACTTCCGGATCGGTCGCGTGGCGTTCCGCGTCCAGCCCGCGCGCCACCCAAGCGCCCAGCGCCCGGCAACCTTCGTTATAGGCCCGCATGGTCAGCAGGTTCTTGCGCACATCGGGATGGACGATGATCGGATCGGCGGCCTTATCGGGATATTTCGCACCCGAGAGCGAACGCCCCTGTAAGCGGTCCTTGGCATACCACACCGCCGACTGATAGGCCGCCTCGCCAATGCCCAGACCTTGGATACCCACGCCCACGCGTTCGGCATTCATCATCGTGAACATCGCCTCAAGGCCCCGGTGCGGCTGCCCCACCAGCCAGCCGATGGCATCATCAAACTGCATCTGGCACGTCGCCGACGCCTTGATGCCCATCTTATGCTCGATCCCGCTGGCGCGGACGCCATTGCGCGCGCCGGGATTGCCGTCGGCATCGGGGATGAACTTGGGCACGAGGAACAGGCTGATCCCCTTCACCCCCTTGGGTGCATCAGGCAAGCGCGCCAGCACCAGATGGATGATATTGCTGGTCAGATCCTGCTCGCCCGCCGAGATGAAGATCTTGGAGCCCGTCACCTTGTAGCTGCCATCGCCCACTGGCTCGGCCTTGGTGCGCAACAGGCCCAGATCGGTCCCGCAATGCGGCTCGGTCAGGTTCATCGTGCCCGACCATTCGCCGCTGATCATCTTGGGCAGATAGGCCGCCTTCAATTCCTCGCTGGCATAGGCGTTCAATGCCGTCACCGCGCCCGCCGTCAGACCGGGATAGAGGCTGAAAGATACATTGGTCGCACAGATCATTTCCTCGACCAGCTTGCCCACGGCCTCGGGCAGGCCCTGCCCGCCATATTCGACCGGCATGACGAGGCCGCCCCAGCCGCTCTGGACGAATTGGTCATAGGCTTCCTTGAAACCCTTGGGGGTGGTGACCACGCCATTTTCATAGCGACACCCCTCGGCATCGCCCGAAAGGTTGATAGGCAACAACACATCCTGACAAAGCTTGGCGGCTTCCTCCAGCACGGCGTCGGTCAAGTCTTGGGTAAATTCCTCATGCACCGGCAGGCCGCCAAAGCCATCATCCTGATGCAATTCGTTGAGCACAAAGCGCATATCGCGCAAGGGGGCGGTATAGACCTGCATAAAACCTCTCCTGTTATCCCGGCGTCAATTGCGCAGCGGTTTGCCGGTGGTCAGCATATGCTCCACCCGCGCCTGCGTGCGGCTATCGCGCACCAGCGACATGAATTCGCGCAATTCCAGCGCGAGTAACTGCTCCTCGGTCACGATGTCCACCACATCAGCCTCGCCTCCGGTCAAAACTGTGGCCAATTTGTCGGCCACCACCTCGTCATAAGGCGTGGCGATGCCGCGCGCACGGAAACCTTTCACCGCCAGTTCCAGCGCGGTCTTGCCGCTGGCGCCGGGCAGGCGGAATACCGGCGGCGCGGGCGGCGTATAGCCTTCGGCCATGGCCAAAGCACGTGCCTTCGCATCGGCCAGCAAACGGTCGCGGTTCATGGTGATGCCGTCGCCGGGGCGCAGATAGCCGATCTCCTTGGCATTGGCCGCCGATTTGGCGACCGTTGCGGTCGAGATCGTTTCAAAGGCCTTGGCCACCGGCGGCATCGGCCCCTTGGGCGCCTTGGGGCTTTCGGCCGCGCGGACCATCAATTCCCCGCATCCGCCCCAACCGGGGATCAGCCCCACGCCGCATTCGACAAGGCCGATATAGGTTTCAGCATGCGCCTGCACCGCGTCGGCATTAAGACAGATTTCGCAGCCACCGCCCAGCGCCATGCCAAAGGGCGCGGCCACCACCGGGAAGGGCGCATATTTCAGCGCCTTATACGCCTTCTGCCCGCCCGCGACCAGCTTTTCCACCTCGCCCCATGCGGCGATGTTGATAGCAAAGATGGCAAGACCAAGATTGGCGCCCGCCGAGAAGTTCGAGCCTTCATTATAAACCACCAGCGCCTTGTACTGCTCGGCAACCAGCAGAATCGCCTTCTCGATCAGCTTCATCACCTCCCCGTCAAGCGCGTTCATCTTGCCAGTGAATTCCAGCGCGACCACGCCGTCGCCAATATCCCACAGCGCCGCCGAGGCGGTCTTGAGCAAGGGCTTGGATGCCGCCTTGATGTCCTCCAGTAGCAACACGCCCTCGGGCCGGGCAATCGCGTGATACTCGCCATCCGCGCCCAGATATTGGCGCACGCCTTCCTCGACGCGATAGAACGGACGGCCCGCCGCCACGCCCAAGATCGCCGGAACATCGCGCCCCTCGGCCTGCAAACGCGCGACGAAATCGGCCACGCCAATCCGGTCGATCAATTCAAACGGGCCATATTTCCAATTATAGCCCAGCTTCATCGCCGTATCGATGGCAAGGATATCATCCGATGCCTCGCCGATCAGCCCCGCCGCATAGGCCAGCGTCGGCCCCAGCACGGCCCATGCATAGGCCCCCACCATGCCCGGCGCGGAAATCAGCGCGCGCAGATCCTTTTGCGCGGCCTGTGGGATGGAAACGGGCTTCTTCGCCTTGGCGTATTCCCCGGTGGCCAGATCGATCGCTTCCTTGACCTTGCCCGCCTCGCGGTTGATCCGGTAAAAGCCGCCCTTGCCCTTGCGCCCGGTATAGCCGTCAACGATCATTTTCAGGATCAGTGGATGGTCATGGGCAATCGCCTGATACGGATCATTGGCGGGCAGCGTGCTGGTCAGGCTGGCCTTCAAATAAGGCATCAGGTCAATGCCGACCAGATCGACCAGACCGAAGATCCCGGTCTTGGGCACGCCCATCGGTTTGCCGCCGATGGCATCGGCATCCTCAACACTGACGCCCAGTTCAAAGGCCGCATTGATCGCCGCTTGCAACCAGTACGTCCCGACGCGATTGGCGAGGAAGCCGGGCGTATCCTTGGCGCGCACCACGGTCTTGCCCATGGCGCGATCGGCGAAATCAGACACGCGGGCGACCAGTTCTGGATCGCTCTTTGGCCCGGACACCACCTCCAGCAGGCGCATATAGCGCGGCGGGTTGAAGAAATGGGTGATGAGGAAATCACGGGCAAAAGCCTCGCTGCGCCCCTCGATCAGGCGGTCGAGCGGGATGGTGGACGTGTTCGACGACACCGCCGTTCCGGGCCGACGCACACCTTCCAGCTTTTCATAGAGAGCGTGCTTGAGTTCAATCTTTTCGACAATCGCCTCGATCACCCAGTCGCATTCCGCAACCCGACCCAGATCGTCATCGATATTGCCGACCTCAACCAGCTTGGCCGCAGCCTTGCTCATAAAGGCGGCCGGTTCGGCCTTCTTCAACCGTTCCACCGCGCCCGCGGCCACGGCATTGCGGTCCGCCGGATCGCGCACAATGTCCAAGAGCAGCACCGGCACGCCCGCATTGGCCGCCTGCGCCGCGATGCCTGCGCCCATGGTTCCGGCGCCGATCACACAGAGCTTTTTCATCAGATGGCCTCCAGAACCGTGGCGATACCTTGCCCGCCGCCGATACATTGCGTGGCCAGCGCGTATTTGCCGCCCGTCCGCTTCAACAGGCTGGCGGCCTTGCCCACGATGCGCGCGCCGGTCGCGCCCAGCGGGTGGCCGATGGCAATCGCGCCGCCGTCGATGTTGACCTTGGCCACGTCCAGACCCAGTTCGCCGATGCAGGCAAGGCTCTGGCTGGCAAAGGCTTCGTTGAGTTCGACAACATCGAGATCGGAAACCGAAATCCCCGCGCGGGCCAGCGCCTTGCGGCTCGATTCGACCGGACCCATGCCCATGATTTCGGGCTGACACCCGCTGATCGCCACCGATTTGATCCGCGCCAGAATGGGCAGGCCGTTGGCCACAGCATAATCCTCGCTGCACACCAGAACGGCGGCGGCGCCATCGGTCAGGGGGCTGGCCGTACCGGCGGTCACCGTGCCGGTAGCGGAAAAGGCAGGCTTGAGGCCCGCCAGGGTTTCAGCCGTTGTGCCCGGACGCGGGGTGCCATCGGCGTCAACACCGCCCACGGGCACGATTTCATCGTTCAGCAGGCCCGCCGCAATCGCCGCGCCCGCCTTGCGCTGGCTTTCCACGGCAAAACCTTCCTGCGCCTCGCGGGTGATGCCGAATTTGGCGGCGACGTTTTCGGCCGTATCGCCCATGCCCAGATAGGCCGCGCTCTTTTTGGCCAGCGCCGGATTGGGCATCGGGTTAAAGCCCATCATGGGCACGCGGCTCATCGATTCAACGCCGGCCGAAATGAACACTTCGCCCGCGCCCAGTTGGATCTGGCCCGCCGCATAATGGATCGCGCTCATCGACGAACCGCAAAAACGGTTGACCGTCATGCCTCCCACCGACAACGGCAGATCGGCAATCAGACCAATCAGGCGGGCCACGTTAAAGCCCTGTTCGCCTTCGGGAAAGGCGCAGCCAACGATCAGATCTTCGATCGCGGCGGCATCGACACCAGTGCGCGCGATCAAACCCTGAACCACCGCGGCGGCCAGATCGTCAGGCCGCACACGGGCCAGAGCGCCCTTGCCCGCCAGATGGAAAGGAGAACGGGCATAGCCCGCAATGACCACGTTACGCATCGCAAATCCTCTTCCGATTTGTGGCGCAAGGAATCATGCCCTGCACCCTTCTGCTCTATTGGTGCCCAACTTTCCCTATACGTCAACCAATTTTTGATGCATACACTGATTCGCCGACACGAGCAGAGTGCCAAAACGCACCTAATGCCATCGGCCCCAAGCACCGGGGATGACACCGATGCCGGGTATGGAGAAGGAGCTGAAAGGATGATTGCCCTCTTGGGGATATTGGCGGCGGCTGCCGCGCCTGCGGCATCGGATGCGATGGGCCGCTGGCAGACCGAAACGCGCCACGGTGTGGTGGAAATCACCACATGCGGCACCTCCATCTGTGGACGGTTGGTGGAATCCGACGCGCTGCGCACCAACCCGCGATTGCGCGATGTGAAGAACAAGGATGCCTCTCAGCGCGAGAGGTTGCTCAAGGGCCTGACCATCCTTCAAGGTTTTCACCAGAAGGGTTCGGATTGGGCGGGCGGCACGATCTATAACGCCGATGACGGCGGCAACTATCAGGCCACCGTGACCCCAATCGATCGCGATACGTTGAAGGTAAAAGGTTGCATTGTTTGGCCTTTATGCAAGAGCCAGACCTGGAAGCGCCTGCGCTGACACAACCGGCCCGATAAGGGCAATCCCGTTTGAGGGGAGGCAAAAAAATGACTTCGGTTCGCACATATTCACGAGTTGCCAAATTTTCTGCCGTGCTGCTGGGCTTGATCCCGGCCCATGCCATGGCCAGCGGTTTTTACATCGTTGAACAAAGCCCCAAGGCCACCGGGCGCGCCTATTCGGGCGAAGTGGCCGACACCGGCCCTGAATCGCTTTGGTGGAACCCGGCGGCCATCGCCGGGCAAAAGGGTCTGGCCATCAACGTCGGGGCCAGCGCCATCCTGCCCACGGCCAAGATGAACAATATCAACACGATCATCGTGCGCCCCGGCCAAAGCTCGGCCCCCGTCGGCGGTGATCAGGTCAGCAGCAACCCCATCCACAATGGCGTCGTGCCCACCGGCGCGATCTCTTATGGGTTGAATGACAAGGTGGCGCTGGGTCTTGCCGTGACGGCGCCCTATAATTTCACCACCGAATATTCGACCAACAGCTGGGCGCGCTATTCGGCGCTGCGTTCGACGCTGATGACCATCGATATTCAACCCGGCATTGCCATCGAGGCGATCCCCGGCCTGCGTCTGGGTGTTGCGGCCAATATCGAATATTCCAAGGCGGAATTGAGCAATGCCCTGCCCAACCTGTCGCCGCTTCTGGCCGATGGTTCGCAAAATCTGAAGGGCAATGGATGGGACATCGGCTGGTCCGCCGGTTTCCAGTTCCAGCGCGGCCCGGTCAGCATCGCCGCCAGCTATAAGTCCTCGATCAAGCACACGCTCAAAGGCACGGTGACGGTGGCGGGCCTGCTCGGCCCTCTGGCACCCAGCAATGGTGTGACCAACACGTCGGCCAGCTTCAGCACGCCTTGGCAGGCGATTTTTGGCGTGCGTTACGCCATCACCCCCGCCATCACATGGAACGCACAGGTGACCGCGGCGGGATGGTCCAAATTTGACGCGATCCGTCTGGCCGCGCCCTATAACAGCGCAATCCCCGAAAACTATCGCGACAGCTGGACCTATGCCACGGGCGTCGATGTGGTGGTTTCGCCGCGCTGGACGCTGCGGGCGGGCGTGGCGCGCGATTTGACGCCGGTGCGTAATAACGAACGCGACGCGCGCGTGCCCGACACCAACCGCTGGGTCTTTGCCATGGGCGCCACGCATCAGATGTCGAAGCGTTTCTCGGTCGATGTCGGCGTCAATTACCTGACCGTGGACAGCGGCCCGATCAACCGCAACACCGCCGCCTATGTCGGCACGGCGGCGCAAACGCCGATCCTGATGAATGGTTCGGTCAATTCGGGCCATGTGTTCATTTTTGCACTGGGTGGCCGCTTCACGCTCTGAGGCGCAACCCGACGATAAAAACAAAAGAAAGGGCGAGCGATGATTACCATGGATGATGTCAAAGCCATGCAGCAGAAGGGATGGTGCCCCAAGGAACGGCTCCTGACCGACCTGCTGGACAAGGCGGTCGAGCATCATGCCGACAGGGTCGCGCTCGACTTTCTGGGCCGGACATGGACCTATGGCGAGGTGGGCGCATTGGCCGACCGCGCCGCGCGGGGTCTATATGCGATGGGCCTGCGCAAAGGGGATCGCTTTGCGCTGTGCCTGCCCAACACGCCCTATTTCGTGGTGATGTATTTTGCGGCGTTGAAGATTGGCGCGGTCATCGTCAATCTCAACCCGCTTTATACCCCGCGGGAAATGGACCATCTGATCCGCGATTCCGGGGCGCGCATGATTGCCGTGCCCGATGTGGCCAGCATTTATAACAAGGTGCGCGAAGTCGGGCCGGGTGCCGGGATCGAAAAGATCGTGATGTGCCCGCTGGCCCCGATCCTGCCCACGTTGCAATCGCTGGGCTGGCGCGTGCTGAAACGGCGCGAACATGCGCGTTATCATGAGGATGACCTGCATATCGGCTTCTTCCGCCTGATTGAGCGCAAGCCCGAATTGCCGCCCATAGAGCGCCACCCCCATGATCTGGCCGTGTTGCAATATACCGGCGGCACCACCGGCACGCCCAAGGGCGCGATGCTCAGCCATGCCAATCTGACCGCCAATTCGGCCCAGATGCTGGCCCATCTTGGGCATAATATGGATGAGCAGGAACGGGTGCTGGGCGTCTTGCCCATGTTCCATGTCTTTGCGCTGACCACGGTGCTGAATTTTTCAATCGAGGTTGCCGCGCAAATCGTGCTGCTGGCCCGCTTTGACCTTAAACAGATGTTGGCGACGATCAAACGCACGCGGCCCACGATCATCTTTGGCGTGCCCACCATCTGGGTCGCGATGAACAATCAGGTGTCGGCTGCCGAAGCACCCGACCTGTCGCATCTGTCGGCCTGTGTATCGGGGGGGGCGCCTTTGCCATTGGACGTGCGACAGGCGTTTGAAAAGCTGACCGGGGCGATCATCACCGAAGGATACGGCCTGTCCGAGGCCAGCCCCATCATCACCTGCAACCCGATTAACGGGCGGATCAAGGACAACAGCTGCGGCCCGGCTTTCCCGGCCACGGTGATCGAAATCCGCAACCCGGAAACCGGCGAACTTCTGCCCACGGGTGAACGGGGCGAGGTTTGCGCGCGCGGGCCGCAGGTGATGCAGGGATATTGGCACCGCCCCGAAGACACCGCCAAAACCTTTGTCGATGGCGCGCTGCGCACCGGCGACATCGGCTATCTGGATGATGAAGGCTATCTCTTCCTTGTCGACCGGATGAAGGATGTGATCCTGTGCGGGGGCTTCAACGTCTATCCCCGCGTGATCGAGGATGCCGCCTATCACCACCCCGCCGTCGAGGAAGCCATCGCCATCGGCATTCCCGACACCTATCGCGGACAGGCGCCCAAACTTTTCGTCAAGCTGCACGATGGCACCAGCACGACGCCAGAGGAATTGAAGGCCTTTCTGGCCGATTATCTCAACAAGATCGAGATCCCCAAGGAGATCGAGATCCGCGCCTCTCTGCCCCGGACATTGGTGGGCAAATTGTCGAAAAAGGAATTGGTCGAGGAAGAACGCCGCAAGCGCGAAGCATAGGGCAAGAGGCCAATGGCCGAAATGCGGGCACTTGCGAAAGAGCCTGCATTTTGGTCGAATAGGGTGATGGGGGATCGTGTGATGGACGCCAATGCAGTGGAAATGACTGTACCGCCGAATGCGGATCGCGACCTGATGGGGATTCAGGATGTAGCGGCCATGTTGGGCGTCACCCATCGCACCTTGCGCTTTTATGAGGACAAAGGGCTGATCGAGCCGCAGCGCGTGGGCAACACCCGCATCTATGCCCGGCGCGAGGTGGCCCGGATGCAATTGATCCTGCGCGGCAAAAGGCTGGGTTTCACCATCCGCGAGATCAAGGAATTCCTTGATCTTTATGATGCCGACCCCGAACATGTCGAACAATCGCGCCTTTTGCTGCGCCGCATCCGTGAAAGGCTGAAACTGCTGTCCAAACAGCGCGCGGCAATTGAGGAAACCGTGGCCGAATTGAAAAAGCTGGAGGCCGAAACGCTGGCCGAAATCAGCGCGGCGGGCGGTTGACGGCTTTGGCCTAAAGGCTTGCCTGCGTCGCCAAGGCTCCCTATCTCCTGCGCCCATATTGCAACGCAGCAGGAGCCGGTCATGAGTGATAATGCCAATTGGGCGCAGGGACGCATTGCACTGGTGACGGGCGCCACATCGGGCTTTGGCGCGGCGGTGGCACTGCGGCTGCTGTCGGGTGGGGCCAGGGTCATTGCCACGGGCCGCCGTCAGGAACGTCTGGATGAACTGGCCGCAGAGGCCGAGACGGATCACCTGTTCACGCTGGCGCTGGATGTGACGGAAAAGGACTGCGGGAAAAAGCTGCTCACCGCCCTGCCCGCTGATTTTGCCGGGATCGACATCCTGTTCAACAATGCAGGCCTGGCGCTGGGCCTTGGTCCGGCGCATCAGGCGGAATTGTCGGATTGGGAAACCATGATCGAAACCAATGTGTCGGGCGTGGTGCGCATCGCCCGCGCAGTCCTGCCCGGCATGGTCGAGCGCGGGCGCGGTCATATCATCAACGTGTCCAGCGTCGCGGCCACCTATCCCTATCCGGGCGGCAATGTTTATGGCGGCACAAAGGCCTTTGTGCGCCAGTTCTCGCTGGGCCTGCGCGCGGATCTGCTGGGCACGCCGGTCAAGGTGACCTCGCTGGAACCGGGCGCGTGCGAAACGGAATTCTCCGAGGTCCGCTTCTCCGGCGACAAGGACAAGGCCGCCGCAGTCTATGCCGGCATGAAGCCATTGTCGGCCGATGATGTCGCGCAAACGGTCGAGGCGGTGCTGCGCCTGCCCGAGCATCTGAACGTCAACACGATCGAGATCATGCCCGTGGCGCAGGCTTTCAGCCCCTTTGCCATGGCGCGCAAATAATGCGCACCACGTTTCAGGATGCCTCGGTCCGCCTCTATCATCTGGATGGCGGACCGGAAGGCGGGGCGGCCACCACCCTGTTCTATGGCCCGCTGAGCGAAGCCATGCGCATTGCAGAACAGCAACCCGCCGAGGTGCAGGAAGGCCTGTTCATCGCCACCGACAATGACGTGGTGGCCTTCCTGGACCTGTTCGAAGGCTATTAGGCCAGAATGGATTTGCCCTGCGTGGTTAGGCCAGAATGGCCTTGCCCTGCGTAGTGGTCTTGGCCGCCATCTCCTCCGCCGTCGGGGGCGTGGGGATCAGCAAGCCGCGCTGAACCGCAGGCCGTACGCCAATATCGGCCATCCAGCGCGCAACATTGGGCAGGCCGTCCAGCGTCACCCCCGCCCATTCATGCCCCCGCACCCACGGAAAACAGGCGATGTCGGCAATCGAATAGTCGCCCGCCAGATAATCCTTCCCCTCCAGCGCCGCATCCAGAACGCCCAGCAGGCGACGGCTTTCACGCGTATAGCGGTCGATCACCGAGGGCAATTTTTCCGGGAAATAGCGGTTGAACACCGTCGCCTGCCCCATCATCGGGCCAAGACCGGCCACCTGCCACATCACCCATTGGATCGCGCGGCTGCGGCCCTGAACATCGGCGGGGATGAATCGCCCGAATTTTTCCGCAAGGTAAAGCAGGATCGCCCCCGATTCAAACACCGCAAACCCATCATCGACCAATGCCGGGATCTTGCCATTGGGGTTGATAGCCAGAAATTCCGGCGTCTTCTGCTCCTGATTGGTCAGGGAAATCGGGGTAACCTTATAGGGCACGCCCAGTTCTTCGAGCAGAATGGTGATCTTCCACCCATTGGGCGTTTCGGACGTGAAGAGTTCGAGCATCGCGGCATCCTTGTGATGTGATCGTCCCAGCAAACACGCCCCGCGCCCCGCAACAAGGCCATCACCCCCGCTATCATTGGCAGTGACAGGAACGTCGATCAGGACGGGCGCCCCATCCTGTTACTTGCACTGATAGTATTCATTTCCCCCTTGGCAGCGCGCAAACCTTGCCCCAAATTGACAGTAAGACATACAAACGAACCCATAATACAAGCAAACCAGCGGGAGCGGTTCATGGCCAAGGATAATAAGATCACCTTCTTCGACCTCAATCACGAGAGCGGCTGCACCACCAGCCCCTTCGTCTGGGCGACGAAATATGCGGTTCGGCACAAGGGCTTTGATCTGGATGTGGTGCCCGGCGGGTTCACCGGCATTCTGGAACGCACGGGCGGACGTTCGGAACGGCTGCCGGTCATTTGTGATGATGGCGAATATGTGCTCGATAGCTGGCTGATCGCCGAATATCTGGATGCCAAATATCCCGACCGCCCCACGCTGATCGGCGATCCCTCGGTCAAGGTGCTGGCGCAATTCCTCGAAACATGGCTGTGGAAGACCGCGATCGGGCCGTGGATGACCTGCTATATCCTGCAATATCGCAGCCGCGCGATGGAATGCGACCACGCCTATATCACCGAATCGCGTGAACGCATGTTTGGCAACCGCAAGCTGGAAGACATTGCCGCCGGCCGCGAAGACCGCTTGCCCAAGGTGCTGCCCGAACTCGAATTGCTGCGCGGCATTTTGGGCCAGCACAAGTGGCTGGGCGGGGAAACGCCCAATTATGCCGACTATCGCGCCTTGGCCGTGTTCCTGTGGTGCGCCAGCGTGGCCGACATTCCGCCGATGACCGAGGATGACCCGCTGCGCGATTGGATCGACCGTGGTTTCGACCTTTACGGCGGTCTGGGCCGTATTCCGGGCATGAGCCCGCTGTTCGGCCTGAAACTGCGCGAGGGCGATCCTGAACCCTTTGCCAAGGGGCCGTCGCTGGTGGCCGGTCTGGTCAAGCGCAATACGGGTCCGGCCAGCACCCGCGCCGAAACCAACCACATCACGGGTAAGGGTGAGAAGGCCGACGCATGACGCACACCTCTGGCGAACAGGAACCGCCCGGCGGGGTCTTGCGCATGTATCACATTCCGGGCTGCCCCTTTTCTGAAAGGGTGGAAATTTTGCTGTCGTTGAAAGGGCTGGCCGACAGGCTGGCCCATCACGACATCGACATTTCAAAGCCGCGCCCGGAATGGTTGCTGCGCAAAACGCGCGGGACCACCGCCCTGCCCGCGCTGGAGCTGGAAAATGGCGAGACGTTGAAAGAGAGCATGGTCATCATGCGCTATTTCGATGATCGCTTTCCGGACATCCGCATTGCCCGCGCCGACCCGTACGAACATGCGGTGGAACAGATGCTCTGCGCCACGGATGGGGCGTTTACCGGGGCGGGATACCGGATGATCCTGAACCGTGATCCGGCGCAGCGCGATGCGTTGAAGGCCGAGGTCGATGCGCAATATGCCCGGCTGGATGCTTTCCTGCGCGATTATGCGCCCGATGGGGATTTCCTTTTCGACCGTTTCGGTTGGGCCGAGGTTGCCTTTGCGCCCATGTTCAAGCGCCTGTGGTTCCTTGAATATTACGAGGATTATGCGGTGCCGCAGCACCTTACCCGCCTGCTACGCTGGCGCGAAGCATGTCTGGATCATCCTGCGGTCAAGGCGATCCACACCCACCGCGAACTGATGACGCTCTATTATGATTATGCCCAAGGCGGCGGCAATGGCCGCATCCCGCAAGGCCGCAAAATCTCCAGCTTCACCCTCGATCCGCCATGGGACACCCGCCCCATGCCCCCCCGCGACAAATGGGGCCACGCCGCCGGCGATGCCGAGCTTGGCCTGATTCCTGCCTGATAAAAGGACCCTCCCCATGAAGAACTATCCGCAGAATTTCATCGACGGCCAATGGGTCGACAGCATCGGCGGCACCGCCCACACCGTCATCAACCCGGCCACCGAAGGCGCGGCCAGCCAGATCACGCTGGGCACGGCCGCCGACGTGGACGCCGCCGTTGCCGCCGCGCGCCGCGCCTTTGAAACCTTCAGCCAGACCACCAAGGAAGAACGCATTGCGCTGCTGGGCGCGATCATCGAAGCGTACAAGGCGCGCATCGGCGACATTGCCGAAGCGATCAGCACCGAAATGGGCTGCCCGATCAGTACCTCCTCGACCGCACAGGCCGGATCGGGTCTGGGCCATCTGGCCAATGCGCTGGCCGCGTTGCAGGGCTATGAGTTCGAGGAAAAGATCGGCGACAACAAGGTCGTGCGCGAACCGATCGGCGTGGTGGGCCTGATCACCCCGTGGAACTGGCCGATGAACCAGATCGTCGCCAAGGTCGCCCCGGCGCTGGCGGCGGGCTGCACGATTGTCCTGAAGCCTTCGGAAGAAGCCCCCACCTGCGCCGCCGTCTTTGCCGAGGTTTTGGCCGCGGCGGGCGTTCCGGCGGGCGTGTTCAATCTGGTGCAGGGCGACGGGCCGGGCGTGGGCGCGGCCATCGCGGCCCACCCCGACATCGACATGGTCAGCTTTACCGGATCGACCCGCGCCGGGATCATGGTGGCCAAGGCCGCCGCCGACACGGTCAAGCGCGTGACGCAGGAATTGGGCGGCAAATCGCCCAACATCATCCTGCCCGGCACGCCGCTGGACAAGGCGCTGCCCGGCGGTTGCGGCGGCGTGCTGCTCAATTCGGGGCAGAGCTGTGTCGCGCCCACGCGCATGCTGGTCCATGTGTCGCAGCATGACGAGGCGGCAAAACTGGCGGGCGAAATCTTTGGCAGCAAGGAAGTCGGCGATCCGCTGACCGAGGGCGGCCATATCGGCCCGGTGGTCAACAAGGCGCAGTTCGACAAGATCCAGGCCCTGATCACCAAAGGCATTGAGGAAGGCGCCACGCTGGTCACCGGCGGGCTGGGCCGCCCCGAAGGCGTGGAAAAGGGCTATTTCGTCAAGCCCACCGTCTTTGCCAATGTCACCAATGATATGGCCATTGCGCGCGAGGAAATCTTCGGCCCCGTGCTGGTCATCCTGCCGTATCAGGATCTGAACGAGGCGGTCGCCATTGCCAATGACACGCCCTATGGCCTTGGCGCCTATATCGCGGGCGATCCGGCCGTGGCAAAAACCATCGTGGGCAAGATCCGCGCAGGCTCGGTCTATGTCAACGCGGGCGGATTGGCGATGGACATGCCCTTTGGCGGATACAAGCAATCGGGCAATGGCCGCGAATTCGGCAAATTCGGCCTTGAGGAATATCTGGAGGTCAAATCCGTGATCGGCGCGCTTCCGGCGTAATCAGGCGAGGGGCGCGGCACAAACCGCGCCCTTTTTTTCATACCATTTCGGCGCTCAAACGACGCAATTTCGCCGCGCTGGCCGGATCGGCGGGGGCGAACAGGATCAAGCGCTGGCCCGGCACTTCCTCGATCGCATAGGATGTATGGTGGAACGCGATCTCGCCCACATCGGGCAGGGTGGCGCTGTTGACATCCTCGAAATGGCTGCGGATTTCGGCGGCTTCCCAATATTCGCGGAACAGGTCGGAGGATGCCTGCATCTCCTCGATCAGCGTCTCAAACACCTGCGGCTGGGCGGTGCGGCTGTAATCCCACTTGAAGCGAGCAACCAGACGGCGCGCCATTTCACGATAGCGCTCCGGGTCGGCGCGATAGCGTTCGTTCAGCATCAGGATGCGGAACAGGTTGCGCTCTTCACGCGGCAAGGGCGCATAGTCGCGGAAAAGCTGGGTCACCAGCGCGTTCCAGCCTACCACGGTCCAATCCTCGACAATCACCAGCGCGGGGATAGACAGACTGTCCATCAATTGCTGGGTCGATGGGCGCACGGCCTCGTCGGCGCGGCCCGTCAGCGGCGGCGGGCGATGCTGGGCCAGCGCAAAGAGGAATTCGCGCTCCTGCGGCTCAAGACGCAGCGCCTTGCCCAAACGCTCGATCATGGCGGCGGATAGCTGGACCTCGCGCCCCTGTTCGAACCATGTGTACCATGTGACGCTCATCCCCGCCAACGTGGCGACTTCCTCGCGGCGCAGGCCCCGTGTGCGGCGGCGCTCACCCGCGGGCAGGCCCACGTCCGTTGGCGCCAATCGCGCCCGCGCGGCCTTTAGAAAGCGGGTAAGTTCCTCTCTTTGCGCCATGATTTATGCCTCTTGCCCATTTTGTTTTCATCCGCCCCTTACACCATATGGCGAGGCAGGAAAGTGCTGTCTGCCTGTTACTCCTAATAATGGCACAGACACAGGCCTGTTCAACACCTGTCAGACGGGCATACGTCATGAATCAGAACATTTTGCGTGAATTCCCCAATGGAGAGGACATAGAATGGCCGACAAGGTCTTTATCACTTGCGCCGTTACCGGGTCGCCATGGCCGTTGCCCAAGCATCCCAATTTCCCGTTCCGCCCCGAACATGTGGCGCAGGAGGCATTGGATGCGGCCGCTGCGGGGGCCTCGATCATCCACCTGCACGTGCGCGACCGTGAAACTGGCCATCCCAGCACCGAGCTGGAGGATTACCGCGAGGTGGTTGGCCTGATCCGGGCGAAGAACACCGAGGTGATCCTGAACGTCACCACGGGTCCGGGCTGCACATGGATGCAGAGCGAGGAAGACCCCAGCCTGCCCGGCCCCGGCACGTTGATGTTCACGGCGGAAAAGCGGCTTGAGCATATCCTCGACCTGAAGCCCGACATGTGCACGCTCGACATTTGCACGATGAACCTGTGGGGCGGGGCGGCGATCAACCTGAAACCGATGGTCACGCGCCTGGGTCATATGATTCAGGACGCGGGCGTGTTGCCGGAAATCGAGTGCTTTGAAGCGGGCGATTTCGTCTATGCCGAGGATCTGATTGCCGAGGGCGCCCTGCCCGCGAATGCGCCCTACACCTTTGTGCTGGGCACCAAATATGGTCTGCCCGCCACGCCCGAGGCAATGCAATATTCCAAGAACCAATTGCCGCGCGGCGCCACCTTCACCGGTTTCGGCATCCAGCGCCATTCCTTCCCCATGGCGGCGCAATCGGTGCTGCTGGGCGGCCATGTGCGCACCGGGTTCGAGGACAGCACCTATCTGCGGCGCGGCAAGCAGGCGGCAGGCAATGCCGATATGGTCAACTGGGCGGTCGAATTGATCGACCATCTGGGCGCGGATCTGGCCACGCCGGGCGAGGCGCGCAAGATGCTGGGTCTGAAGAACTAAATCACACGAAATTGAAGGAGAGGATCATGGCTTACACTCCCCCCGCATCCGCCCCGAATGCAACGCCGATGGCCGATGTGCGCGGCAAAACGGCGTTCATCACCGGCGGCGCCAATGGCATCGGCCTTGGCATTGCACGCGCGCTGGTGAACGCAGGCGCCAATGTGGTGATCGCCGATATCCGTGAAAGTGCGTTGGCCGAGGCCAAGGCTTCGCTGGGTGCCGACGATCAGGTGGAAACGGTCCAGTTGGACGTCACCGACCGCGCCGCCTATGCCGCCGCCGCCGACAAGGCGGAAGGCCGCTTTGGCAAGATCCACATCCTTGTCGGCAATGCCGGGATCGGCGTGATGGGGCCGATCATGGATGCGCGCTATGACGATTGGGACTGGGGCATGGGGGTAAACCTTGGCGGGGTCATCAATGGTCTCGTCACCATCCTGCCGCGTATCAAGGCGCATGGCGAGGGCGGTCAGGTCGTCACCACATCATCGCAAAGCGGGCTGATCCCGATCTCCTATTCGGCGATCTACTCGGCGGCCAAGGCGGCGATCATCGGCATCACCGAGGCGGCACGCGGCGAGTTGGCGGCCATCAACATCGGCATTTCGGCCTTCTGTCCCGGCCCGGTGCAATCGAACATCGCCCATTCGGGCGAACTCCGCCCCGAGGACAAGAAGCAGGACACCGGATATTTGAAGCGCGAGGAAGAGCTGGAAGCCCGCCCCGTCTCGCCGCTTTGGATGAGCCAGGATGAAGTGGGCGAGCGCGTGTTGGCGGGCATTCGTCGCAACGATCTCTATATCCTGACCCACCCGGAATTCGGGCCGGGCATGCAGCGCCGCTTTGACGCGATCATGGCCAGCGTGCCGGACGAAGAAATCAACGAGGCCCGCGCCAAGGAGATCTTCTTCCTTCTGGACAATCCGGTTTTCGCCGAACAAAGCGCCCGCTGCGCCAAGCAGCCTGCTGAGGCGTAAGGACGCAAGGCCCCCTGCGGCAACGTGGGGGGCTTATTCCTCGCTTTGCGCCAGCCCCCGCGCAATCACGGCGCAGGCCATCAACTGGATCTGGTGAAACAGCATCAGCGGCAGGATGACCACGCCCACCTGCGCCGCCGGGAACAGCACGCCCGCAATCGGCACCCCGCTGGCCAGTGACTTCTTTGATCCGCAAAAGAGCAGCACGATCCGGTCGGCCCGATCAAAACCCAACGCCGCGCCAAGACCCCACGTCGCGGCCAGCACCACCGCCAGCAACACAATGCTGAGGCCCGCAATCAACCCCAGTTCCCACAGCGGCAGATGGCTCCACAACCCCTCGACCACGGCGGCGGAAAAGGCGGTGTAGACCACCAGCAGGATCGAGCCGCGATCGACATAGCCGATCATCGCCTTGTGCTTGCTCACAAATTTTCCGATCACAGGACGCAACCCATGGCCCAGCGCAAAGGGCAGCAGCAGTTGCAGCACGATCTTTTCAATCGATTCGAGCGACATGCTGGCCCCGCTGCCGCCCATCAACAGGCTGGCCAACAGCGGCGTGATGAAGATGCCCGCCAGATTGGAGAAGGACGCCGAACAGACCGCCGCGGCCACATTGCCCCGCGCAATCGAGGTAAAGGCGATCGAACTTTGCACCGTCGAAGGCAGCAGCGTCAGGAACAGCATCCCCGAAGCCACCAGCGCGGGCAGCCCCGGAATCGCCGCCAGCCCCAGCCCCAACACCGGAAACAACGCAAAGGTCGTGCCCATCGTGGCCAGATGCAGCCGCCAATGGCCCGCGCCTGCAACAATCGCCTCTCTCGACAATTTCGCGCCGTGCAGAAAGAACAGCAACACGATCGCCGCATCCGCCGCGTGGTCCAGCACCGTGGCCCCTATCCCACGCGCAGGCAGCACCGAGGCCAGAGCCACCGTCGAGAGCAGCGCAAGAATATAGGGGTCGAAGGCGGATTTGAGACGGTCTAGCATGCCTAACTGCCTAAAGATTACAGCGCCCAAGGGCAAGATGGTGCCTGATTGCGACTTGCGCGCGGGATGAGCCTGTCATATTGCTATGAAGCATAACCAATAAGCGCCACGATTCCCTTGCAGGCGCACGCAACAACGGGCATCAACAAACCCAAGCCGCGTCAACAATCGGCGGCATCGAGAGGATGGAGAAAGATTTTGGCTTCTGTGCCCGTAAACCCCATCGATCCCCGGCGCCTGCTGGCCGACAGCCCGATGGGCTGGCGTCAGATCGTGGGTATTGTTCTGTGCGCCCTGCTTAATGCGCTCGACGGTTTTGACGTGCTTTCGATCAGCTTTGCCTCGCCCGGCATTGCGGCGGAATGGCATGTTGAACGCAAGGTGCTGGGCTATGTCCTGTCGATGGAAATCTTCGGCATGGCGGCCGGCTCGATCCTGCTGGGCCGGTTGACCGACCGGCTGGGGCGCATTCCCACCATGGTCATCTGCCTTGTCATCATGGCCGCGGGCATGATCGCCGCGCCCATGTCGTGGGACGTGCCCTCGCTGGCCGCGATCCGCCTGTTTACGGGTCTGGGCATTGGCGGGATGTTGGCGGCCACCAATGCGGTGGCGGCCGAATATGCCAATGACCGCTGGCGCAGCGCGGCGGTCGCGCTGATGGCGGCGGGCTATCCCTTGGGCGCGGTCGTGGGCGGCACGATTGCCAGCATGATGCTGAAAACCGGAGGCTGGCGCGATGTGTTCTATCTGGGCGCGGGTCTGGCGCTGATCCTGCTGCCTCTGGTGCCTTTGCTGATGCCCGAGCCGGTGTCGGCCATCATGCACCGTGGCCGCGCCGACGCGCTGGACAAGGTCAACCGTTCATTGCGCGCCTTTGGGCATGGCACGGTCGATGCCCTGCCGGTTGAGGACCACGACAAGCCGCAGGCCCGCATCCTGGACCTGTTCGGCCCCAAATTGCGCGCCGTCAGCCTGTTGCTGCTGATGGCCTATTTCGCGCATATCCTGACCTTCTATTTCATCGTGAAATGGGTGCCCAAGATTGTCGGCGACATGGGTTTCCCGGCATCGGCGGCGGGCGGCGTGCTGGTGTGGGCAAATGTGGGCGGGTTGATCGGGGCGATCCTGTTTTCCTTCTCGGCGCTGAAATTGCCGCTGCGTCCGGCGCTGATCGTTATGATGCTGGCATCGGTGGTGCTGGTGGCGCTGTTTGGCCAATCACCGGCCGATCTCAACCGCCTGTCGCTGGCCGCGGCCATGGCGGCCTTTTGCACCAACAGCGTGATCGTCGGCTTTTACGCCCTGATCGCGCAAAGTTTCCCCACCAGCCTGCGCGGCACGGGCACCGGCTTTGTCATCGGCGTGGGCCGTTTGGGCGCGGCGGCAGGGCCGATCATTGCGGGCTATCTGTTCGATGCGAAACTTGGGCTGCCGATGGTGGCGATTGTGATGTCGGTGGGTTCGCTGGTCGCGGCCTTGGCGCTGTTTGTCATGCCGCGCCAACAGGATACCAAAATCTGAATTATCAAGCCTGCGTTACCCTGCTAGGGGCGGTGTATGACCGCCCCTATCGAACCGTTCCGCGCCATGGCCATCGGCCAACTCGCCCACAAGCTTGCGGCAGAGGGCCGCAGCGTGATCCATATGGAATATGGCCAGCCATCAACCAGCGCGCCCGCCGCCGCGCTGGCCAAGGCGCATCATGTGCTGGACACCGAGGCGCAGGGTTACTGGGAAAGCGCGCCGCTGAAAGAACGCATTGCGCAGCATTACGCCGAAACACAGGGCGTCACCATCCGGCCCGAACAGGTCATCCTGACCTGCGGCGCGTCGCCTGCGCTGCTGCTGGCATTGTCCAGCGCCTTTGCGCCGGGCGCGCGGATCGTCTGCGCCCGGCCCGGCTATGTCGCCTATCGCAATACATTGCGCGCGCTGCATATGGAACCGGTCGAAATCCCCTGCGGCGCGGCGGAACGATACCAGATCACGGCGGCCGCGCTTGAGGCCATCCACCCCGCCCCCGACGGCGTCATCGTCGCCAGCCCCGCCAACCCCACCGGCACGATCATCGATCCGCAAGAACTGGCCGCCATCGCGGCGGTCTGTGCGGGGCGCGGCATACGCATCATCTCGGACGAGATCTATCACGGCCTGTCCTTTACCGGGCCTTGCGTCTCGGCGCTGGTTCATGCGCCGGACGCGCTGATCGTCAACAGCTTCTCCAAATATTTCTCGATGCCGGGCTGGCGTCTGGGCTGGCTGGTGGCGCCTGATGATCTGGTGGACGCCGCCTATGCGCGAATGAGCAATCTGATGCTCACGCCCCCGGTTTTGGCGCAGCATGCGGGCCTGATCGCCTTTGATTGCGGCGAGGAGCTGGAAGCCCATATCGCCACCTATGCCGCCAATCGCGAGGCGATGCTGGCGGCGCTGCCCGCGTTGGGTCTGGCGCGAATTGCGCCGCCCGATGGGGCCTTTTACATCTGGGCGGATATTGGCCATCTGACCAATGACTCGATGGAATTCTGCACCCGTCTTTTGCAGGAAACCGGGGTGGCCTGCGCACCCGGCGTCGATTTCGATCCGGTCGATGGACACCGCTTCATGCGCTTCAGCTTTGCCGTGTCCACGCCCTTGGTCAAGGAAGCAATTGAGCGCATGATCCCATGGTTCGCCGCCCAGCGGTAACCCGCGATCCGGCCCAAAGTGCAATACACCTTGGGCCCCGGCTTCTGGCATAAAATGGCAAACCCCCGAAGAACGAGGATGCCATCATGAAGTCAATTTCGATGACCGCCGTGTTGGGCGGCATTGCCCTGTTTTCGACCGCCGCTTCGGCCGCACCCGCGCCTGTGCCCGCCACTTTCACTTCGCGCTGCGCGGTGTGCCACAATGCCGAAAAGGGCGGCGCGGACAAGGTCGGCCCCAGCCTTTGGGGCGTCTATGGCAAGAAGGCCGCCACGGGTAAGCACAATTATACCGAGGCGCTGAAAAAGGCGAACCTGAAGTGGGATGACGCCAATCTGGACAAGTGGATCGCCGGCCCCATGCAGATGGTGCCCGGCACCGCCATGGCCTTTCCCGGCATCAAGGATGCGGCCAAGCGCGCCGAGTTGATCGCCTGGATCAAGACGCTGAAATAAGCATCCCGCAAGGGTCGCAAGAAGGGGGCGGAAAGCATAAGGCTTCTCGCCCCCTTTTCTATGCGCGCCACACTTATGCTGCGCACAAAAAAGGGCGCGCGAGCCTTCCCCCGCGCGCCCTTCTTCTGTGGAGTGGAACCCTCTTCAGAAGAACAGAATGCCGCCCAACGCCACCGCGTCGCTGGTGGCCGAATTGCCATTATGCGCCTTGGCGTTCGAGTTGATATATTCGCCGATCAACGTCACCCAGCTGTTCAGACCATAGCGCAGTTGCCCCACCGCGCTGCTGTTCACGCGTACCAGCGTCGGGTTGGCGCCGCGGTCCGCCGCGCCGGTATGGTTGAGATAGCTGGCGCCATAGCTGCCCGCCAAAGTCCACTTGCCCTGCGTGACGGCGGCCTGCACATAATAGCCCTCGCTGCTGCGTGCCTTGCCGCTGGCGTCGGTGTCAAACAGGTTCAGCACCGTCGTACCCAGCCCCTTGGCCGTGTAATAGGTGCCAACCAGCGTGACCGGACCCACCGTGGCGCGGGTGCCGACATCCAGACCTTGGCCGGTATAGCTGCCGCCTGCGACGAACTTATGCTCCTGCGTGATGCCCGAAGCCCACAGATGCAGTTTCACCGCATCAAACGTGGCGTCATAGGTCACCTTGCCCTGGAATTGCGGGCTGGAATTGTTCTGTGCCGCGCTGGTCAGCGAGTTGAGCGGCTGGAACACGCCCACCGATGCCTGGAACCCGCTGACATTGGGGGTGGTATAGGTCATCTGCGGCTGGAAATCGGTATAGATATAGCCGGTGCCGATGCGGCCCAGCGTGGTGTTGGCCGGGGCCGCATTGCCGCCCGTCGGGCCGGAAGCCAGCAGGGTGATATCATTGAGAATCGCCTCGGAACCGAACAGGCCGATGGCGCGGCCGATCTTCAATTCACCAAAACCCTTGCGGCCGATGGTCAGATAGGTTTCGCGAAAGTCGATGCCTGCCGTGGCCAGAGCGGTCGGCTGACCACCATTGTTGGCGCCCAGCGCGCCCCATGCTGCGCTGTTGATGCCCGGATACATGCCGAAGTGCGCGCCCACATCCCATCCGTTCTGGGTCGTGGTGGCGTCCACCTTCAGGAAGCCGGGAAGCAGGCCGTTGCGCACCGCGCTGGTGTTGCCGCCCACGCTGGCGATGCCGCCGGTGACGGCGGTGTTGGCGCCGGGCTTAGCCGCATTGTCATAGACATAGAAACCATTGATCGAGCCGGAAAACTTGATCGTGGCCGGGCCGACCTGAAGGCCGATGCCGCTGTCGGTGGCGCGCACGAATTTGGTGGTGTCCCCTGCCACCACGGGTGCCGCCACGGGCGCAGGCGCTTCGGCCTCATCCTTCATCAATTCGGCATATTCTGCGTCCGAGAGGATGCCCTTGTCATGCAAACGCTTGAGCAGCGCCTGCGAATTACCGGCATAGGCCGTGGTCGAAACGCCCATCATGGCCACGGCACTCGCGGTGCCGAGCAAAACTTTCCAGAGCATGATACTCTCCCTTGTCGATCCACTTTTATCTGCTGTGGTGACGGGAGAATGAGGTGCGAAAGCCCCCGTTTTAAATTGGACTTTGGACCGTGATACCTTGGGAGAACGTACTTATCCCAAGGTATCAGACAAGCATCGATTCAGGGCGCGATGGCCACGCCCCATGCCCCGGCGCCCGCCGGAATCGTGGCAACAACCGCCTTGGTCGACAGATCGACGATGCTGACATCATCGGACAGGCCATTGGCCACAATCGCCCGCCCGCCATCGGGCGTAATGGCCAGATGCCACGGACGCTGACCCACTTTGACATAGGATTCGACCCGGCGCGCGGCCACATCGACGATGGCAATATGATTGGCCCGCCCCAATGCCACCACCGCCTTTTTGCCATCGGGCGTAAAGCGGATGCCGCAGGGCATGACGCGAATCGGTTGCACGCCAGGCGGGGCAAAGGCGATCTTGGCCGTGATCTGTCGCGTGGCGGGATCGGCGATCTGGACCACGCCGCCCATTTCCGCCGCGATCCACAATTCGCGCCCATCGGCGGTAAATTCGACATGGCGCGGGCGCGCCTCGGTCTCTGTATCGCCCAGGGATTGATGGCTGGCCGCATCGATCCACGAGATCAATTGGCCATCCTCGCTGGTCACCACGATCACCTTGCCGTCGGGGCTTTGGGTGATGCCCTCTGGCTCTTTGCCCACCGGCACCTGCCATGCCACGCGGCGCGTGGACAGATCGATGGCGGTCATGGCGGCATCGTCTTCATTACTGACAAACAACAATTTTCCATCGCGCGAAGGATAGAATTGCTCCGGATCCTGACCCGAAGGCAGATGGGTGATGAGCGCCCCGCTGACCCGGTCATGCAGCTCAACCGAATTATCCAGCCCCGTCGCCACCAGCAAATGGGCGCCATCACGGGTCAGCGCAATGCCACGCGGGCGCTGGCCCACTTTCCACGTCGCCACCACCTTGGCCGCGACCAGATCGATCACGCTGACCGAATTGCCACGCTCGTTCGAGACGTAAGCCGTTTCCGCCATCGCGGAGGGGATCAGCGTATTACCCAAAATGGCAATAAGCAGGGCGGGAATCGCGTATTTCTGCGCAGTTCGCTTTGTCATGATGGCAGCATATCCCCCCTTATCAGCCCATGAATAGCACCAAGGTCCAATACAGACCTGAGCAAGGGGATCATAAGCTGTCCGCCATCGAGACAAAAGACGCGGGCCCGATAAAGCGGCGCCGCCTCGTGGTGAGAAAGATGAGAGGAAGCTCTACCATGCCGGGAATTTTCACGCGCCTGTCACGCGCCAAAATATCGCGCGCCCAGACGATGCTTGCCGCCGCCACGTTGCTGGCCGTTACCAGCGTCGGTACGCGCCTTGCCGCGCATGGCGACGTCACGCCCCAGCCCGTGGACACCAGCGCGCTGCCCGATATCGGTGACAAGTGGCTGACGCATAACCCCTATCGCGGCAATGCCAAGGCCGCCGAAATCGGCAAGTCGGCCTTTGGTCAAAATTGCGCCCGTTGCCATGGTCTGGATGCGATTTCGGGCGGCATCGCGCCGGATCTGCGCTATCTTGAACTGGGCGACAGCGGCGACGAATGGTTCGTTCAGCGTTTCCAGCACGGTTCGAGCCGCGACGGCAAGGTGTACATGCCGCCCTTCGGCGACGCCTTGGGCCAGAAGGCCGGTTGGGCGATCCGCAGCTGGTTGGAAACGCGCCACACGGACGACTGATTTTTCTATTATAAAATAAAACGATAACATTGCGAGGGGCGACACATGGGCAATCCATCCACCACCATCGGACGCAGGGCGTTTCTGGCCGGGGGGATGGCTTCGCTGATGGCGCCCCTTCCGCTGTCCGCCGCGCCTTTGGCCAAGGTGCGCGAATTGGGTGTGCTGCGCGTGGCGGTCTATCGTCACAACCGCCCGTGGTCGTGGTCCGAACCCGACAACAGCAGCAATCTGCGCGGGATCGACGTCGATCTGGCGGGCACGCTGGCGCAAAAGCTTGGGGTAAAGCTGGACATTCAGGAATTTACCGCGGGCGATGATATGGCAACCGACCTGCGCAATGCGGTATGGCGCGGGGGGCTTTTGGGTTTCAAACCGGCCGATGTGATGATGCATGTGCCCTTTGACCGGCAATTGATGGTCGAAAATGACCAATGCGCGATTCTGGCCCCCTATTACCGCGAAAGCTTTGCCGCCGCCTGTGGGCCGGAACAGCATGATTGCGACGTGCCCGCCCCGGAATATCGCGGACGCCGCCTGTCGGCCGCCGTTGCCACCATTCCCGACATATATCTGCTTTCCAGCTTTGGCGGGACGTTGCGATCCAGCGTCACCCATTTCAACACCGGCCATGATGCCGTGCTCGCGCTGGGCACCGGGCAATCCGATGTCGCCGTCGCCACCAAGGCCGAGGTCGAGGCCGGGATCTTTGACATGAAGAACCCCGCCATCAAGGCCCGCAAACGCGCGTTGGAAGGCATCCAGTCGCCAGGATGGGACATTGGCATGGCGGTCAAGGAAAACAGCCGATCATTGGGCGATGTCCTTGAAGGCATGATCGGGAAAATGAGCAATGACGGCCAGTTGAAGGCGATTTTTGCCGCCTATGGCGTCGAATGGCGTCCGGCCATTTCGGCCTGATACATAAGATGGATTTTCACCGTTTTCTGAGCTTGGCCTAAGGTCCAATTGCTGCACGCCATAGGCCAGATAGGCTGAACATCACGGGGGAGAAGCGCGCGAGGGCGCGCCGCACAAAGACCCGCAACCGACCAGTTCAAAAACAATTGCGAACGACAACAGGAGAGTCGAGATGAAGGGCAGAATTTCGCGCTATGTCGCATCCTTTGCGGCATTGGGGATGGCCGCCGGCCTTATTGCCAGCGGGCCGCTGATGGCCGCAGGCCCCACCAGCCAGGATCTGTTGAATGACGCGGCCACGCCCGGCGACGTTCTGACCAATGGCCTTGGGCCGCAGGGCCAGCGCTTCAGCTCGCTCGCTCAACTCAACGCCAGCAATGTGAAAAAGCTGGTGCCTGCCTTCGCTGCCTCGCTGGGCGGTGAAAAGCAGCGCGGTCAGGAATCGCAGCCGCTGGTCTATGACGGCACGATCTATGTGACGGGTTCCTATTCGCGCGTTTTCGCCTTTGACGCGCGCACGGGTGAAAAGAAGTGGGAATATACCGCCCGCCTGCCCGACGGCATCATGCCTTGCTGTGACGTGGTCAACCGCGGCGCGGCGATCCATGGCGACAAGATCATCTTCGCCACGCTCGATGCTCACCTCATCGCGCTGAACCGCCACACCGGCAAGGTGCTGTGGAACAAGACCACCTCGGATTATCAGGCCGGCTATTCGGCAACCGCCGCGCCGCTGATCGTCAAGGACATGGTGATCACCGGCAATTCGGGCGGTGAATTCGGCATCATCGGCGAAGTGCAGGCCCGCAATGTCGACACCGGCGAGCTGATCTGGAGCCGTCCGACCATCGAAGGCCACATCGGTACGCTCAAGGGTCAGCCCAATGGCATGACCGGCAAGCTGAACGCCACGTGGCAGGGTGACATGTACAAGACCGGCGGCGGCGCGACCTGGCTGGGCGGCACATATGACCCGGAAACCAACCTGTTGTTCTTTGGCACCGGCAACCCCGGCCCGTGGAACAGCCACCTGCGCCCCGGCGACAACCTCTACACGTCCTCGACGCTGGCGATCGATCCCGATACGGGCGTGATCAAGTGGCATTATCAGACCACGCCGCATGACGGTTGGGACTTTGACGGTGTGAACGAATTCATCCCGTTTGACGCCACCATCAACGGCAAGCCGATGAAGCTGGGCGCCAAGGCCGACCGCAACGGCTATTTCTACGTCCTTGACCGCACCAATGGCAAATTGCTGGGCGCGCACAAGTTCGTGATGCAGACCACCTGGGCCGATGGCATCAACCTGAAGACCGGCCGCCCGAACTACACCGCCGATGGCCGCCCCGGCGCCCCCAGCGGCACCGAAAAGGGCAAGGTCGTGTTCTCCTCGCCGTCCTTCCTTGGCGGCAAGAACTGGATGCCGATGGCCTATTCGAAGGACACCGGCCTGTTCTATGTGCCGTCCAACGACTGGGGCATGGACATCTGGAACGAACCCATCGCCTATAAGAAGGGCTCGGCCTATCTGGGCGCCGGTTTCACCATCAAGCCGATTGCCGAAGACCACATCGGCGCGTTGCGCGCGATGGACCCGGCCACCGGCAAGATCGTGTGGGAATACAAGAACAAGGCCCCGCTGTGGGGCGGCGTTCTGACCACGGCGGGCAATCTGGTGTTCACCGGCACGCCCGAAGGCTATCTTAAGGCCTTTAACGCCAAGACGGGTGAGGAACTGTGGAAGTTCAACACCGGTTCGGGCGTGGTCGGTTCGCCCATCACCTGGGAACAGGATGGCGAACAATATGTGGCCGTGATGTCGGGCTGGGGCGGCGCGGTGCCGCTGTGGGGCGGCGAGGTCGCCAAGACCTTCAAGGAAATCAGCCAGGGCGGTTCGCTCTGGGTGTTCAAGCTCCCCAAGGACTGAGGAGACGTGCGGCGCGGGGATAATTTTCCGCGCCGCTCATCTTTGGAATTGACGCCCATGTACCACCAGAGAGATATGCTGATTGCCATGGCAACACCCGACAGCATCCTGATCGTTGATGACCACGCGCTGGTGCGCGATGGCATGCGGACCCTCCTGCAAGGATGCTTTGCCCAGTGCAACATTCTGGAGGCGGGCAATTACGCCGAGGCGCGCGAGGCTTTGGCCCAGAATGCCGAGGTTGATCTGGTGCTGCTGGATCTCAACATTCCCGACGCGAAACGGTTTTCCGCGCTGCAGGGGTTGCGGGAAGAACATCCCGCCGTGCCGGTGGTGATGGTGTCGGGCACGCTGGACGGTTCGGCCGTGCGCGAAGCGCTCTCGGCGGGGGCCGCCGGTTTCATACCCAAGAGCCTGAAGCGTGACCAGATTGTCGAAGCGCTGCGTCAGGTTCTGGCCGGTGAAATCTATGTCCCCGATTTCGATTTTGTCGAAGAAGCCAGCAGCGGCGAGGAAGCCGCCATTCGCCAGCGGATCGCAACCCTGACGCCGCAGCAAAAGGTCGTGCTGGGCCTCTTGGTATCGGGCCGTTTGAACAAACAGATCGCCTATGAACTTGACGTATCGATGACGACGGTAAAGGCGCATGTCTCGGCGATCCTGCAAAAGCTGAACGTGTTCAGCCGCACGCAGGCGGTGATCATGGCCAATCGGGTCAATTTCCCCGGCTGATTTGGCGATGCTGCTGGGCCGCAATGGCCCAGCCCTTTACGCGCCATTCCCCAACATATTGCGCATCAGGGCGCGCAACTGCGCAGGCTTTACCGGCTTGTTCAACATCGGCACCCGCGCCTGCGCCAGCGATGCCTTGACCTCATCGCTGCGGTCGGCGGTGATGACCAGCGCGGGAATATCCTGGCCTGCGGCCTTGCGGATCATGGCAATCGCATCATCACCGCGCAGATCACCGTCCAGATGATAATCGGCAATGATCATGTCGATGCCCGCGGCAATCGCCTCGCCGGCCTCTTTATCATGGGGGCCGGTGGCGGTGGCGACCTTGTGCCCCCAATTGCGCAGCAAAGCCGCCATGCCCGCCAGAATGGCCGGATCATTGTCGATGACCAACAGGCTTTGCGTACCCGTGGTGCCACGCATGGCGGGGCGTGAAGTATCGCCGCCCTTTTCGCTGCGCGCTTCGGCCAGCGGCACAAGCACGGAAAAGGCGCTGCCCTGACCCGGCGTCGATTCGACATCCAGCCGGTGGCCCAACATCGTGCTGGCGCGGCGGACAATGGCCAGGCCCAAACCCTTGCCGGGAATGCGCTGGGTCGATTCCAGACGGCGGAATTCCTCGAAGATCGCTTCCTGATCTTCATGGGCAATGCCCGGCCCGGTGTCGCGCACAGTGATCCGCGCGGCGCCATTTTCGATGGTGACGATGATGCTCACCTGACCCTGTGCGGTATAACGGATCGCGTTGGACAGGAAATTTTGCAGGATCCGACGCAGCAGGCGAATGTCCGAACGCACCCAGACATCGGTGACCGGAATATCGAGCGAGAGCCCTTCGGCCCGCGCCACGGCGGCAAATTCGATGCGCAGCGCGGCCAGCATCTGTTCCAGTTCAATCGCGCTCCAAACCGGCGTAATCGCCCCGGCGTCCAGCCGCGAAATCTCGAACAAGGCTTCGAGCAGATCCTCGACCGAATCGAGCGCCACGCCGGTTTGCCGCACCAACGCCCGACTGGGCGCGGCGAGGCGGCGCTCGGCCAGCGCCGAAACAAACAGGCGCGCCGCGTTCAACGGTTGCAGCAGGTCGTGGCTGGCCGCGGCCAAAAAGCGCGTCTTGTCACGATTGGCATGTTCGGCCGCGGTCTTGGCTGCGCGCAGCAAAGCCTCGACCTCGCGCCTTTCGGCAATTTCGGCCTGAAGCGCAGTGGTGCGTTCCGCCACGCGCCGCTCCAGCATTTCGGCCGCCTCGCGCAACGCGTCGCGGTCCTGAACCCGCTCGGTAATGTCGTCGAAGCTGAACGCCATGCCGCCGGGCGCCAACGGGGTCGAACGGATGATGAAATGCCGCCCGCCCAAAACGCATGGCCCCTCCATCTGCTCGCCCGTTTCGCGCCATTCCAGCACGGATGTCTGATCCATCCCCAACCGATCGCGGCAATAAGACAACAGACCATCATGGCTTTCCAACCGCTTGCTGCCCCGCGCGTCCAAACCCAGCAGGCGGACCATGCCCTGATTACGCACCAGCAAGCGCCGGTCGAGGCCATAGTGGCAAACCCCCTCGGACAGGGTATCCAGCGTGGTTTGCAGCGCAAGGTTGCGTTCGGCCAGTTCGCGGGCGCGTTCGCGCGCATCCTCGGCCTTCACCTCGGTCACATCGGTATAGATGCCAAGGCGACCACCCTCGGACGTCTTCAATTCATTGATCTGGACCCAGCGCCCATCGGCCAGCGCCTGAATATGCACGCGATCGGCCTTGGCATGTTGCGACAGACGATCGGCCAGCCACCGCTCCTGCGACCCCAGTGAACCGATCGGCAACCCGCTCTGCGCCGCCATTTCCGCAATTTCGCCAAACGTCCGCGAGGACAGATCCCGCCCCCGCAACGCCGGCCAGAATTCCAGATAGGCTTCATTATGCAGCAGCAGCCGGTCATCGGCGTCAAACAACGCAAATCCATCGGGCAGGGATTCAATCGCATCGCGCAAACGCACCCGCGCCGCATCGGCATCGCGATGGGCGGCGGCCATATCGGCATTGGCCTCGTTCAAACTGGAGAGCGCATTTTCCAGCGCCGCCGTCCGGTCGCGCACCATGGATTCCAGCGCAATGGCCGCCTCGAACATCGAGAACGCGCCGCCCTGAACATCGCTGGACCGTTCCACCCGGTCGATCAACGCCTCGTTGATCTTTTCCAATTGCTTCACGCGCTCGGATAGCGCCTCAATGTCGGCCTGCGTGGGTCGATCCGCCTCTGCCAAGTTACGCACCGATCGCCAGACCGCTCAGCGTCTGATTGTTATGCGCGGCGCGGAATTGTTCGCCATAGGTGTTGAAACCGACGACATGGCGCGCGGCATAAAGCTGGGACACTTCGCGCGTGATCTGGCGATTGTCGGCGTCCACGCGGTTAAGAACGCAATCGAAACCGATCACATGGTCGATGGCGCCCACACGGGTTTCCACCTCGGTAAACAAACGTTCCAGATGTGCCAACCGATCCACCCTTTCGCCCACGCGCAACACGATGCCATTGTCGATCGCGCAATAGAACGTCAGGCTACCGTCTGCATTAGCACTTTGGACCGCCCGGATGTGATATTCTCCGCCCGCGCGCACCATCGGCGGGTTGGCGGCAAAAAAGGCGGCGTCAATATCGCCCCCGACCAGCCCTGCGATACGCGCATATTCCTGCGCTGCGGGCCTTGCGTTGATTTCATAGACGATTCGCGCCTGCGCATCGGCGGAGGTAACGACCATCCGTTCCTCACGCGGGCGATAGTGGTGCGAGCAAAAGGCGTGGAGCGGGCGCGTGCTGGACAACATGGCCACCACGGCGGCATCCTTGACGAAACGTCCATCGACCAGAACGCCCGTTTCGCGAAAGACCATGCCATCGCCCGATGATCCGCCCACCATCACCGTATCGCCCAGCGCGTCCTGAACGGTCATGGTCACCAATTCCTCGCGGTGGGACAGGCCATCGACAAGAAAGATCGCGGCATGGTGCAATTGTTCGCCCAGCCGCCGCGCCGAAGCCGCCGCCTGCGCCGCCAATTCACGCACCGCGCGCCGCCCTTCGGCCACATCGAAATCATCCAGATCGTCGAAATGCAGCACGCTCATCGCAAAGCCATCGGCAGGGAAACCGATAAAGACCAGACTGTCCTCGTCATAGCCGCGCTGGGTCAATTCGCCCGCGCTGGTGCAGCCGATTAAGGGGAATTTCCCTAATCTGCGGGTTAACTCTTTGGCCAGGTCATCGCGGTCATAACGGTGCGAGCAAAAGAGCAGCCCCCCCGCCAATGCCTGTGCGCCGATTTCGCGCACGACTTCGTCCACGGCGGCCACCGGATCGCTTGCATGAGATGAGACCACAGCCAAAGCCGAACGCGCCATTTGCGCCATTATCCTCTCCAACCCACCGGGCGCCTGTAGCCGACGTCTCGGATATGCTACCTTAACCCCACTTGGCGTTATGGCCAAGCGCCGTAGGCACAGTTGCTATAAGACTTAAGGATAAGAGGCGAAGGGATTTCGCGTTTCTTTCGGCGCAAATTGACACTTGGCAAAGACGCAGGCACCCCTGTTGCGGCAAAGGCCCCGCAACGGACCTGACAGGAGGCGAGACGGGTGGCAAAGGCGCGTTACGTCGCAGGCTTGGTTCTGGTGCTGGCCGGTGGGGCCGGCGGTTATGTCTATTGGCACGATCGGCCCATGGCGGTGCAGGTGGCGCAGGCGCGCTCTGGCCCGGCCTCTGAACAGGTCTATGCCACCGGCTATGTCGAGGCGCAGCAACCGGTTTCGGTGTCATCGCGCATCACCGCGCCGGTCGCCCGCATTCTGGTCGAGGAAGGCGATGCGGTAAAACGCGGCCAAGCGCTGATCCTGCTCTCCTCCGATGAACAGCAAGGGCTGCTGGAACAGGCCCGTGCCCAACAGCGCAGCGCCGAGGTGGTGGAGAAACGCAACCTTGCCCTGTTCCGCGACGGTTGGGTGACGGCGGCGGCGCGCGACAATGCCACCACCGCCGCCGACGCCGCCCGCGCGGCCAGCGCGACCGCCCGCGCGCGGTTGGACCAATTGGTCGTGCGGGCCAATTCGGACGGCATCGTGACCAAGCGCGATGTCTATCCCGGCGATCTGGCCACGCCGACCAAAGTGTTGATGCAATTGGGCGATCCGGCGCGCATCCGCATCACCGCGACGGTCGATGAACGCGACATCACGCGGGTTCTGGTGGGGCAAAAGGCGCTGATGTCCTCTGACGCTTTGCCGGGGCGGGCGGTGCGCGCCCATGTGGCCGAGGTGACGCCCGGCGGCGACCCGACCACCCGCGCCTTTCGCGTCCGCCTGTTGCCCGATGATCCGACGCCTTTGCCCATGGGCCTGACGCTGGAGGTCAATATCATCACCCGTGAGCGCAAAGGGGCGGTGCTGATTCCAGCCAACGCCCTGTCGGGCGACGGCAAGCATGTGTGGACCGTGGCGCAGGGCCGCGCCGTCATGCGCCACATCGCCAAGGGCGCCAGCGGCACCGACACGGTCGAAATCGCCCAAGGGCTGCGCGTGGGGGAAACGGTCATCCTCAACCCGCCCGCTGATCTGAAAGCGGGCCAGCGCCTGCGCCCGGCCAATCCGTGATGTTTGCGCGGGCGGGTCTGCTCCTCCACATTGCCTCGCGCCATTTGCTGGTGCGGCGGCGGCAAACGCTGGTGGCCACCAGCGGGGTGGCGGTGGGCGTGGGCTTTTTCCTGGCCGTATCCGCGCTGATGGTGGGCAGCCAGAATGACTTTGTACGCCAATTGATCGATGTCGCGCCTCATATCATCATCTCTGACGAATTGCGCAGCCCCCCGCCCCAACCCGGCATCGCGGCCTATCCGGGCGGGGCGGTCGAATTGCACGGTTATCGTATCCGCAATGAGGTGCGCGGCCTGAAGGACTGGCAAAAGATCCTTTCCAGCGTCAATGCCATCCCCGGCGCAGTGGGATCGCCCAGCCTGTCGGGCGCGGTAACGTTGCGGCTGGGCGGGCGGGATGAACCGCTGGCCGTGGTGGGCGTCGAACCGGGGGTGGAATCCAAGGTCAGTTCCATCGCCGACAAATTGCGCAGCGGCCATCTGGAGGATCTGGAACGCATACAGGGCGGCGTGATCATTGGCGAGGAACTGGCGCAAAGGCTGGGGCGCGGGATGGGCGACATCGTGCCCGCCACCGCCGCCAATGGCACAACGCGGTCCTTGCGCATCGTCGGCCTGATCAAAAAGGGCAACAGCCAGTTGGGCGGGTCAAACGGCTATATGCTGCTGCGCGAGGCGCAGAGCCTGTTGGGGCGGCCTTTCATCATCAACCGTATCGGGGTGAAACTGGCCGATCCCTATGCCGCCGAAGCGGTCGCGGCGGATCTGGAGGCGCGCTATCGCTACAAGGCGCAAAGCTGGCAGGAGCGCAGCGCGGATTTCCTCTCGCTGCTGCTGACGCGCAATGTGATCATGTATACGGTGGTCTCGGCCATCCTGCTGGTGGCCTCCTTTGGCATTTATACCGCCGTGTCGAACAGCGTGGCCGACAAACGCCGCGACATTGCCATCCTGCGCTCGATGGGTTTTTCGCAGGGCGATCTGCAAATGGTCTTTGTGATTGAGGGCATGGCGCTGGCGGTGATCGGCATCCTGCTGGGCTGGGCGCTGGGCTGGGGATTGATGAACATATTGGGCAGTCTGGATTTCTCCATCGGCGGCGAGGTCCAGCATATCCCGCTCGACCGTTCGGCGCGGCAATATGCGATTGCGGCGGCGGCCTCTTTGGCGGCGGGGGTGTTGGCGGCATGGTTGCCGGCGCGCAAAGCGTCGCGGGTTGATCCGGTCGATATTCTGCGCGGTGCGGTGTGATGAGGGGGGCGGTGTGATGGGCGAACCCGTTCTGGTGGCGCGGCATTTGCGGCGCGAATTGCCCGGCGATCCTCCCGCGGTGCTGGTGGCGGATGCGGATCTGGCGGTGATGCCGGGGCGGTTTACCGCGATTGTCGGGCCGTCGGGCTGCGGCAAATCCTCACTGCTCTATCTCCTGGGCCTGATCGACCGGCCCAGTGACGGGCAATTGCTGTTTGACGGGCGCGATCTGGCGAAAATGTCGGGGGATGAACGCGCCGCGATCCGGCTCGAACATTTCGGCTTTGTGTTTCAATTCCACTTTCTGCTGCCCGAATTCACGGCTCTGGAAAATGTCATGCTGCCGCTGCGCCGGTTGGGCCGCCTGTCGGGGCGCGAAATAGAGGCGCGGGCGCGCAGCCTGCTGGCCGATGTCGGGCTGGAGGAAAAGGGGTGGAAATTGCCCGAGAAACTGTCGGGCGGGGAAAGACAGCGCGTCGCCATTGCCCGCGCTCTGGCCAACAATCCGCGCCTTGTTCTGGGCGATGAACCCACCGGCAATCTGGACAGCGTCAATTCCGCACGCGTGGTCGAGCTGTTCCGCCGCCTTGCCCATGAACAGGGGCGCGCGGTGGTTTGCGTGACGCATGACATGGGTATTGCCGATCTGGCCGATATTCGTGTTTCCATGCTGGATGGACGGGTTATTGAGGTGCGCGAACAGAAAATCACGCCCAGCGTATGAAATTTTTCTGAAATTCTTCAGAAATGGGCAGGTATTACCCCATAGTGAAACCGCGAAAGTGGTTTTCCTTTGGAGAAACATCATGCCGCATGGCCCCGCCCGATCCTCCATTTACGAGCGGATCGAAAATCTGGTCCTTGCCCACAAGCTCTATCGCCCATGGCGATTGCTGATGGTGATGGTCGGGATTCTGGCCCTGCGCGGATTGTTCGACGATATGTGGGCGGCCTTTAGCGGCGATACGACCTCAATGTTCTTTCCGGCCAATGATCGCTATGCCGATTTCATCAAGGTCGCGCTCAGCTATAGCCATGTTTTCACCGAAACTCTGGCCAGCAAGGCCTATCTCGACCACTGGCCTCATATTTTCCGGCTCTATCTGCTGGACAATCCCTATGACCTTTCGGCCCATAACATGGCGATGCCCGAAACCGAGGCAGAGGTCACCAACCTCCACCTGCCGCCCTTTGCCAGCCTGCTCTATCTGTCCTGTGCCCATCTGATCGCGGCGACCAATCCGCTGGTGGCGATGGCCGTGTTCTGGGGCGCCTATGGGCTGGGCGGCTGGGGTGTGGCCCGCATGGCACGGGCGCATTTCGGGGCGTCACGCGCATGTGGATGGTTTATCACCTTTGCCGCGCTGGGTTGCTATCCGGTGCTCTGGATGCTCTCTCGCGGTAATCTGGCGGGGGGTTATTCGGGGCTGCTGACGCTGGGCTGGCTGGCCACGGCCATTTCGGGGCGCAATCGCTGGGCCGGTTGGGTGATGCTGGCGCTCTCGGTCAATCTGCGGCCCGAACCGGCGCTGCTGGTGATGATCGAATTGCTGGGGGCCGGATCGTTCTGGACACGCTTTTCGCGCATGGCCATTCCCGGCGCCATCAGCGTGGCCATCGCCGCCATTGCCTTTCCCATCGTCCATGCGCTCTATCCGCTCTATACGCTGGACAATGTTCAGCGCGGCCTGCGGATCTATCATTATCGCTATATCGTTTCGGACATGGGCGATGAATGGAATGCCTCGATCTTCATGTGGGCCAAGGCAGCTTTGATGCTGTTGGACGTGCGTCCACGCTATAGCGATGGCGTGGCCCAGGCGCTGGAACTGTGCGGGGCGGCGGCGCTGTCACTGGCGGTTTGGGGGGCGTGGAGCCGCAGGATCGGCGTTCCGGCGCTGGTGTTTCTGCTGACAGCTCTGCCCGCGATGTTTGTGCCGGTCTATTCCTATTACCACATCGTGGCCTTTGTCGCGGTGGTGGCGCTTTTGGTCGTTGATATGGAACGCGAGGCGCCGCAGCAGGGCGATACACGCATGCCGCTGCTGATTGTCACTGTGCTGGTGATGTCGCCCTTGGCGGGAACCTATTCCAATGGCCTGCTCGACAGCGTGCTGATGCTGGCCGGCGCGCTCTATGTGCTGGCCCCGCTGGCCCGCGAGGCGCTGGGCGGGCGCGGGCTTACTTCAGCCCAAGCCGCTTGATCGCCCGCCACCCCAGCGCCTTGGCCTTGTTCTGCTCTGGCCAGCGGCCGGGGCGCTTGGGGTTCAACCCCATGCCGCGCAGCACGCCGTTAAAGGCATGGGCGGCGGCCTCGTCATAGGACCATTCCGAGCGCCATGTGATCGAGAGCGAGACCGACACCTCCGGCCCGTTTTTCACGAAATGCGGCGCCATCACCGGCACCATCAAACCCTGTCCGGGCGAAAGCGGAAATTCAAGACCGCCCGCCAGCAGGTCATCGCTCCATTTCAATTCACGCCCGCCGCCGGTGTGATAGATTTCATGCACGCGGGCGGGTGAATAGGCTTCCTCGGCGGCGGGGAACTGGGTCATCACCTTGTTGCCCCGGATCTGCATCAGGATATTGTGTTCCGGGTCAAAGTGATAGGGCGTCACCGCATTGGGCGAGGACACAAAGACAAAACCCTGCGGATGATAGACCTTGCCGGTCTTGCTGGTAATCGCCCCTTCCAATTCGGCAATCACGTCCAGCAGCAAGGCCCGATAGGTCTCGTCCTCCTCCAGATGCTTGATCGCGACCCAGCAGCCCGCGCTGTCGATCTGGCGCACCGCATCGGCCGCGCTGATGGTGGGCACGGGCGGCTTGCCTGTGATACCGATCGGCTGCTTGCCATAGGCATATTCGACATTCTTGACCGGCAAACGCTCGATCAATTGCGCCAGCGATTCCAGCTCCATCAATGGATGACCGCACAGATTGTGCTCCATCACATGGGGCACTTCGGGATAATTGGCGGCAAAAGTTTCGAATGCACGCGGCGGCAAATAAGACATCGGCCATGATTCCCTTGGGATTTCCCGCCTGTGTAGGCGCAGAATGCCAAGGAATGGCTAACAAGGGGGGATGAAGGGGGTAATGCGAACGTCTAGACCCTCGCGCTCCCATTACTGTCTGCGTTGTGCGAGGGTGCCGCGCCGCAGGCTTTTCAACCCATGGATCAAACCGCCCCGCTGCCAACCATCCACCACCCCATAACGGGATTGCAAAGGGCCCCCGCCCTTTGCCCGCCGGAGGCAACCTGAAACCCAGCGCTAACCAACCCCCTCCAGCCATTCCGCAATCATCGCCTGCCCCGCCGCGACCGCCTTGGGCCCCAGCTGGGCATGGGCGGCGCGCAGATCGGCCTCGGTCCCGCCCGCCTCGATGACGCTTTCGGGCCATTGTTCGATCCATGCGTCAAAACGCGGGTCCATGCCCATTTCGGCGTGGAATTGCAGCGCCAGGATGTTGCGCCCGCGTCGGAACGCCTGATGATCATAGACATGGCTGGCGGCCAACATTTCGACGCCTTCGGGGCGAGTGAACGTGTCACCGTGCCAGTGGAGGACGGGGACGCCCTCGATATGGCGCAGCGGGCTGTCCTTGGCGTGGACGTGGACGGGGTGAAAGCCCACCTCCTTGCGCGGGCCGGGATAGACCTCTGCGCCAAGGGCCGCCGCCATCATCTGCGCCCCGAAACAGACGCCCAATGTGGGCCGATCCGCCTCCAGCCGCATGGCAAGACGGCGCATCTGGCACCGGATCCATGGGTGCTGATCCTGTTCATAGACGCCCATCGGGCCGCCCATCATGATCAACAGATCGGGTTCGCGCAGGTCCAGCGAGGCGAAGGCGGGATCGGCCACATCGATGCGGTCCACTTCATATCCCGCCGCCTCGATCGGGGCTCGGTATCCCGCCACGCCCTCATAAGGGACGTGGCGGATGATCAGGGCTTTCTTCATCGCACTCTTACGGTTCGGGCAGGAAGTCCGGCACCGAGAGATAGCGCTCTCCGGTGTCATAGTTGAAGCCAAGGACGCGGCTGCCCGGGGGCAGTTCCTTGAGCTTTTGCGCGATGGCGGCCAGCGTTGCCCCGCTGGAAATGCCGACCAGCAGGCCTTCCTCGCGGGCCGAGCGGCGCGCCCATTCCTTGGCGTCGGCCGGGTCGACCTGGATCACGCCGTCGATGGATGCGGTGTGCAGGTTGGCCGGGATGAAACCTGCGCCAATGCCCTGAATCGGGTGGGGCGCGGGCTGGCCGCCGCTGATGACGGGCGAGAGGGTGGGCTCGACGGCATAGGCCTTCAGCCCCGACCACACAGGCTTGAGCGCCTCGGCAACGCCCGTCAGGTGGCCGCCGGTGCCAACGCCGGTGATGACAACATCAATCGGCGTATCGGCAAAATCGCTCAGGATTTCCTGCGCGGTGGTGCGGGCGTGGACGGCGGGGTTGGCGCTATTTTCAAACTGCTGCGGGATCCACGCGCCCGGCGTTTCGGCGGCCAGTTCCTTGGCGCGCTCGATCGCGCCCTTCATGCCCTTTTCACGCGGGGTCAGGTCAAACGACGCGCCATAGGCCAGCATCAGGCGACGACGCTCGATGCTCATGCTTTCGGGCATAACCAGGATCAGCTTGTACCCCTTGACGGCGGCGACCAGCGCAAGGCCGATGCCGGTGTTGCCGCTGGTCGGCTCGATGATCGTGCCGCCGGGCTGCAACGTGCCATCGGCCTCTGCCGCCTCGATCATGGCCAGAGCGATGCGGTCCTTGATCGAACCGCCGGGGTTGCCGCGCTCGCTCTTGACCCAAACCTCGTGGTCGGGGAACAGGCGCGACAGGCGCACATGCGGCGTGCCGCCAATGGTTGCGAGAATCGAATCGGCCTTCATCGGTCTTGCCTTTCCTCTATTCCGGCGCAGTCGTGCGCGCCTGATCATCTGGCCTCTCAGCCATGAACCCGTTCAGATTAATCCTCAATGACAAGTAATCCAGTAGAGTTTTCTTCTGGGCGCACAATTCGTGCTTTGTCCCTCTGGATGAACCGCTTTACACACCCTACCTATGGGTCGCGTGGCCGCTCTGGCTGCGCTTTCCTCTCCATCCCCCCCGATCAGGAAAATTTTGCATGGATTATCGCCCGCTTGGCACCACTGGCCTCTCGGTCAGCGCCGTTTGCCTTGGCACCATGACCTTTGGTTCACAAAATACCGAGGCGCAGGCCCATGAACAGATCGCGGTCGCGCTCGACCACGGCATCAATTTCATCGACACCGCCGAAATGTACCCCGTCACCCCGACGCGCGCGGAAACCTTTGGCCGCACGGAAGAATATCTGGGCACGTGGATCGGCCAATCCGGCAATCGCGACAAGATCATTCTGGCCAGCAAAGTGTCCGGCCCCTCGCGTTTCTTCCCCTTGCGCGGGGGCAACCGGCTCGACCGGCGCAATATCGAGGAAGCGATCAACGACAGCCTGAAGCGGCTGCAGACCGATTACCTCGACCTCTATCAACTCCACTGGCCCGACCGGGGCGTGCCGATGTTCGGCGGACGCGGGATGCAGGCGATCACCGACGCGCCCGAAGCCGTGCCGCTGGAGGAAAGCATCAGCGTGCTGGAGGATCTGGTCAAGGCGGGCAAGATCCGCGCTTTTGGCGTGTCGAACGAAACGCCATGGGGCGTGTCCGAAGCCTTGCGCCTGCACCGTGAAAAGGGCCTGCCGCGTGTTGCCTCGATCCAGAATGCCTATAACCTTTTGAACCGCGTGTTCGAGGTCGGCCTGTCCGAATTTGCCCTGCGTGAAGGCGTGGGCTTGCTGGCCTATTCGCCGCTGGCCGCGGGGCATCTGTCGGGCAAATATCTGGGCGGCGTGGTGCCGGCCGGATCGCGGGTCGATGTGGCCAAACAGTTCACCCGCTATTTCACCGTGAACCAGCAGCAGGCCGCCGCACGCTATGTCGCCGTGGCGCAATCCTTTGGGCTTAGCCCCGAACAACTGGCGCTGGCCTTCGTCTACAGCCGCCCCTTCGTCACCAGTTCGATCATCGGCGCGACCAGCGTCGAGCAGCTCAAAACCGACATCGCCGCCAGCCTCACCCCCCTACCGGAGGAAGCGCTGACGGCGATCAACGAGGTCTATAACCTCTATCCCGATCCCTGTCCGTAAGGATCAATAGGAAATGTCGTAAGCCGGGGGCGGGGGTGGCACAAAATGGCCGCCATTATACACCCACCACGCCAAGCCCCCGGCCAAGACCAGAGCAATCAGCAAACGCCACAAGGGCGCCTGACGCGGTTGGGCCACGGGTTCGTCATAGGTCTTCTTGCCCGTCACCATCGGGGGCACCAGCCGCTCCTTTTTGACGACGGAGTAAAAGATGATCGCGCCCAGATGGATGATGACCATCAGCACGATCAGGTTAAACCCGACCTCGTGCAGATCGGTCAGCTTTTCGGCCAGATCGGAATCCACCCAATAATTGAGCGGGCCGGAATAGGTAGCGTCCGTATCGCTGGCGAACAGACCCAGCGTGACCTGTGCCGCCATCAGCCCGATCAGCCCCAGCACCGAAAGCGCGCCCAGCGGATTATGCCCCACCACCGGAGCACCATCAGGCCCATGCCCGCTACGCAGATAGGCAAGGATGGCGCCGGGTCCCTTTACGAAGCTGGTGAAACGCGCCGTCTGGCCGCCCAGAAAGCCCCACAAGATGCGAAAGCCCACGATGAACACCAGCGCAAGCCCCAACTTGATATGCAGGTCCATCTTGCCCGCTTTATACGTGACCCACATCGCCGGCACCAACAGCACCACGCTCCAGTGAAACAGACGCACCGGCAAGTCCCACAGCCGGATAGTCAGCGACTTGTTCTGATCCATGTCGGACCCCCATCAAAAAGGCGCCCGACCTTGGCCGGGCGCCCCAGAATGTCACATCAAAGGTTCAGGATCAGTCCTTGGCCTTGAACTTTTCATGGCAACCCTTGCAGGTGCCGCCCAGCGCGCCCATCGCCTTGCCCGCTGCGGCCAGATCGCCGGTGTCAGCAGCAGCCTTGAAACCCTTGGCAGCAGCCGAGAAGTCCATCGCGGCCTTCTTGAAGCCGGCCGGGTCGCCCCAGATTTCAGCCTTGGCGCTGGTCTTTACACCGGCTTCGGCGCCCGTGCCCTTGGGAAACCAGGTGCCCAGCTTGTCGGCATAACCGGCAATGGTGGTGGCGCTGGCCTTGATGACGGCGGCGTCGGGATTGCCGGACTTGAACGAATCGCCCGCGCCCTTCATCGCCTTGCCAATTTCCTTGAGCGACTTCTGACGAGCTTCAACCGTCTGGGCAGGCGTTGCCGCCTGCGCCGCAACAGCCACACCCAGCGCCAGCGCGCCAATCATCATCGAAATCTTGCGCATAAATTCTCCCGATCTCATTCGGGCACAGCGCAACCAGCCGCCCCCGACCAGCCTTAGGGGTCGCTTTTGCCCACCACAAAGTCAAGTGTCGGAATGTCGTCAAATGTATTGAAAAATGCTTCCTACTTCAGCTTCACGCCGGGCACGTCCTCGGGCAGGGGGATGAATTCATCATCGCCCGGCACCGGACCAAAGCGGCCCTCGCGCCAATCCTGTTTGGCCTGTTCGATACGCTCGGCGCGGCTGGACACGAAGTTCCAGTAAACATAGCGCTTTTCGGCAAAAGGTTCGCCGCCGATCAGGAAGATGCGGGCGCCGTTCGCGCTGGTGATCACCACTTCGGCGCCGGGTTTGAAGATGATCAGCTGGCTGGTGGCAAAGCTGCCTTCCTGCCCCTCGACCACGACATCGCCGTTCACCACATAGGCGGCGCGTTCGATATGGTCGGCCGCCAGACGGTATCGGCCTCCGGGCGAAAGCACCAGATCGCCGCACAGCACATCGGAAAACGTCTTTACCGGCGATGTCAGCCCGTCGATCTGTCCCGCGATCACCGACAGGACAAAGCCTGTATCGCCATCGCCGGGCAATTTGCCCGCCTCGTAATGCAGAAATTCGGGCGCGGTTTCTTCATGCTCCGTCGGCAAGGCCAGCCATGTCTGAAGCCCGAACAGCCCGCCCTGCTGGCCGCGCAGGCCGTCGGGGGTCCGCTCGGAATGGACGATGCCCTGCCCCGCCGTCATCCAGTTGACCGCGCCCGGCTCGATCACCTGCTCGCTGCCCAGCGAGTCCTTGTGCATGATCGCCCCGTCGAGAAGATAGGTGAGCGTCGCAAGGCCGATATGCGGGTGGGGCCGCACGTCCAGCGCCTGATCCGGGGTAAACACCGCCGGCCCCATCTGATCGAGGAAGATGAAAGGCCCCACCATCCGCCGCCCCGCATTGGGCAAGGCGCGGCGGACATTGAACCCATCGCCCAGATCGCGCAGGGGGGGCACGATCAGCATATCGACGGGGCTGGTTTCGGGATAAGTCGTCATGGGGCCTCTCCTTTTGGGCAATGTCAGGCGGTTTCGACCAGAACGATTTCGGCATCGTCCAAGGCGGTGATGCGCAAGGATTCCTCGTCGGCGATGGCGATGCCGTCGCGGGGCTGGGCGGCAATGCCGTTCACCTCGATACGCCCGCTGGCCGAAACCAGATAGCCCTTTCGCTGTGCGCCCAACGGATAATCGAGCGTTTCACCCGCCCGGATCGTCGCGCCCAGAACGCGCCCTTCGGTGCGGATCGGCAAGGCATCGTCATCATCCTTGTAACCGCTGGCCAGCACGACCATTTGCCCGGCGCGTTCACCGCGCGGGAATTGCTTGGCGCCCCAGCTGGGCTGGCCGCCGCGGGTGGTGGGCTGGATCCAGATCTGGAACAGGGTGGTGACTTCATCCTCAAGGTTATATTCGGCGTGCGTAATGCCCGATCCCGCGCTCATCACCTGAACGTCGCCCGCCGCCGTGCGGCCGGTGTTGCCCAAACTGTCCTTATGCGTGATCGCCCCGGTGCGGACATAGGTGATGATTTCCATGTCGCGATGCGGGTGCGGCGGAAAGCCCGACTTGGGCGCGATCGTGTCATCGTTCCACACGCGCAGCGGCCCCCATGCCATGCGGGCGGGGTTGTAATAATCGGCAAAGGAAAAGTGGTGATTGGCGTCCAGCCAGCCATGATTGGCATGACCCAGACCAGCAAAGGGGCGAAGTTCGATCATCGGCTTTCTCCAGTGCGCCGCTGTATGGATACGCGGCTGTTGGGGCCAAGATAGGGATTGCGCCACGCAAAGAAATGGCAATGATGGAAAAGCATCGATGAAAGGATTTTACCCATCAGCCTGCCAGATCTTGAAGCATGGGCAATCTTTGCCAAGGTGGTCGAGCATGGATCGTTTGCCGGGGCGGCGCAGGCCCTGGGCCTGTCCAAGCCCACCGTGTCCAAGGCGATGACCCGGCTGGAAATGCGATTGGGCGTGCCGCTGATGCATCGCACCTCGCGGCGCTTGGCGCTGACAGAAAGCGGCAAGGGCGTGCTGGACCGCGCCCGCCGCATCCTGTCCGATGGCGAGGCCGCCGAGGCCGAGGCCAGCGCACAAGGGCTCACCCCGCGCGGCACTGTGCGCCTTGCGGTGCCGATGAGCTTTGGCCTGCGCCATGTCGCGCCCATCCTGCCGGAATTCATGGCGGCATTCCCGCAGGTTCATGTCGATCTCGACCTGTCCGATGCGCTGGTCGATGTGGTGGGGGGCGGACATGACGTGGTGCTGCGCATCGCGGGGCTAGAGGATTCCTCGCTGCGCGCCCGCCGCCTGTGCAAGGTCCGTCGACCGCTGGTGGCCAGCCCCGGTTTTTTGCAGGCCCATGGCGCGCCGCAACATCCGCGCGATCTGGCCGCCCTCCCCGCGCTGCTCTACTCCAACCTTGCCACGCCGGGGGTCTGGCGGTTTTCGCATGCCAGTCAGGGTGACTATATCGTCACCGTCGAAGGGTGCCTCTGCGCCAACAATGCCGATGCGCTCACCCCCGCGCTGCTGGCGGGCAAGGGCATGGCGCTCCAGCCCGACTTCATGGTCTGGGAACATCTGGCCAGTGGCGCGTTGGTCGAGGTTCTGCCCGAATGGCGTATCCCCGATATCGCGCTGCATCTGGTGACGCCGCCGGGGACGTTGCGGCCTGCGCGGGTGGTCGCGTTGATTGATTTTCTGGCCAAGCGATTGGCGGGGGCGGAGTGGGCTAGGGATTGAAGGGGTTTAGATGCGAGGGTCTAGACCCTCGCGCTCCCGTTACTGTCTGCGTTGCGCCATGGGTTCGGCCTCGGGTGTCGGACGCAAAGTTTGAATTTTGAAAGCCTGCGGCGCCTTTAACGCAGACTCTCCGCGCCGCAGGCTTTAAAGAATCCCCACACCCTCTCAAACCCACCCCAAAAATGGGATTGCAAAGGGACGAGTCCCTTTGCCCGCCGGAGGCATAAATCTCTAACTCTCCGCCAACCCAAACGGCGCCGCCCCCCGCCGATAATCCTCCGCCATCACCTCGCGCCCGATGGGGGGCAAGGCCCGCGCGGCACAATCGGGGCGATGACACAGGCGGCAGGACACCCCGATGGGCGCGGCCTCGGCGCGGCGCGGGTCGGCCCCCTCGGCATAGATCAGGCGCGGGGCGTGTTCGGCGGCGCAGGCAAGGGCGACGGCGCGCAGGATGCGGGGCTGGCGATAGGAACCGCCGCCTGATTCGACCGTGCGCGCGATCGAGAAAAACCGCTGGCCATCGGGGAGTTCAAGCCATTGGGTGTGGACCCGCCCCGGCGCGGCGAAGCAATCGTGGACGTTCCACAGCGGACACCCGCCCCCGTGCGAGGCAAAGGGAAAGCCCGCCCCGTCGAGCCTTTTCGAGATATTGCCCGCCGCATCGAGGCGCAGGAAGAAGAAGGGCACCTTGTCCGCGCCCGGCTTGTGCAGGGTTGTCATGCGATGAGCGGTCTGTTCAAAACTGGTGCCAAACAGGCGGGCGACGGCCTCGATGTCATAGCGCCTATCCTCAACCGCGCGGGCGAAGGCGTCATAGGGCATCAGGATCGCCGCCGCGACATAGCCCGCCAAAGCACGGCGGACGAGGTTCGAGGTGGTCTGGCTGGCAAAGCCACCCTCGCGGGTGATGGCGTTGATGTCGCCCCGGCATTCCTGATAGGCCACTTGCAGCGCCGCCTGAAACCGCGCCGTATTGGGCGAGAGTGTATCGACCAGCAGCAATTGCTGATTATGCCGGTCAAAGCGGCGGATCGCGCCCATCATCACATGGTCGGGCAGGCTGCGGGTGCGGATGCCGTGGCGTTGGGCCAGATAGGCTTTGGGGTCGCCCGCTTCACCCACCAGGGCGGCAATGCCCTCGGCGCGGGCGTCGAGCGAGGGGAACCAATTGCGGCGCGAGGAAATGAAGCGCCGCGCCTCGGCCACGGGGTCGGGGGTTTGCGATCCCCCGCCCGCCGAAAGGTCGGCCAGCGCCGCCTGTTCGCGGGTGTAGGCACCATAGAGGCGAAGCAAAGCCTCGGAAATGCCGGGGAAGGAAGTGGCAAGATCCGCCACCTCCAGCGCGGGCAGGTCGATGTCGGCAAAGATCGGGTCGCGCAGGACGTCCTGCAATCGCCGCCCATAATCGGCGCCCTCGTCCCCCCCCAAATCGTCAAGGTCGAGGCGATAGGCCCGCGCGAGGCGTAGCACGAGATCGGCGGTAAAGGGCCGCTGGTTGCGTTCGAGCAGCGCGACATAAGAGGGCGAGATGTCAAGATCCGCCGCCATCGCCTGTTGCGTCAGGCCCAATTCGCGACGCAGGCGTTTGAGTCGAGGCCCCATATACAAGGGCTTAGGTCCGGACATGGCGGCTTCCTCTCATGCGGGCTTTGTCATGCCTATACAACTTTACAGGCAAAATATGTAAAGTTTTACAGCCGCACTTCGCCATGAATTTTCTCGAATCGCGACCCGGCATAAACAGGCTTCAACAACGCAGACACCCATTCATTCATGGGCGCGTTACACCCAGCGGGAGTTGAAGCCATGACGTACCAGTCCACCATCGCCGAAGCCAACACGGCCATTGGTCCTAACACCGACACATGGAGCGGCATTGACGCAGCCAACGTGGCCCGCATGCGCCTGCAAAACCGCTTCCGCACGGGTCTCGACATTGCGCGCTATACCGCCAAAATCATGCGTCAGGACATGGCCGCCTATGATGCGGACCCGGCCAATTACACCCAGTCGCTGGGCTGCTGGCACGGGTTCATCGGCCAGCAGAAGCTGATCAGCATCAAAAAGCATTTCGGCAGCACCAAGGGCCGCTACCTCTATCTTTCGGGCTGGATGGTGGCTGCGCTGCGCAGCGAGTTTGGCCCGTTGCCGGACCAGTCGATGCATGAAAAGACCAGCGTGTCGGATCTGATCGAGGAACTTTACACCTTCCTGCGCCAGGCCGATGCCCGCGAGCTGGGCGGTCTGTTCCGCGAACTCGACGCCGCCAAGGCAGCCGGCGATGCGGTCAATACCCATCGTCTCCTGCACAAGATCGACGAGTTCCAGACGCATATCGTGCCGATCATCGCGGATATCGATGCCGGTTTCGGCAATGCCGAAGCCACCTATCTGCTGGCCAAGAAGTTCATCGAAGCTGGCGCCTGCTGCATCCAGATCGAAAATCAGGTTTCGGATGAAAAGCAGTGCGGCCACCAGGACGGCAAGGTTACCGTTCCGCACGAAGACTTCCTCGCGAAGATCCGCGCGGTGCGTTACGCCTTCCTCGAACTGGGCGTTGATGATGGTGTGATCGTGGCCCGCACCGACTCGCTGGGCGCGGGGCTGACCAAGCAGATCGCTTTTGTCCGCGAAAAGGGCGACATTGGCGATCAGTACAACAGCTTCCTCGACTGCGACGAAGTGACCGCCGATCAGATCACCCACGGCGACGTGCTGATCACCCGCGAAGGCAAGCTGATGCGTCCCAAGCGCCTGCCCTCCAACCTGTTCCAGTTCCGCACTGGCACCGGGGAAGACCGCTGCGTTCTCGACTGCATCACCAGCCTTCAGAACGGCGCGGATCTGTTGTGGATCGAAACCGAAAAGCCGCATATCGGCCAGATCGGTGGCATGGTTCGCCGCATCCGCGAGGTGATCCCGAACGCCAAGCTGGTGTATAACAACAGCCCCAGCTTCAACTGGACGCTGAATTTCCGCCAGCAGGTGTTCGACGCATGGGTAGAGGAAGGCAAGGATGTGTCGGCCTATGACCGCGCCCGTTTGATGAGCGTTGATTATGACGCCACCGAACTGGCCATCGAAGCCGACGAACGCATCCGCACTTTCCAGCGTGACGCAGCGGCTCAGGCGGGGATTTTCCACCACCTGATCACTCTGCCCACCTATCACACGGCGGCCCTGTCCACCGACAATCTGGCCAAGGAATACTTCGGCGAGGCGGGCATGCTGGGTTACGTCAAGGGCGTGCAGCGTCAGGAAATCCGTCAGGGCATCGCTTGCGTCAAGCACCAGAACATGTCGGGCAGCGACATTGGCGATGATCACAAGGAATATTTCTCGGGTGAAGCAGCCCTCAAGGCCGGCGGCATCCACAACACGATGAATCAGTTTGCAGCCTAAAGGCTGCGAGGGAACCAATTCGCGGCCTAAAGGCTGCGGGAGGCGGCCTCAGTAGGCCGGGGCCGTCTCCTCCATTTTAACCCAACCCTTTCTGCAATGAGGAGAAAGACGATGACGACCCAAGTTCGCGAACCCGCCCGCGCCCGCGCCGTCCTCTCGACCGAGGACTTCCGGCTCTTGCAGGAAGCGGTGCTGTTCTATCTGCGCGCCCATGAGGATGCTCCGGGCAGCGCCAAATTCTCGAACCTTTACCACCGTCTGGGCAGCGTTGCCCGTCGATAAGGTTCGATAAGACAAGTTTTCGCAAGACAAATTTTTCGCAAGACTCCTGGGGAGGAGTTGACTTGAGGCCCGGTGGAGCGATCCGCCGGGCCTTCCTTTATGCGGCCCACTTACTTTCACCATTGTCAATTAAGGCCATGCTGATACACCGCCCTCATCAAAAGCATTGCGGGGGTAACAGCCATGAAAAGACGCGAATTCCTCTCCTCCGGCGGCGCACTCGCTCTGGCGGCAGGCCTGCCTGTCACCGCGCGGGCAACGGCCAATGCCGATGCGGACTTTACCGCATTGACCGACCGGATCTTTTACGATCGGCTTGCCCTCACGCCGCAGGAAGCCACATCGATCGGCTTGGACAAAGGCGAACGTGCAGCGCTTCGATCGCAACTGACCGACCGCAGTCAGGCCGCTTTCGAGCGCCAATTGGCCGACCGCCGCAAGGCCGCCGCTGCGCTGCGCGCCGTTAATCCGGCCACGCTGTCGCCCATGACGGCCCGGCAACGTGAATTGGCGCTGTGGTATGAGGATCGCGCCGTCGCTTCGGGCAAGTTCGGCCTCGAATCTGTCGAGAACCCCTACGTCCTCTCGCAAGCCGACGGTGCCTATTTCGAGATCCCCGATTTCCTCGACAGCCAGCATCCGGTGGACACCAAGGAGGATGCCGAAGCCTATCTGGCGCGGCTCGATGCCTTTGACCACGCCATTGACCAGGACAGCGAGAAGCAAAAGTCGCGCATCGCACGCGGGCTGATTGCGCCGGGCTGGTCGCTCGATCTGACGCTGGGGCAATTGCGGGCATTACGCGGGGCAAAGCCGGAGGAGAGCGGCATGGCCACATCGCTGTCCCGGCGCGCGGCCAAGGCGGGCATCGCGGGTGACTGGCAGGCGCGCGCCGCGGCCATCATCGCGGCCAAGGTCTATCCCGCGCTCGACCGCCAGATCGCCTTTGTCGAAAGCCTGAAAGGGCAGACCCCGGCGGGCGACGGCATCTGGCGCGTCAAGGACGGCGAGGCGATCTATGCCGCCGCTCTGGCCGAGGCGACCACAACGAACTTTACCCCAGAGGAGATCCACAAGATCGGCCTTGCCCAGGTGGCCGACCTCTCGGCCCGACTGGACAAGGTGCTGCGCGCCAATGGCATGACGCAGGGCACCATCGGCGCCCGTCTGGCCACGCTCAACACCCGTCCCGATCAGCTTTATCCCAACAGCGATGAAGGGCGCAGCGCTTTGCTCGCCAGCCTTAATCACAGCGTATCGGCGATGCAGGCAAAGCTGGGGACGGCCTTTAACGATGTGCCCAATGATCCGCTGGAAATCCGCCGCGTTCCAGTCGAAATTCAGGATGGCGCGCCCAATGGTTATTATTACCGTGCGCCCTTCGACGGATCACGCCCGGCGATCTATTGGATCAACCTGCGCGACAATGCCAACTGGCCCAAATATGGCCTGCCGGACCTGACCTATCACGAAGGCGTGCCGGGCCATCACCTGCAATTGTCCTATGTGCGGCGGGCGGGCAATCTGCCGCTGCTGCTGCGCAACACGGGCAATTCGGCCTATACCGAGGGCTGGGCGCTTTACGCCGAACAGGTCGCCTATGAACTGGGCGCGCTGCCGGGGCTGGACGAGGCGGGCTATCTGCAATCTTTGCTGTTCCGCGCGACGCGATTGGTGGTGGACACTGGCATCCACGCCAAGCGCTGGTCGCGCGAACAGGCGACGCGCTATATGATGGACACCACCGGCTTTGTCCGTGGCCGCAGCCAGAGCGAAATCGAACGCTATATCTGCATGATCGGACAGGCGTGCAGTTACAAGATCGGCCACAATGTCTGGGTGGCACAGCGCGAAAAGGCGCAAAAGGCGCTGGGCGGAAAATTCACGATGGGCTGGTTCCATGATGTGCTCAAGGAAGGCATCCTGCCGCTGGCCATGCTGGAAAAGCGGGTCGATGAACGCATTGCCGAGCGGCTTAAAGCTTAATTTTTTCTAAGCGATAAGGTTAATATCCCCTCCTGCTAAATACAGGGGGGGACCGCAATAATCTGCCCAAGCCTTTGTGCTAAATCGCCCGTATAAAGAAAGGACCAAAATGGGCTCGCGCAATGGTATTCCGCTGGATCGATCCGCATGGCTTCACCGCATGGAAGGGCTTGGCTGTGCCATAGCCGGTGCATGCAGCGGACAGGAAATCTATTTGCTGCGCCTGTTTCTCGACCTTGCCGAACGGGTGCCGGATCGCACCTTGCTGCAAGGCATGATGCCCCCCGACCGCCGCCGCGTCGAAGCCGCCATCAGCGCGGGCGCATTGGAAAGCGCGGCCCTGTTTCTGATGGGCGATGACAGCGGATTTTGCCTGTCACGCGGGGCCGATGGCCGCCCCCTCGCCTCGGTCCTGCTGCCCTATCAATTTGAGGAATGCACATCGGGTGGCGCCAGCCTTGGTCTTGCCTGCCTTGGCGCGCTGGTCGGCGCCTTGACCAATGACATGCCGCAACCGGCCGCCATGTCTCAATTCGAGGTTCCGGCAAGCACCCTGTTACATTAACTACCCCTTTGAAAGCGCTTGCCAAATCCGGGCGTGATTGAGATATCTTGCGGCGCAAGGCGTATAAACGGCCTGCGCTGAGAGGATCCCATGCCCATTTTTGCAGGCCCCCTTGTGTCCGCCGTTTCCGGCCGCGTGCTGATCGCGCCCATGCTGGCCGCCGCCAGCCCCGCCATGGCCAGCAGCCAATGCACCGCGATGGCGCATCACAGTTTCGGCCCCGGCGTCACCGTGCAATCGGCCAAGATGGTCCCGGCGGGCTCCATGCCGGGCGAAATGGGCGCGCCCGCCGTCCAATTGCCCGCCCATTGCCGCGTCGAAGGCACGATAAACCACCGCCATGGCAAGGGCGGCACCTATGGCATCGGCTTTGCCATCGCCCTGCCCGTCAACTGGCAGGGGCGTTTTCTGCTGCAAGGCGGTGGCGGATTGAACGGCTCTGTCCGCCCGCCGATTGGCGCGGCGGCGGCGGGCAAGGTTCCCGCGCTGGCCCGCGGTTTTGCCGTGATCAGCCATGACAGCGGCCACAAGGGCGCGGTGTTCGACAATGCCTTCATGGCCGACCAACGCGCCGCGCTGGATTTTGCCGAAAGCAGCGTGCGCGAGGTGGCCCTGTTGGGCAAGGCCATCACGCGGGCCTATTACCGCCGCCCGATTGCCCGGTCCTATATGGCCGGATGTTCGACCGGCGGGCGCGAAACCATGCTGGCGGCCCAGCGCTATCCTGAATTGTTCGACGGGCTGGTGGTGGGCGCCCCCGCGATGCGCACCGGCCATTCCAATCTGGCCACGACCCATGCCGCCGTCACGTTTAATCAAGCCGCCCCGCGTGACGGCGCCGGATTGCCCATCCCGGCCCAGATTTTTTCCGCCAATGATCGCAAGGTGATCCTTAACGGACTGCTCGATCAATGTGACGCGCTGGATGGGGTAAAGGATGGCATGATCGCCAATGTGGCCGCCTGTCATTTCCGCCCCGCCGCCTTGATCTGCGCGTCGGGCAACAGCCAAAATTGCCTGACGCCGATACAGGCCGAAGTGTTGGAGCGCGCCTTTCAACCGCCGCGCGACAAGGCGGGCCATGCGCTTTATTCACCCTTTCCATTCGACACCGGCATTGTGGCGACCGATGGCGGCATTCCGGGCTTTTTGCCCACGGGTATGCCCGGACCTCTGGGGCCGCCGATCCGCGCGCTGACTTTTGACCCCGACGCCCGCATCGAAACCATCCGCGCCGATTTTGTACAAGGGCTGACCGACACCGACCGCTGGACCAACCTGTCCAGCTTTCTGGGCCATGGCGGCAAGATGCTGTTTTACCACGGTGTTTCCGATCCGTGGTTCTCCGCTTTTGACACATGGGACTATTGGCAACGCGCCGCCGCTGGCAATGGGGTCTCGTTCACCGATGCCAGCCGGTTTTACATGGTGCCGGGCATGGGCCATTGCGGCGGGGGCAATGCATTTGACACATTCGACCTGCTGGGCGCGGTGGTCGATTGGGTGGAAAAGGGCAACGCGCCCGAGGCGATCTCCGCCTATCGCCGGACGGGCACGGAGAGCATGCCGCTATGCCCCTATCCCGGTTTTGCCCAATTTGGCGGCACGCCGGGCCGCTTCACCTGCGCGCCGCGTTAACCAATTGGCTTAGGACTGGTCGCGTGTCGCCCGATCGGCGGTGCGTTGCCAATCATAGGCCGGTTCGACCAGTTCAGGATGATCCTTGAACGCCTCGGCGGGCGGGGGCGCCATACCCAGCGCGTCCAGCACCACCCAGAGCGCGAATTTGCGTCCGCCCTCCTGCTCCACCCCGAAATCCAGCGCGAGCTGTTCACAACCCAGCACAAGGGACACATCATCCACCGAGGCCAGATCATCGGTCTTGAAATAATGGGCGAGCAAAGCGTCTAGTTCCATGCCCACGCCATGCGGCATCCCGCCCGAATTGGCCAGATGTAATCCGCAATTCGGCGCTGTTGACACATTGGCGCGGCCTGCCCATCGCTCTGTGCCGAACGAAATGGAGTTGGTGATGATCGCGCGCAAATCCCTGTTGGCTCTGGCCCCTGTCCTTGGCATGACATCTGTCCTTGGCATGGCATCCGCCCCGGCGCAGGCCGCGCATCCGGCCGCAAAGATCAGCGCGTCATCAGGCAAGCTGGACGCAACGCCGCGCACCGTCATCATCACCGCCTTTGAACCCGAATGGGTGGCGCTCGAAGGCGCGGTCAAAGGCCCCAAGGCCTATCACATCAACGGACTGACCATCCTGACCGGGACCATGGCGGGGCCAAAGGGGGCTGGGCGGCCTGTGGTCTTGCTGGAATCGGGCGTGTCGATGGTCAATGCGGCCATGAACACGCAATTGGTGATCGACCGTTTCAACGTCAAACGCATCGTCTTTTCCGGCATTGCGGGCGGGATTGATCCGGCGCTATCGGTGGGTGATGTCGTTGTGGCCGACCAATGGGCGCAATATATGGAAGTGTCTTTGGGCCGCAAAAAGGGCGATCAGTTCATCAGCCCGGACATCTATCCCGACCCCGATCACCTGACCAATTACGGCATGATGATCCCGCGCACCGTGCGCGTGGGCAATGCCGCCGAAAAGCCCAACCGCCACCGCTGGTTTCGGGCCGATCCGGCGCTGCTGGCTCTGGCGCAAAAGGCGGTGGGTGGCTTTGCGCTGCAACGCTGTTTGCCCGCCAACGAGCCCATCCCCCAGACGCGCGGCGTTTCGGCCGATGCGGGGCGGTGCCTTGATCACCAACCCCGCGTGAGTGTGGGCGGCAACGGCATTTCCGGCCCCGCCTTTGCCGACAATGCCGAATATCGCGAATATCTCTTTGCCCAGTTCAAGGCGCAGGTGCTGGACATGGAAACGGCGGCCACCGCCCATGTCGCCTATGCCAATCAGGTGCCGTTTATCGGTTTCCGCTCATTATCCGACCTTGCCGGCGGCGACAGCGGGCCGAACCAGTCATGGGTGTTCGGCCGCCTTGCCGCGCGCAATGCGGCCACGGTGGTCCAGAAATTTGTGGCCGCGCTGCCCGATTGATGGGCGATCAAACCGCCCGATAGATGACCGGCGCAATATTGGTAAAATTCGGCAGATCGCCCAGAACCTTGGGCGTTTCGATCCCGTTCAACGCCGCGTCAATCGCCGCGCTGCTTTCAAAACGCAGCAAGACGCCGCCATGCCACGGCTGATCCCCTTCGGGCAGCAGGATTTCACAACTGCTCAGCCCATAGGGGGTCCAGCATTTATCGACCAGCGGGATATGCGTTTCGACATAATATTGCGCGTCAAATTGGGTGCCGTGCCCAACAGGATAGCTGACAACAAGAGTAGGCATGATAATCTCCTCGTCCCGCAACCGGTCACGCCGGTTCGCTTATTGGAACACAGAGTGCCGCAATTGACCGCGAGAGGCCATTTGCCCTTTGGTCCTACGCGCTTTTGCCGCAACCGCCGTAAACGCCACGCTATTCATGGCGGCCCAAACCCGTTATCCGTGAACCCATCTGACATCAAACGAGCCGTTCGACCATGATTGAAAAGCGTTACCTCTCGGCCAATGACCTGCTGGCGGATTCCTTCCGTCTGGCCAATAAAATCCTGGAATCCGATTTCCGCCCGACCCATATCGTGGGCATCTGGCGCGGGGGCGCGCCGGTGGGCATCGCGGTTCAGGAATTGCTGGAATATCACGGCGTGATGACCGACCATATCGCGGTCCGCACGGCCAGCTATACCGGCATCGACGCGCAAAAGGACGAGGTGCAGGTCTATTCGCTGGGCTATCTGATCGACACGCTCGAACCCACCGACAAGTTGCTGGTGATCGACGATGTGTTCGACAGCGGGCGCTCGATTGCCGCCTTTATGAAGGAACTGGCCACGCGTTGCCGCCACAACACGCCCAAAACCATCCGCAGCGCCACGGTCTATTACAAACCGCGCCGGTCCAAGGTCGATATCAAGCCCGACTTCTATGTCTATGAAACCGACGAATGGCTGGTGTTCCCGCATGAGGTGGACGGGCTGACGTTGGAGGAGATCCGTAAGCACAAGCCCGAAGCCGCAATCATCCTGCGCGAGGAATAAGCGCGAAAGGTTGAGTGCGACAACGAGGGGTGCGCGAATTTTTGCAACACAGGTGGCAAAAATTTGCGCTTTCTCGAACACTCATGCCAAGGCAAAGAGGAAGGAAGCTGAGCGCAAAGGGGGGCTTTTATGAGCGAGGCAATCGAGGGGGCGACACTGGACCTCCTGCTGCGTGTGGCGGGCCTGTCACCGCCCGAAGAATGCCGAGCCGGAATTATGGCCAACCTTGCGCTGCTTTCCTCTCATGCTGCCAATTTTCGCGGGCTTGACGACCCGATGGAAGACCCGGCGGAGTTGATCCAGCCGTGATTGACCCGCTGAACATTTTCACCACTGTTCTGACCGATGCGCCAACGGTTGACGGGCCTTTGGCGGGCACCAGTTTTGCCGCCAAGGATCTTTATGACGTGGCGGGCCATGTCACGCTGGCCGGGTCCAAAATCAATGCCGATGACGGCAAACTGGCCACGCGTGACGCCACGCTGGTCGCGCGGTTAAAGGCGGCGGGCAGCCGGTTGGTGGGCATGACCAACATGGACGAATATGCCTATGGCTTTGCCACGGAAAACAGCCATTACGGCACGACGCGCAATCCCCATGATCCTTCGCGCATCGCGGGCGGGTCGTCGGGCGGATCGGCGGCGGCGGTGGCGGCGGGGCTGGCCGATATTGCTCTGGGGTCGGACACGAATGGTTCGATCCGTGTGCCCGCCTCGCTCTGCGGGGTCTATGGGCTGAAACCCACCTTTGGCCGCCTGTCGCGCGCGGGTGTATATCCCTTTGTCGCCAGCCTTGACCATGCGGGCCTGTTCACGCGCGATCCGGCCATGATGGCGGCGGCCTATGACGTGTTGCAGGGCCACGACCCGCGCGACCCGGCCCAGACCGAGCGGATGATGGAACCGGTCGAGCCAGAGCTTGAACAAGACCTGCCCAAACTGCGCATCGGCGTGCTGGGCGGATTTTTCGCAACTGACGCCGCGCCGGAGGCCCATGCCGCCGTGGCCCATGTCGCCGATGGTCTGGCCGCGCTGGGCTGTGACGTGCGGCCTGCGATTTTCGATGGCGCCAGTGAGGCGCGCTCCGCCGCCTTCTGCCTGACCGCGATGGAGGGGGGCAGCCTGCACCGCGCCGATCTGATGACCCGCCCGATGGATTTCGATCCGGCGGTGCGCGACCGGATGCTGGCCGGATTGCTGATGCCCGCCGATCTGTTGCTGGCCGCGCGGCGGGTGCGGCGGATCGTGGCGCAGCGAGCGCGTGCTCTGTTCGCCGATTTCGACCTGCTGCTTACCCCCGCCACGCCTTGCAGCGCGCCGCGCATGGGCGAGCCCACCATCGAGATCGAGGGCAAGCAGGTTCCCGTCCGCGCCAATCTGGGCATGTTCTGCCAACCGATCAGCTTTATCGGCCTGCCTGCTCTGGCTGTTCCTGCGCTGGCCGACACGCCTTTGCCTATCGGGGTTCAGATGATCGCGCCGGCATGGGCCGAAGCGCGCCTGATCCACACCGCCCATCATCTCCACCGTGCCGGAATCACCGGCCCCCGCCCCGTGACTGGACCCACCCAATGAGCCTATCCGCCACGCTCGACCGACATTTCGCCCTTTCCGAAAGGGGCACCACGATCCGCACCGAAGTGCTGTCCGGGGCGACGACATTCCTGACCATGGCCTATATCATTCTGGTCAACCCTTCGATTCTGGGCCTTGCGGGCATGCCGGTGGCCAGCGTCGCGGCGGCCACCTGTTTCGCCGCCGGTTTTGCCAGCATCCTGATGGGCACGATCGCAAATACGCCGCTGGCTCTGGCGCCGGGCATGGGGCTGAACGCCTATTTCAGCTTTACCGTGGTGCAATCGATGCATGTGCCTTGGCCGATTGCGCTGGGATGTGTGTTTGTGTCGGGGGCGATTTTCCTGATCCTGACGCTGGCGGGCATTCGACAGATGATCGTGGCGGCCATTCCGTCGCACCTGTTCGCGGCGGTGGCAGCGGGCATCGGCCTGTTTATCGGGCTGATCGGTCTGAAAAACGGCGGGCTGGTGGTCAACAGCCCGGCCACGGGTCTGGCGCTGGGCAATTTGCATGACACGGGGCCGATCCTTGCGCTGGTCGGCCTTGTGCTGGTGGTGGTTCTGCATGTGTGGCGGGTGAATGCCGCCATCCTAATCGCGATTGCGGCCACGACGGTTCTGGCCTGGGTGGTCGGCGCGGTCAGTTTTGACGTGAAGCCCTATTCCATCGCCTCGATGACCGAAACGGTGGGCAAATTGGACCTGGCGGGCGTATTCGGCTTTGGCGGCAAGGCGGGGCTTGGGATTTTTGAAATCCTGTTCGTGTTTCTGTTTGTCGATCTGTTCGACAATCTGGGCACGCTGATGGCGGTCACGCGCCGCGCCGGGTTGATCGAGCCTGCGGGCAATATTCCGGGCCTCAACCGCATGTTGGTTGCCGATTCGGTGGCGACGATGGTGGGCGCGGTGGCGGGCACATCGACCGTCACATCCTATGTCGAAAGCGCCAGCGGGGTTGAGGTCGGCGGACGCACGGGCCTGACGGCCATCATCACCGGCATCCTGTTTCTGGCCGCGATGTTTGTGGCCCCCTATGCGCAATTGGTGCCCAGCGCGGCCACGGCGCCCGCGCTGATCCTTGTCGGCGCGTTGATGATGGTGCCTTTGGCCGATGTCGAATGGACCGATCCAGAGGCCGCGATTCCCGCCTTCCTGACGCTGGTGGGCATTCCTTTCACATTCTCGATCGCCAATGGTCTGGCCTTTGGCATTGCCGCCCATGCGCTGATCAAGCTGGTGCGCGGCAAGATCACGCAAAAGGACTGGCTGCTCCTTCTGCTGGCCGGCCTGTTCATCGCTCGCTTCGTCTGGCTGTCCGGAGCGGCATGATGCAAACCGCCAAGGAGACGGCGCGCGGCGCTCAGGGCATCGTCACCGCGCCGCATTATCTGGCATCGCGCGCGGGCCTGTCAGTGCTTCAGGATGGCGGCACCGCGGTCGAGGCATGTGTCGCCGTGGCCGCCACATTGGCCGTCGTCTATCCGCATATGACCGGGATCGGCGGCGATGGCTTCTGGGTGATCCGCGAGGGCGATGGGCGCGTCCACGGCATCCATGGCTGTGGCGGCGCGGCGGAAAAGGCGGATCTGGCTCTCTATGCGGGCCTTGATGCGGTGCCATGGCGCGGGCCTCTGGCGGCGAACACTGTGGCGGGCACAATCAGCGGATGGCAGGCGGCACTGGAGAGCGATGGCGGATCGATGCCGCTATCGCGCCTGTTGCGCGATGCGATAACCCATGCCGAGGCGGGCGTGGCCGTGACGCGCGGCGGGGCCGATATTGCCAAAGCCAAGGGACCGGAACTGCGCATCCAGCCCGGCGCCTATGCCACGGTGTTTGAACCCGAAGGACGCCCTCTCGCGCAAGGCGATGTGCTGCGCCAGCCTTTGCTGGCCGCGACCTTGCGCCGATTGTGCGATGAAGGGCTGGATAGTTTTTACAACGGCCCGCTGGCCACCGATATTGCCCAGGATCTGGCAACGTTGGGCAGCCCGGTATCTGCCCGCGACATGGCCGCGCATCGCGCCACGCGCCCCGCCCCGCCGCATGTGCAAACCCGCCATGGCACGCTGTATAATGCCGCTCCGCCGACGCAGGGCACCGCGTCTTTGTTGATCCTCGCGCTGTTCGACCGTTTACGAGCAGAGCAGATGGACGGTTTCGACCACATCCATGGTCTGGTGGAAAGCACCAAGCAGGCGTTCCTGTGGCGCGATCGTCATTGCGGCGATCCGGCCTATATGGAGAGCGACCCGCAGGATTTGCTGAACGATGCAAAAGCGCTGGACGCCATGGCCGCGCGGATCGATCCGGCAAAGGCCCTGCCATGGCCGCAACCCAGCCAATGGGGTGACACCTGCTGGTTCGCCGCCGCCGATGGCAACGGGCAAGTCGTGTCCTGTATCCAGAGTACCTATTTCGAATTCGGATCGGGCCTCGTCCTGCCGAAAACCGGGATTACGTGGCAGAACCGGGGGGCGTCCTTCCGCCTAGCCGAAGTTGGGTGGAATGCGCTGCGGCCGTTGCGCAAGCCGTTCCATACGCTCAACCCCGCGCTGTGCCTGTTCGAGGATGGGCGCGTGATGGCCTATGGCACGATGGGCGGCGAGGGACAGCCCCAGACACAGGCTGCGCTGTTTTCCCGCTATGCCCGCTTCGGCGGTGATCTTCAGGCGGCGATTTCCGCCCCGCGCTGGTTGCTGGGCCGGACATGGGGGGATCAATCCACCACATTGAAAATCGAGGACGGATTTGCGCCCGAACTTTACGAGGCGCTGAGCGCAGCGGGCCATGATGTCGAACGCGTCGGCCCGATCACGCCGATGATGGGCCATGCGGGCGCCATCGTCCGCCACCCCGACGGCGGATTCGAAGGCGCCACCGACCCGCGCAGCGACGGTGAGGCGGCCGCATGGTAGGCCCCAAACGCGCCGTCACGCGCTGCGAGGCTTTGGGCCGCGCCCCCTTTTCCGACATGGAAGACGGGCTTTACCGGGGGTGGCTCTCCCCCGCCTATCGCGCCGCGCGCGAGCAATTGGCCGCGTGGATGGTTGAAGCGGGCATGACCCCTCGCACCGATGCCGCCGCCAATCTGATCGGGCGTTATGAAGGGACGAGCAATCTGCCCCCTCTCATCATCGCCAGCCATCTGGACAGCGTGCGCGATGGCGGGTTTTACGATGGACCTTTGGGCATCATGCTGGGTGTGGAATGCGTGGCGGCCCTGTCGGCAGAAGGACGGCGCATGCCCTTCCCCATCGAAATCATCGCCTTTGGTGATGAAGAAGGCAGCCGCTTTCCCGCCGCCATGCTGACCAGCAAGGCGGTGGCGGGTGTGCTGGGCGATGTGCCCGATATGGCCGACCCACGGGGCGTGACGCTTGCCGAGGCCTTGGCCGAATATGGGCTGTCGCCCGATGGACTGGCGGGGGCAAGGCACCCCGGCGCGCTCGCCTATCTGGAGGCGCATATCGAACAGGGGCCAGTGCTGGAGGCCGATGGGCTGGCGCTGGGCGTGGTGACAGGCATTGCCGCGCAATTGCGCTATGGCGTGGTGGTGCGCGGGATGGCGGGCCATGCGGGCACGTCGTCCATGCCCTTGCGCCGCGATGCCTTGACCGGGGCGGCGGAAATGGTTCTGGCGGTGGAGAGTATTGCACGAGCCGACGAAAGCGATCTGGTCGCCACGGTGGGGCGGATCGAGGCCTTGCCCGGCGCGGCCAATGTTATCCCTGGCGAAGTGCGTTTCACCATCGACGTGCGTTCAGGCGATGCGGAGCGGCGTAACCGGGCCGCCGAAGCGATCATCGCAGAGATCCAGTCCATTGCCGACAGGCGCAGCCTCGATTTCAGCGTCGAGCAGATCCACGACCTTCCCCCCAGCCCTTGCGATGATGCGCTGATGGACTTGCTGGAGGAAGCGCTGGTCGAATGCGGCCACCCGGCGCGGCGGTTGGTGTCGGGGGCGGGGCATGATGCGATGATCATGGCCGAAATCGCCCCCACCGCCATGTTGTTCATCCGATGCCGCGACGGCATCAGCCACAATCCTGCCGAACATGTCGACCATGCCGATGCCGATGCGGCGCTGTCCGTCATGCTGGGCTTTATCGAAAAATTGGGAGCGAAATATGCTTGATCCGGCGCTCTTTGGCGAAATCGACCCGCCCCAGCGCCTGTTGATGGGGCCGGGGCCGGTCAATGCGCACCCCCGCGTGCTGCGCGCGATGAGCGCCGATCTGCTGGGCCAGTTCGACCCGGAAATGACCGGATACATGAATCAGGTGATGGCGCTTTATCGCCCGATCTTTGGCACGCAAAACCGCTGGACCATGTTGATCGACGGCACCGCGCGGGCCGGGATCGAGGCCGCCTTGGTCAGCATGATCCAGCCGGGCGAGACGGCTCTGGTGGTCAATTTCGGGCGCTTTGGCCTGTTGCTTCAGGAAATCCTGACCCGCATCGGCGCAAGGTTTGAAACCGTCGATGCGCCATGGGGCGAAGTCGCGGCGATGGAGGCGATCCGCGACGCGGCGCTGCGCATCCGCCCCACCCTCATTTGCAGCGTCCATGGCGACACATCGACCACCATGGCCCAGCCTCTCGACGGAATTGGCGATATTGCCAAAGAGGTCGGCGCGCTGGTCTATGTCGATGCCACCGCGACGATTGGCGGCATGGAAATCGCCGCGGATCGTTGGGGCGCGGATGTCATCACGGGGGGGCTGCAAAAATGCCTTGGCGGGCCATCGGGCAGCGCGCCGATCACCGTATCCGACGCCGCCGCCGAGCGGATCTTTGCCCGCCGCCATGATGAAAAGGGCATTCGCAGCCCCGATGCCGTCGATGGCCATGGGCCGCGCATTGGTTCAAACTATTTCGATCTGGCCATGATCATGGATTACTGGAGCGAAAAGCGCCTGAACCACCATACCGAGGCGACGACCATGCTGTATGGCGCGCGCGAATGCGCCCGCGTCGCATTGGGCGAAGGGCTGGAGGCGCGCTACAAACGCCACCGTGCGGCCGGCGCGGCGATGAGCGCGGGGCTGGTCGCGATGGGCCTGACGCTGTTTGGCGATGATGCGCATCGCATGACCAATGTCACCGGCGTCTATATCCCCGAAGGCGTCCATGGCGAGGCGATCCGCACCGCCATGCGCGACCATTTCGAAATCGAGATCGGCACCGCCTTTGGCCCGCTGGTCGGCAAGATCTGGCGTCTTGGCGCGATGGGGTACAATGCGATGAAGCATAAGGTGCTGATCACGCTGGGCGGGCTTGAGGCTTGTCTGGCGGCGCAAGGGTACAAGCTGCCCTTGGGCGCGGCGGTTCCGGCGGCTCTGGCCGCGTGGGAAGAGGTGATGGGGGCATGAAGCGCGATCTCATCGGATATGGCGCGACGCCTCCTGCGGCATCATGGCCCGGCGGGGCAAAGGTGGCGGTCAATTTCGTCATCAATTACGAAGAAGGCGCGGAAAACAGCACGCTTTATGGCGATGAGCTGTCCGAAGGGTTTCTGTCCGACATGGTGGGCGCGGCGCGACATCCGGCCCGCGCCATGGCGATGGAAAGCCTGTATGAATATGGCAGCCGCGCCGGTTTCTGGCGGCTGCACCGGTTGTTCACCGAGCGCGGGGCGCCGGTCACCGTGTTTGGCGTGGCCGCCGCGATGGAACAGAACCCCGATGCGGTCGAGGCCATGCTCAAGGCCGATTGGGAGGTGGCGACCCACGGCTATCGCTGGATCGATTATCAGTACATCGCCCCGGAAATCGAGGCCGAGCATATTGCCAAGGCCATCGAGATCCACACCCGCCTGACGGGGGAACGCCCGCTGGGTTGGTATCAAGGGCGCACCAGCCCCAACACCGCCCGGCTGGTGGCGCAGGAGGGCGGCTTTCTTTACGATGCCGATTCCTATGCCGACGATGTGCCCTATTGGGATGACCGCTTTGGCCACCTCAATGAAGGGCGGGCGCAGCTCATCGTCCCCTACAGCCTTGACGCCAATGACATGAAGATGGTCGCCCTCAACGGCTTTACCGAAGGGGAGCAGTTCTTCCGATACCTGCGTGACACATTCGACCAATTGGCCGACGAGGGCGGACGGATGATGAGCATCGGCCTGCACGGACGCATCGCGGGACGCCCCGGACGGACGCGGGCAGTGGCGCGTTTCCTCGACCATGTGATGGAAAGCGGTCAGGCATGGATCACCACGCGGCGCGACATCGCCCGCCACTGGATCGCGAACCATCCCTATGGAGGCGGCGCATGAGGATCGATGATCCCATCCTTCTGGCCGAAGTGACGGCGGCGTTTAACGAATATGAGCGCGCCTTGATGGAGGATGACATTCCCGCGATGGACGCCCTGTTTCACGATGCGCCCACCACCAACCGTTACGGCGTGGGCGAAGTCCTTTATGGCATCGAGGAAATCCGCGAATTTCGCCGCGGGCGCGGCGGTTCGCCCCAGCGCAGATTGGGCCGGGTTTCAATCACCACCTATGGCGATGCTTTTGCCACGGCGGATGCGGAATTCTATCGCGAAGGGTCAGACCGGCGCGGGCGGCAAACGCAAAGCTGGGTCAAATTCGCCGATGGCTGGAAAGTCGTGTCGGCCCATGTCAGCCTTGAAGGAAGCAGCCATTGAGCGCCCTGTTTGAACATTCGCCATGGGTGGAGGATCGCGCCGATGCCGCGCCATCCTGCGGGGATCGGCACAAGGATCTGATGGCGGTGGTCTATGCCGCCAGCCGAGAGGAGCAATTGGCCCTGATCCGCGCCCACCCGGAATTGGCGGGCAAGGCGGCGATGGACGGCACCCTGACCAGCGCCAGCGCCGCCGAACAGGCCAGCGCCGGGCTGGACCGTTTGACGCCGGAGGAATTTGCTCGGTTCCACGCGCTTAATGACGCCTATCGCGCGGCCCATGCCATGCCTTTCATCATCTGCGTGCGGTTGACCGACAAGGCTGGTATATTGGCCGCGATGGAGGCCCGCGCGGCCCACGATACCGAAACCGAAATCGCCACCGCGCTGGCCGAGATCGGAAAGATCACCAAATTGCGGCTGGAGGATCAGCCATGAGCACGCTTTCAACCCATGTCCTTGACACAATGCACGGCACGCCGGCGGCAGGTTTGGCCATCACGCTGACCGGGCCGGATGGTCTGGCGGCGCGGGGGGTGACGAATGAGGACGGGCGCGCACCGGGTTTGGCGCCCGCCGATCTGGCGCCAGGGCGCTATCGGTTGACCTTTGCCGTGGCGGCCTATTTCCGTGGCAAAGGCGTGGACTTGCCCGAACCGCCCTTTCTTGACGATGTGGCGATTGATTTCGGCATTTCGCAGGGCGGCGGCCATTACCATGTGCCTTTGCTCGTCTCACCCTTTTCCTATTCCACCTATCGCGGGAGCTGAGATGATCCGTTTCCTTCTGGATGGTGAAGTGATCGAAATGAAGGTCGGCGCACAGGAAACCGCGCTGCATCTGATCCGCGAAAGATTGGGCCGCAAGGGCACCAAGGAAGGCTGCGGCGAAGGCGATTGCGGGGCCTGCACGGTCCTTCTGGGCGAGGCGGGGGATGATGGCGTGCAATGGCGCGCGGTCAATTCCTGCATTCTGTTTGCCCCCATGCTGAATGGCAAGGCGCTGGTCACGGTGGAAAGCCTTGGCACGCCGGACAAGCTCTGCACGGTGCAGAGCGAAATGGTCGAACGCCATGGCAGCCAATGCGGTTTTTGCACCCCCGGCTTTATCATGAGCCTTGAAGGGCGCGCGCGTTGCGGGCTTGGCACGGTCGGGCGGCCGGTGGCCGATGTGCTGTCGGGCAATCTGTGCCGCTGCACCGGCTATGGCCCCATTCTGGCCAGTGGTGAGGCGGCGGGACCGCAGCGCCGCGAGGATGGCGATGTTCTGAACGCGCTGCGGGCGATGCAGCCGGGCGGTGGGGATTTGTGGCACGCGCCCAAAACGGGCGATGATCTTGCCGCCTTGCTGATGCAATATCCCGATGCGCGGATTGTCGCGGGGGCCACCGATGTGGGCCTGTGGGTGACCAAGCAATTGCGCGATCTGGGCCGGGTGATCTTTATCGGCGATGTGGCCGACCTGCGCGGGATCGAGGAAAGCGAAGCGGGCGTCACGCTGGGCGCGGCGGTGCGCTATTCGGATGCGTGGGATGTGCTGGCGCGGCTGCACCCGGACATGGGCGAATTGGTGCGGCGGATCGCCGGGACGCCGGTGCGCAACGCGGGCACGATCGGCGGCAATATCGCCAATGGATCGCCCATCGGCGACATGCCGCCTGCGCTGATCGCATTAGGCGCGCGGCTGACGCTGCGCCGGGGTGATGTGCGGCGTGAAATGGCGCTGGAGGATTACTTCCTCGCCTATGGCAAGCAAGACCGGCGCGAGGGCGAATTTGTCGAGGGCGTGTTTATTCCGCGTCCGGCGCCCGATGCCGTCATTGCCATCACCAAACTCTCCAAACGTTTCGACAGCGATATTTCCGCCGTGCTGGGCGCGTTTCACCTGATGCTGGATGACGGCGTGATTACCGGCGCACGCATCGCCTTTGGCGGCATGGCGGCCACGCCCAAACGCGCATTGGCCACAGAGGAAGCGCTGATCGGCCAGCCCTTTGACGAAGCCACCATCGAGGCGGCCATCACCGTTCTGGCGCAGGATTATCAGCCCTTGACCGATGTGCGCGGTTCATCGGCCTATCGTTTGCAGGTGGCGGGGAACCTGCTGCGCCGCCTGTTCCTCGCCCACATTGGCGAAGCGGTCAGCGTGCTGGAGGTGCGCCATGGCTGAGGTGGCATCCCCCCATATCCATGACAGCGCCCGCCTGCATGTGACAGGTCATGCGACCTATATCGACGACCTGCCCGCACCCGCCGGATTGCTGCATTTGGCCTTTGGCCTTTCGGCAAAGACCCATGCGCGCATCCTGTCGATGGACCTGTCGGCGGTGCGTGATGCGCCCGGCGTGGTGGCGGTCTTTACCGCCGCCGATATTCCGGGCGACAACAATGTCAGCCCGCTGCGCCATGACGAACCCTTGCTGGCCGATGGAGAGGTCCATTTCGCCGCCCAGCCCTTGTTCCTTGTCGCGGCGCATAGCCATGATCAGGCCCGCCGCGCCGCGCGTCTGGGCAAGGTGGATTATGAGCCTTTGCCCGCCCATCTGACCGTGGCCGAAGCGCTGGCGGCGGATGACCACCTCGAACCGACCCAACGCATGGCGCGCGGCGATGCACAGGCCGCGCTGGCCAACAGCCCGCACCGCCTGTCGGGCAGGCTGGAAATCGGGGGACAGGAGCATTTCTACCTCGAAGGTCAGATCGCCCAGGCCATGCCGATGGAGGATGGCCAAACCCATATCTGGTCATCGACCCAGCATCCTTCGGAAATCCAGCATCTGGTCGCGCATCTTCTGGGCAAACCCAGCGCGGATGTGACGGTCGAGGCGCGGCGTCTGGGCGGCGGCTTTGGCGGCAAGGAAACGCAGGCGACCGCGCCTGCTGCCGCCTGCGCGCTGGTGGCGCTGAAGACCGGACGACCGGCCCGCCTGCGCTATGACCGCGACGATGACATGGTGCTGACGGGAAAGCGGCATGATTTCGTCATCCATTATGACGTGGGCTTTGACGATCAGGGCGTGCTGACGGCCCTCAAACTCGACCTTGCCGCACGTTGCGGGATCAGCGCGGACCTGTCGGCATCGATCAATGACCGCGCGATGTTCCATGCCGACAATGCCTATTGGCTACCCGCGGTCGAGATCCTGAGCCACCGTTTGCGCACCAACACCGTGTCGAACACCGCCTTTCGCGGATTTGGCGGACCACAGGGCATGATCGCCATCGAACGCATCATGGATGATGTCGCCGCCGCCGTCGGGCGCGACCCATTAAGCGTGCGCCGTGCCAATCTCTATGCGCCGGGGCGCGACATCACGCCCTATGGCATGCGGGTGGCCGACAATGTGGCGCCCGAACTGATGGCGGAACTGGCCGCATCGTGTGATTACGAGGCGCGGCGCGAGGCGGTGGCGCAATTCAACGCCGCCCATCGCGTGCTGAAAAAGGGCATCGCCCTTACCCCCGTCAAATTCGGCATCAGTTTCACCGCTACCCACCTCAATCAGGCGGGCGCGCTGGTGCTAGTCTATGCCGATGGTTCGATCCAGTTGAACCATGGCGGGATCGAAATGGGCCAGGGCCTTTATACAAAGGTTGCGCAGGTCGTGGCCGATGTCTTTGCCGTGCCGTTAAGCCGCATCCGCATCACCGCCACGCGCACCGACAAAGTGCCCAACACCAGCGCCACGGCGGCCTCTTCGGGGTCGGATCTCAACGGCATGGCGGCCTATTATGCGGCGGTCGAAATCCGCGACCGGATGGCGCAATTCATGGCCGCGCAAAACGGGGTGGAGGCGCGCGATGTGCGCTTTACCCCCGAAGGCGTGGTGGCGGGCGATGCCGTGCTACCTTTCTCGGCTCTGGCGCGCATGGCCTATATGGGCCGGGTCAAACTGTGGGCCAGCGGGTTTTATGCCACGCCCGACATTCACTATGACCGCGCCGCACATCAGGGCCGCCCCTTCTATTACTTCGCCTATGGCGCGGCTTGCAGCGAGGTGGTGATCGACACGCTGACGGGTGAGCATAAGGTGCTGCGCACCGATATTCTCCATGATGCGGGCCGCTCGCTCAACCCGGCCATCGATCTGGGACAGGTCGAGGGCGGGTTCATTCAGGGCATGGGCTGGCTGACGACGGAGGAACTGGTGTTCCATCCCGATGGGCGCCTCCTCTCCCACGCGCCCAGCACGTATAAAATCCCGACCGCCAGCGACCGCCCCGCCCATATGGACATCCGCCTGTGGGAACGGGGCGAGAATGTCGAACCCACCATCCACCGCTCCAAAGCCGTGGGCGAACCGCCCTTCATGCTGGCCATCAGCGTGTTTTCGGCGTTGAGCGAGGCAGTGATGGCGGTGCGCCCCGGTTTTGGCCTGCCCGCGCTGGACGCGCCCGCAACGCCCGAACGCATCCTGAACGCCATTGCAGAGCTTTCGTCGCGATGAGCGGGTGGCAGAATTTCGTCCGCAACGCGATTGTCCGCGAACCCGTTGCACTGGTCAGCGTGCTGGCCACCGAAGGGTCGGCGCCGCGCGGGGCCGGTGCGCGCATGGCGATTACGGCGGACGCGATGGCGGGCACGATCGGCGGCGGGCGGCTGGAACATCAACTGGTGGCGCAGGCCCGCGCCATCCTTGCCCATCCGGCGGGCAGCTGGCGGGTGCAGGATTATCCGCTGGGGCCGTTGCTGGGCCAATGCTGCGGCGGGCGGGTGCGGGTGCTGGTCGAACATCTGGAGGATGCGGCATGGTTTGACGCCCCGACGCGCACGGTGCTGGGCGATGCGAAAGTGGTGCGGGCGCCTTTGGGCCATGGCCCGGTTGCCGCCCTTTCCGCCCGCGGCCCCCTGCCCGCCCCCGGCTTTGCCTTTGCCGAGCCGGAGGATATGCCGCGCTTGCCGCTGATGCTGTTTGGCGCAGGGCACGTGGGGCGGGCGATTGCAGGGCGGATCGATGGATTGCCCCTGTCGCTTGGCTGGTACGACAGCCGCGCCGAACAGGACGCCCCCGGCGTAATGATCGCATCGGAGGCCGAACTCGTCGCCTGTGCGGGCAGCGCGGGGCCGGATCACGCGGTGCTGATCCTGACGCATGATCATGGGCTGGATTACCGGCTGACGGCGGCGGCGCTGCACTCGCGGGCGCGGTTTGTGGGGTTGATCGGATCGGCAACCAAACGGGCGCGTTTTCTGGCGCGGTTGCGCGGTGATGGGGTGGACACCTCGCGCCTCACTTGCCCCATCGGCATGCCGGGCATCACAGGCAAGGAACCGGACGTCATCGCCATCGCCGTTCTGGCGCAATTGCTGACCTTGCCCTTGGCCGCCAGCATGGAGCAGGCGGCATGATCCATGCTTTTCGCGGCGAAATCCTGAGTGTGCCACAGGACCCGGCCAGCCACCCGGATGCGGTGCAGCATTATCCCGACGGGCTTCTGGTGGTCGAGGATGGGCTGGTGGTGGCGTTGGGCCATTATGCCGATCTGGCCGAAAGGTTTGCCGATGTTGAGACTGAGAGTCTGGCGGGCCTGATCGTCCCCGGTTTTGTCGACACGCACATCCATTACCCCCAGACCAGCCGCATCGCCGCCCATGGCGAGCAATTGTTGAGCTGGTTGGAGCAGCATATTTTCCCGGCGGAAAAGGCCTTTGCAACCCGCGCCCATGCGGATGAAGTGGCGGCCTTCTTCCTCGACGAATTGCTGCGCAATGGCACGACAAGCGCGCTGGTCTTTGCCACCGTGCATGAGGGCAGCGTGGACGCCCTGTTCGAGGCTGCTTTGGCGCGCAATATGCGGATCATCTCGGGCAAAGTGTTGATGGACCTTGGCCCCGAAGGGCTGTGCGATACGCCCGAAACGGCGCGTGGGCAAAGCGAGGCGCTGATCGCGCGGTGGCGGGGGCGCGGGCGGCTGGGCTATGCGGTGACGCCGCGCTTTGCGCTGACATCCAGCGATGCGCAACTGGCGGTGGCGGGCGAGATGCTGGCCGCGCATGGCGATATTCTGATGCATACGCATATGGCCGAAAACCAAGGCGAATGCGCCGCCGTGCTGGGCCGGTTTCCGGACGCTGCGCATTATATCGATGCCTATGACCGGTTCGGGCTGGTAGGTTCGCGATCGCTGTTCGCCCATTGCATCCATATGAACGATGCCGCCATGGGCCGTATGGGTGATGCGGGCAGCGCTATATCCTTTTGCCCGACCAGCAATCTGTTTCTGGGTTCGGGCCTGTTCGACCTGTCCCATGCCGACCGTTTCGATGTGAAGGTGGGCATGGGCACCGATGTCGGCGCGGGCACCAGCTTTTCCATGCTCTCGACACAGGGCGAGGCGTATAAGGTGTGCCAGATGCGCGGGAGCGTGCTGGACCCGTTCCGGGCGCTTTATCTGGCCACAGCCGGAGGGGCGCGGGCGCTGGGCCTGTCGGACCGGATCGGTGGGCTTCAGGTGGGACAGGAGGCCGACTTCATCGTACTGGATGATGCGGCAACGCCGCTGCTGGCGCTGCGCACACGGGGGGCGCCTTTGGCCGAAAGGCTGTTTGCGATGCAAATCCTTGGCGACGACCGCACCGTGGCGCACACGTATATTGCTGGCATCCTTGCCCATTCGCGATAGGATAGAGGCATGACTTCCCTCGACCAATTCATCACCGCCATCCCCAAGGCCGAACTCCACCTGCATATCGAAGGCAGCCTTGAGCCGGAGTTGATGTTCGAGCTTGCCCGCCGCAACAAAGTGGCCATCCCCTTTGCCAGCGTCGAGGAAGTGCGCGCCGCCTATCAGTTTTCGAACCTTCAGGACTTTCTCGACATCTATTATGCCGGGGCGCAGGTCTTGCAGACCGAGCAGGACTTCCACGATCTGGCCTTGGCCTATTTCACCCGCGCGCGGGCCGATGGGGTGCGCCATGCGGAAATCTTTTTCGACCCGCAAACCCACACCGACCGCGGCATTCCCTTTGACGTGGTGATGCAGGGGCTGCTGTCGGGCATGAAACAGGCCGAGGGCATGGGCGTGAGTTCCAAGCTCATCCTGTGTTTCCTGCGCCATCTGGACGAGGAGGCGGCCTTTGCCACATGGCACAGCGCCGAAAAGTGGCTGGACCATATTGCCGGGGTGGGCCTCGATTCGTCCGAAGTCGGCCACCCGCCCAGCAAATTCGCCCGCGTCTTTGCCGCTGCCGGGGACGCCGGGCTAAAACGCGTCGCCCATGCCGGTGAAGAAGGCCCGCCCGCCTATGTTTACGAAGCGCTCGACCTGTTGAAGGTGGACCGACTCGACCATGGCAATCGCTCGCTCGAAGATGCCGCGCTGACCGCCCGTCTGGCCAAGGAAGGCATGGTGCTGACCGTATGCCCGCTGTCCAATCTCAAGCTTTGCGTGGTGCGCGATCTGATCGATCATCCGATTGACCGGATGCTGGACCTTGGCCTTGCCGCGACGATCAATTCGGACGATCCGGCCTATTTCGGCGGCTATGTGGCCGAAAATTACCGCGCGGTGGCCCATGCACGCAACCTTGGCAAAGCGCAGATCGTGCAACTGGCACGAAACAGCTTTACCGGATCATTCCTGAGCGAAAGCGACATTGCCACCCATCTGGCGACAATCGAGGAATTTGCGCGCCAAAACTAGGTTTTGTGCCAAACAGGACCGCTCGACTCGGCCTATCCCGAAAAAAGAACAAGCCAAACGGCAATTTTCCCGCTATGGGCGCGCCATAGGACGGGCTGCTGGCTTTTGCCGCGCCCCATTTCGGCCCTTGGTCGGCCCTGTTACCGATTGACCCCATTCCTCCTGTCCCATCGGGACAGAGCCACAAGAGATTGCATGACTGAATCAACCCTTCCCGCCACGCTCGCCCCCTGTATCCTCCGCGCCATCGAGGCCCAAGGCTATACTTCGCTGACCGAAGTCCAGTCGCAGGTCATCACGGAGGAAGCGGATGGCCGCGACCTCATCGTTTCGGCGCAGACCGGATCGGGCAAGACCGTGGCCTTTGGCCTGGCCATGGCCAAGGACCTGCTTGATGGCGGCGACATGCTGCCCCACGCGCGCGACCCGCTTGCGCTGATCATCGCCCCCACGCGCGAACTGGCGCTTCAGGTCAGCCGCGAACTGACCTGGCTCTATGCACAGGCCGGCGCCCGCATCGTCACCTGCGTCGGGGGCATGGACCCCGTCAAGGAACGCCGCCAGCTCAACATGGGCGCCCATATCGTTGTGGGTACGCCGGGCCGTCTGCGCGACCATCTGGAACGCGGCGCGTTCGACCTGTCGGGTCTGAAGGCCATCGTTCTGGACGAAGCGGACGAAATGCTCGACATGGGCTTCCGCGAGGATCTGGAACAGATTCTGGAAGCCACCCCGGAAAGCCGCCGCACGCTGCTGTTCTCGGCCACGATGCCGGGTCAGATCGTCGCGCTGGCCCGCCGTTATCAGCGTGACGCGCTGCGCATTTCGACGGTTGGCGAAAACCGCGGCCATGGCGATATCGCCTATCAGGTCTGCACGGTTGCGCCCGCCGACATCGAACATGCCGTGGTCAACCTGCTGCGTTTCCACGAAGCCGACACCGCGATCCTGTTCTGCGCCACGCGTGACAATGTGCGCCACCTGCACGCCACGCTGGTCGAACGCGGTTTTGCCGCCGTCGCCCTGTCGGGTGAGCATAGTCAGAACGAGCGCAACAACGCGCTTCAGGCTTTGCGCGACCGCCGCGCCCGCGTTTGCGTGGCCACCGACGTTGCCGCGCGCGGTATCGACCTTCCCAACCTGACGCTGGTGGTTCACGTGGAAATTCCGCGCGACGCCGAAACGCTTCAGCACCGTTCGGGCCGTACCGGCCGTGCGGGCAAGAAGGGCACCGCGGTTCTCATCGTTCCTTTCCCGCGCCGTCGCCGGGTGGAAATGATGCTGCGCGGTGCGCGTATCGAAGCGGCATGGACCGACGTGCCCAGCCCCGAATCGATCCGCGCCGCCGACCGTCAGCGTATGCTCGACAAGCTGCTGGCCCCGGTTGAGGCCGAGGATGACGCAGAAGATCTGGCCATCGCCGAAGAACTGCTGAGCCAGCGCAGCCCGCAGGATCTGGCCATGGCGCTGGTGCGTGCGCATCGCGCCTCGCTGCCCCAGCCCGAAGAGCTGATCGCATCGGCCCCGGAAAACATCCGTCAGGCGCATCACCGCGCCGGTTTCGAGGATGTGGCATGGTTCCGTCTGGACATCGGCCGTCAACAGAATGCCGATCCGCGCTGGCTGCTGCCTTTGCTGTGCCGTCGTGGCCATGTGACGCGCGGCGAAATCGGGGCGATCCGCATCGGTCCCAACGAATCCTTTGTGCAGATCCCGCGCAATCTGGCCGAACGCTTTGGCAATGCCGTGGCGCGCACCGCCGTTCCGGGCAGCGACGATGAGTCCGGCGTCAACATCGAGCCCAGCGCCACCGGCCCGCGTGAACAGGCCCGCGAACATCGCAAGGGTCGCCATGCTCCCGGCGCGCGCCGTCCTCCGCACAGCGAAGGTCACGCCCAGCATCCCAATGGCGTCAAGCCCTATCGCCCCAAGCCCGCCGGCGGCAGCGGCCGTGGCGGCTTTGGCGGCGGCTTCAAGAAGGGCCCGCGCGGTCGCGATTGAGCCGGGATAGGCCCATGAAAAAGGGCGGCGGAACCAACCCGGTTCCGCCGCCCTTTTTGTATGCCCCGATGGGGCGGAGGGTTTAACCCTCCGCAGCCACCGAAGGATGACGCGTGAACCAGCCGAAATAGGCAATCACAGCGTAACAGATCGCGGGCAGCGCCAGCGACAGGGCAAGGCTGCCCATGCCATCGGCAATCGCGCCCGTGGCCAAAGGAACCACCGCGCCGCCAAAGATGGCGATGTTGATGATGCCCGAACCATCGGCGGCCTTGGGGCCCAGACCTTCGCAGGCGAGGCTGAAGATGGTGGGGAACATGATCGAGTTCATCAGACCGATCAGCAGCAGGCTGTAAGCCGCGACATGGCCCGACGTGTTGGTCGAAATCAGGATCAGCGCAATCGCGCCAATCGCGTTAAAGGCCAGCACTTTGCCCGGCGACACCATGCGCAGCACGGCCGAACCGACAAAACGGCCCACCAGCGCGCCTGCCCAGTAATAGGGGATGTAATTACCGGCCGCCGCATCATCGAGACCCATCACGCTGGGCTGTTTCAGATAGTTGACGATCAGCGAGCCGATCGACACTTCCGCGCCGACGTAAAGGAAGATGCAGAGCGCGCCCAGGCCAAAACGCTTTTCCGAGAGGAGCGCAAAGCCTGAGGCGAGCGAGGTCTTCTCATGCTTTTCACCCTTGAGGCGATTGCGGTTGAACCACACGACCGCCGCCACCAGCGCCAGCGCCGCGGCAAGAGCCGTATAGGTGTTCACCACGGTTTGGGTTTCGGCCATGCGATAGGCGTCGAGCGCCGGGCCGACCAGTTCCTCGGCCTTCACATCTTTCAGACGGCCAAGGATCAAAGGCGCGCCCACCAGCGGGAAGATCACCGTGCCAAGGCTGTTGAAAGCCTGCGCAAAGGTCAGACGGCTATGCGCGGTCTTGGCGGGGCCAAGCAAGGAAATCAGCGGGTTGGTGACAACCTGCACCACCACCACGCCGCTGGCCAGCACGAAGAGCGCGGCAAGGAAGAGCGCATAGGTCGCGCTTTGCGAAGCCGGGATGAACAGCAGGCAGCCCACCATCATGGTCAGCAGCCCCGCCACCGCGCCGCGCATATAGCCGATCCGCTTGACCAGCGCGGCACCGGGCAGGCCGATCAGCGCATAGGCGGTGAAAAAGCAGAACTGCACCAGCATCGCCTGGGTATAATTCAGCGTGAACAGGTCCTTCAGCTTGGGGATGATCACGTCATTGAGACTGGTGATCCCGCCAAAGATGAAGAACAGCGCCATCACGAACAGGCGCAGTTCGGGGGCGTCAATATTCTGGCCCGCCTGCGCGTCGCCATTTGTGTTTGGAGCCAAAGCCATGGGATAGATCCCCCTCCTCTCATACCTCTATGCGCCTGCCGTTTTCGGCAGATCCCGTTGCAGACATGGCGCAAGCTGAAGCATTTGCCCATAGGCGCCAGACGCTCCTTGCACTCGGCAATTGCGACAACGCTGTCAAGTTCTGTCTGATACGCATACGCTTGCATATTCGCCACTCTTGACCAAAAAGCGATGAATGGTGCCCGCGACCCTCTCTGTTCAGCCCGTAGTAGAGGCTTCGGCATGGGTTATGCCCGTTCTGGGGCCTTGGCTGGACATGGCCGCGACGGCGGTTTTTGCCATATCGGGGGCGCTGGCGGCGGCGCGGATGCGCAAGACATTGGTCACTTTCATGTTCTTTGGCGCGATCACCGGGGTGGGCGGGGGCACGTTGCGCGATCTGTTGATCGGGGCGCCGGTGTTCTGGATGCATCGCTCCGCGCCGATTGCAATCTGCCTTGGCGCGGCGCTGGTGGTGTGGTTCACCCCGCGCCGGATCTGGCCGGAACAGGCGCTGGAATGGTTCGACGGGATTGGGCTGGCGGCCTACAGCGTGTTTGGCGCGGCCAAGGCGCTGTCCTTTGGCATACCGCCCTTGCCCGCCGCGATCATGGGGGTGGTGACGGCCTGTATGGGCGGGATTTTCCGCGATATGCTGGCGGGGGTTCCCTCAATCGTGCTGCGGCCAGAGATTTATGTAACGGCGGCCGCGCTGGCGGCCGGGGGCTATGTCACGCTGATCAGTCTGGGGCTGTATGACGGCATGGCCATGGCGGCGGGTTTTATGGGCGGGTTGATCCTGCGTTTTGCGGCCATTCGCTGGCAATTGGGGCTTCCGGCCTATCGCGATATTTAGACGCTTGCCTGCACGCTCTATTGGGCGCAAACAGTAACCTATGCGGCACAAAGAGCTTCGTCTCGCTCTGGTCTGTTACGGCGGGATCAGCCTTGCGGTTTACATGCATGGCGTGACCAAGGAAGTGTGGAAACTGGCCCGCGCCAGCCGGTTTCGCGACAATCCCGACCTGCTCTTGCCCAGTGAAAAGATCTATGCCGACCTGCTCGACCTCTTGGCGCAGCGCAGCGGAACGAGGCTGTCGGTTCTGCCCGATATTGTCGCGGGGGCCAGCGCGGGGGGCCTCAATGGCGTGTTTCTGGCCCAGGCTATTCACAGCGGTCAATCGCTTGAGCCATTGACCCGGTTGTGGCTGGATCGGGCCGATATTGATTGCCTGCTCGATCCCGATGATCGCGGCTGGACCGGATTTGCCAAACAATGGGCGGTGCCGTTGGTGCGCATGTTGTTGACGCGCACATCGCCGGTTTCGGCAACATCAAGCGATATTGACGCCGAAATCCGTGCCAAGCTCAACCGCCTTGTCCGGTCGCGATGGTTCGATGCGCCCTTTTCCGGCATCGGCTTTTCCCGCCTGATCGCCGAGGCGCTGGATGCCATGGCGCAGGGAGCATCTGGTACACCGCTCTTGCCCAAGGGCCACCCGCTCGACCTGTTCACCACGGCCACCGATTATGCGGGCCACCCCGAAAAGGTCGCATTGCACAGCCCGCCTTGGGTCGAAGAACGCGAACATCGCGTCGATATCAGCTTTCGCGCACACGCGGGTGAAGGCCATCTTGCCGCCCTGCCCGAACTGGTCTTTGCCGCACGCGCATCGGCCAGCTTTCCCGGTGCTTTCCCGCCTCTGCTGCCCGTGGAAATCGACCGCCTGATGGTGGAACGGCAAGAGGAATGGACCGGGCGCAGCGCCTTTCTCGCCCGCGTCCTGCCCGCGCATTTTACCGCCGGGACGGTGAATGAGGCCGCGTTGATGGATGGCTCAATTCTGGTCAACGCCCCCTTTGCACAGGCGATTGCTGCCCTGCCATCCCGCCCGGCAGAGCGCGAAGTGGATCGCCGCCTGCTCTATATCGACCCGACGCAAAATACGCCCGCCACATTGCGCCCGTCGGGCGCGCCGGGTTTTTTCAGCGTCATTTTCCGCGCCATTTCCACCATCCCGCGCGAACAACCGATCCGCGACAATCTGGAAGCTCTGGCCCGGCAGTCCGAGGATATGGCCCGCGTGCGTCAGATCATGGCCGCGATCCAGCCAGAGGTTGAGGATTCGGTGCGCATGGCGCTGGGGGCAGATGTTCTCAACACCTGTCCCGACGGGATGCAGATGGCCGCGTGGCGCCATGCATCCCATCATGCCGCCATGGATCAGGCCGGATTTGCCTATCAGGCCTATGCGCGGATGAAGCTGGAAATCACGCTGGATGCTCTGGCCGATGTTCTGGCGCACGATGGCACGGGACGTGATGATACAAGGCGTGACGCGATCCGCGCGGCGCTGGGCCGCTGGGCACAGGCCAATTTGCGGCCAAGGGGCACCGATGGTCAGGCGATATCGAGCGAGATGCTGGCGTTTTTGCGCAGCCATGATGCCGGATTTCGCCTGCGCCGGATGCGCCACCTGATCCGCCGGTTGGAGGAAGCGCGCGAGGAATTGTCCGATGTGCCCGCCCACCACCATGACACCGCCCGCGACGCGGCATGGCAGGGGCTGTCCCTCGCGCTCAGCACCGGGCCGGTGGCGCCCGCGATCCCCGAACGCGTGCTGTCCTATCCGGGCGAAGTGCTGCGCGATATGGCGGCGCCGGGGACATTGCCGCATATGGACGGGCGCATCGACGCCATTCTGGTCGAGGCGATCCGCCATGTTCCGGCCTCGCTGGGGCGGGTGATGCTGCTGGCCTATCTGGGCTTTGCCTTTTACGATGTGGCGACATTGACCCTGACGCGCGGCATGGGCGAGGCGGAGATGAACCCGGTCAAGATCGACCGCATATCCCCCCGCGACGTGCCCGGCGGCACGCCCGACATCGGCCTGTCACGCCGGTTAAAGGGCGAGGAGTTCCACCATTTCGCCGCCTTTTTCAGCCGCGCCTATCGTGAACATGATTACCTGATGGGGCGGTTGCATGGCGCATCGCGCATGGTCGATCTGTTGACATCCACCGCGCCGGGCGTGTTGACGCCCGATGATTGCAATCGATTCGTCCAGAATATGCTGCACACCATTCTGGACGAAGAATCGGACAAACTGATGGCCGATTCGCAGTTAATCGTTAATCTGCGCCATGAGATCGGGAATCGCCATCATTAAGGAATTGAGAGCCCAAAAAGCCCGTTTTCCTAAGAATCTGCGCCCTGAAACAAACGAAACTTAGTGTTTGTTAACCATTTGCATGCAGGATTATAGGTGAACAAACCTAGGGGTCTATGCATGCGTAAGGACGTCGCCAATCTGCTGGCCAAATTGGGCAAGCGGGAATTCCATTATCAGGAATTTGCCGATCGCTTCAGCGACGTGGAACTGTGGCCCCTGTTTGAAACGCTGATCAATGATCCGCGCATTCTGACCGCGCCTCTGGCCGAAGACAATGGCGAAGCTCTGGTAACGGCCAATGCGCCCGCCCCGGTTGCCGTTGCCGCGCCCAAGCCGGTCGCCCCCGTTGAACCGGCCGCCGAACAGGTGCCCGCGCCCGCGCCCTCCACGGCCAAGGACTTGAGCAATCTGTTTGCCCGTTACGGCGGCCAGAATGCCGATGAAGCCCCCGGTGATGTCCACGCCTTGCTGCAAAAGCTGGCCCAGCAAATCGAACAAGGAAAGCTCTGATGCCGCTGATCCTCTGTCATTCGCCCAAGGGCGGCGTCGGCACGACCTTTGTGGCCGCCCACCTTGCCATGGCTCTGGCCGATATGGGCCTGCGTACCAAGGCGGTCGACATGACCCGCCAGGACAGCCTCAAGCTGTATTTCGGGATCAAGCCGATCAACGCCATTCCCGACCTGCATGCATCGGACAGTGAACGCCTGCTGATCGGCGGCGTTTCGCTGCGTCAGGGCTATCGTGCGGCGCATGACCCTTCGTTTGCCGATGCGCTGGACAATGGCGACCTGCCTTTTAACAGTGAAACCTATGTGGTGGCCGATATTGCCAGCGACGACAGCGCGCTGCGTGACCAGCTGCTGCCCCATGCCGCGCTGATGGTGGTGCCGGTTTCGCCCACGGGCCTCGGCCTTGCCTCGTTGACGCAGGTGATGCCCGGTACGCCGCTGATCGATCTGGATTACACCGCCTTTGTCATCAACCGGCTGGATGAAACCCGCCGCTTTGCCCGCAACGCGCACAGCTTCCTGCGCGAACTGCTGGGCGGCAAGTTGATCGGGTCGATCCTTGAGGACGAATCGGTCAACGAGGCCGTCGCCATGGGCAAGCTGCTGCCCGCCCAATCGGCCGCCAGCGGCGCGATGGCCGACATGCGCAAACTGGCCAAGACCATCGTCAGCGTCTGCGCCCCCCCTCAGGCAGAGGAAGAAGCTGCGTGATCGACATCGCCCCTAAATTGACCCGTTGGGCCGGATGGGCGGTGTTGGCGATGATCGCCATGGCCGTCATCACCGTGCCTCTGGATGCCAAGTCGCAGTGGCAATTTGCCGGCGCCACGATCGTTGGGGCGTTGGTCATCAACCGTTGGAAATCGCAAAAGGGCATGCTGGCTATCGGCCTGCTCTCGCTGATCGTTTCGACGCGTTATCTGTTCTGGCGCACGACCCAGACGCTGTCCTTTGGCGGCCCGCTCGAAGCGGCGCTGGGCACGGGTCTGTATCTGGCCGAAGCCTATGCATGGGTCATTCTGGTGCTGGGCTTTGTCCAGACCAGCTGGCCGCTCTATCGCCCGGTGGTCGAACCCGAAGGCGATCCTTCGCAATGGCCGACGGTGGATGTGTACATCCCCACCTATAACGAGAGCCTCTCGATCGTGCGCAACACGGTCTATGCCGCGATGGACATGGATTACCCGGCCGATCGCTTCAACGTCTATATTCTGGACGATGGCAAGCGCCCGGAATTCAAGGCTTTCGCCCGCAAGGCCGGATGCGGTTACATCACCCGCGACAACAATCTGCACGCCAAGGCGGGCAATATGAACGCGGCGATGAAAAAGACCGACGGCAAGCTGATCGCGATTTTTGACTGCGACCACGTGCCGACGCGTTCGTTCCTGCAACTCTCGGTGGGCTGGTTCGACAAAGACCCCAAGCTGGCGCTGATGCAGACGCCGCACCACATGTATTCGCCCGATCCGGTCCAGCGCAATCTGGGCGGCGTCCTGGGCGACATGCCGGGCGAAGGCGACCTGTTCTATGGCCCGGTGCAGGGCGGCAACGACCTGTGGAACGCGGCCTTCTTCTGCGGTTCGTGCGCCATCATCCGTCGCGAGGCGCTGGAAATCACCAACGGCTTTGCCGGTGAAACCGTGACCGAGGACGCCCATACCGCGCTCAAGCTTCAGCGCATGGGCTGGAACACCGGCTATCTCGAAGCCCGCCTGTCGGCGGGTCTGGCCACCGAACGTTTCGTTCTGCACGTAGGCCAGCGTATCCGCTGGGCGCGCGGCATGACGCAGATCCTGCGCATCGACTGCCCGCTGCTGGGCAAGGGCCTGAGCCTGACTCAGCGCCTGTGCTATCTCAACGCGATGATGCACTTTCAGTTTCCGCTGCCGCGCATCGTGTTCCTGACCAGCCCGCTGGCCTATCTGATCTTTGGCCAGAACATCATTCAGGCATCAGCCTCGCTGATCTTCGCCTTCTCGATGCCGCATCTGGTCTGTTCACAAATGTTCAGCGGCCGTTCGCAACTGGGCTGGCGCCGTCCGTTCTGGGGCGAAGTCTATGAAACCATGCTGGCTTTCCATCTGGTCAAGCCCACGGTGATGACCTGGTTCCAGCCGCGCAAGGGCAAGTTCAACGTGACCGACAAGGGCGACCTTCTCGATCAGACCTTCTTTGACTGGGCCATTGTCAAGCCGCATCTGGTGGCCATCGCGCTGCTGGCGGGGGCTGTGTCGATGGGCTGGATCAAGCTGCTGTTCTTTCAGTCCAGCTTCAACATCCAGATCGACACGCTGCTGCTCAATACCGCATGGGCCAGCTTCTCGCTGATCATCCTGCTGGCCGCCGTATCGGTGGCGCGTGAAACCCGTCAGGCGCGCAAGGATATCCGTATCCATGCCGAATTGCCCGTCACGCTCTATCTGAAATCGGGCCATGCCATTTCGGGCGTGACTCGCGACATTTCGATGGGCGGCGCGGCCATCGTCCTGCCCGCCGATCTGCCGGTGCGCGACCCTGAATTGACCCACATTGCGTTGGACATGGATGCCGACCGTTTGGTTATTCCTGTGGATACTATTCGCACCGCACGCGGATACGCATTTGTACGGTTCCACACGCTGGACATGGCCATGGGCCGCAAGCTAGTGCGTGCCGTTATGGGACGGGCGGATGCATGGCAAATGTCGGCGCCTGAGCAGGTTGGGGAATTGCGCTCGGTGAAAGATATCCTTTCGGTTGATCTGATGACGCTTAAGCGCATTCTGGGTCTGAACGTGGCGGAACGCCGCCGCATGCGCGCCCAGCGTGAACAGGCCGCCGCCGCCAAGGCCGAATTGCCCACCGTCGCCGTCGCCAAGGAAGAGGTTAAGGCCAAGCCCGAAGCCGTCGATGTGGCCCCCGCCGCGCCGGTGCGCCCGTCGCTGATGGCGCGCCCGACTGTGAAGGCCGCCGCCTGCGCCTTTGCCGTGATGGCCGCCTCGATCCTGGCCCCGCATCAGGAAGCGCGCGCGCAAACACCGACGGTGGCCACCGCCGCCGTCGCCGCGCCGCAAACCGATACGACCACCGGCACCACGCCGCTGATCATTTCGGGCACCACCGGCACGCGCCGCGAACACATGACGTTCAAGGATCTGCGCATCAAGATGCCGATCCGTCTGGCGGGCACGCGCGGCGAAATCGGCATTCCCTTTGGCATGCGCCCCAATGACATCGTCACCGAGGCCATGGTCACGCTGCGCGCGGCATGGAGCCCGGCGCTGTTGGCCGATGTGTCGCAGATGGTCGTGCTGCTCAACGGCGAAGTGGTGCAGACCATTCCCCTGACCCGCGAAAACGCGGGCGGCGTCACGCTCAAGGTGCCGGTTAATCCCGCGCTGTTCCTGCCCGGTGATAATCAGCTCAACATTCGCCTGATCGCCCATTATGCGCGCGATTGCGAAGATCCGTTCCATTCCTCGCTCTGGGCCAATGTCAGCAATGTTCAGTCGGGCTTTGACCTGACCGTGCAATCGCTGCCCAAGGCGCCGGATCTTTCCAGCCTGCCCGGCCCGTTTTTTGACCGCCACGACAATGGCGCGCTGCGCCTGCCCTTCGTCTTTGCCTCGGCCCCCAGCCATGGCGATCTGGAAGCGGCGGCCAGCATTTCCTCGTGGATGGGCAGCCTTGCCTCGTATCGCGGTTTCGCCTTCAAGCCGATGATCGGCCGTCTGCCTGCGGGCAATGCCATCGTCTTCATGAAGACGCCCGCCTTTGGACTGGCCGTGCCGATCAATGGCGCGACCGCCACGATGGTGCGCAATCCGGCCGACCCCAGCGGCATGCTGTTGGTGATTGCCGGTCGCAATGATGCCGAAATCCGCCTTGCCGCCGCCGCTCTGGCCAGCGCGAAAGGCATTCCGGGCGGCGCATTGATGAGCTTTGACAGCGCCCGCATTCCCACCTGGCCGCGCTATTCCGCGCCGCGCTGGCTGACCACCGACCGTGAGGTCAAGCTGGGCGAGATCATGGCGCCTTATGCGCTGCAGGGCATGGGCCTGCCGCCGGGTCCGCTGGCCGCGCGTTTCCGCCTTGCGCCCGACCTGTTCTTCTGGCCGCGTCAGGGTGGTTCGCTCAGCCTTGGCTATCGCTATCCCGACGCCAAGTGGCTGGACCGCGAAGGTTCGCGCATGGACGTGTCGATCAACGGCCAGTTCCTCAAGACCCTGCCCCTGACCGGCATGAGCTGGTGGCAGCGCCTGTGGTATGGTTCGGGCGCCAACAGCGTCAATGGGCGCGGCAGCGTGGGCCTGCCCCGCTATAACCTGTTCGGATCGAATGAAGTCGTCTTCGACTATAACCTGATCATGGCCGACAAGCAGAAGTGCACCGGCACGTTGCCCGACAATGTCCGCGTCAGCCTTGATCCCAATTCGACCATCGACCTGACCGGCGCGTGGCACGGTCTGGAAATGCCCGATCTGGCCAGCTTTGCCGGTGCGGGCTATCCCTTCACCGTGCGCCCCGACCTGTCGGAAACGATCGTGATGATGGACGATCACCCGACCGAGGCCGCCATCGAGGCTTTCCTTGATGTCATGGGCCGTCTGGGCGATTCGACGGGCGTTGCCACCACCGGCGTCACCGTGACGCTGGGCGGCAATGCGGACCAACTGTCCGATCACGACATTCTGGTCATCGGCAGCGCCAATCTGGCCGGAAGCTCACTGTTCGCCAATGCGCCGCTGCGTAACGAAGGCGGCACGCTCAAGGTCATCGAACGCTCTGCGCTGCAATATGTCGAATCGCTGTTGGGCGGTTGGGGCAAGAACAGCAAGGAAGATGTCGAGAACACCGTCTATGCCTCCAAGGGGTTTAACGGCATCACCGCCTTTGAATCGCCCCTGACTTCGGGCCGCAGCGTGGTGGCGATGATCGCCGATGACACCGCCACCCTGCCCCAGTTGGTCGAAGGCATGAATGATGACAAGATCAATGCCCAGATCCAGGGCGACCTTGCCGTCACCACCGGCGATGGCATGACCAGCTTTGCCGTGGGCCCGCGTTATTGGGCGGGCAGCCTGCCCTTCTGGATGAAGCTGGCCTATTGGTTCAGCCAGCGCCCGCTGTTGATGGCACTGAGCGGGGTGATGCTGGCCCTGCTGCTGACCGGCCCCGTCTATCTGGTCTTTGCCCGTCAGGCCAAGAAGCGCCTGCAAGGTGAGGCACCCGCAGATCTGAGCCAAAAAAACAATAAGGGAGACAAGAAGTGAGCCCCGTCTTTAATCGCCGCTCGCTGCGCCGCAATTCGGGCGTGGCTCTGGTCGCGGCCCTGATGGCCACCGGGCTCACTTCGGCACCGGCCCATGCGCAGGCATCGGGGGTCAAGGCCCTGCTGGATCAGGCGCAATATTGGGAAGGCAAGGGGCGCCACGATCTGGCCCAGCAGGCATGGCGTCGCGCGTTGCAGATCGACCCGGCCAATGCGGTGGCCAAGAAGGCGCTCTCGCCTGCTGCTCCCGCTCCGGCCCCCGCCCCGGTGGCCGCGCCCGCGCCCCAGCCGATGCGTGCACCCGCGCCGCGCACCGTTGCCGCCCGTCCGGCACCGGCCCCGGTTGCGGAAAAGCCAGCCCCCGCGCCGCGCACTGCGGCGCCTGCCGGGCCTTCGGCCGCCGACCGTGCGGGCCAGTCGCGAGTGGTGGGTTTCCGCGCCTTGCAGGACAATGACCTTGAAGGCGCCGAGCGTCAGTTCCAGTCGGCCCTGAACCGCAACAAGCGCGATGCCGATGCGCTGGGCGGTCTGGGCCTTGTCGATCTCAAGCGTGGCCGCTTTGCGCAGGCCCGCGACGCTCTGGCCCAGGCCAGCCAGTTGGGCGATGCGTCCAAGTGGAAGGAAGCGCTGGAATCGGCCCGCTATTTCGCCTCGCTGCAGGAAGCGCAGGCGATGGTCACACGCGGCGCTCTGGACGATGCGCGCAAGGCCGCCGAGGCGCTGATCCGTTCGGGCTATAGCCAGAATGGCGGGGCCTATGAATTGCTGGCCGACATTTACGAACGTCAGGGCCGCTATGCCGACGCTGCCGACCTCTATCGTCAGGCCGGCGGCGAGGAAACGCCCAATGGCCAGCGCCTGCAAAGCCGCGCCGCACGCGGGGCCGCCCTGTCGGCGGCGGCACGCGGCGACGATTTCGGCGCGGAACAGGCGTTTCAACAGGGCATCATGCTGGATCAGGACGACCCGTGGATCCGTTATGAATTTGCCCGTTTCATGATCCGTCGCGGTCGCGTGTCGGAAAGCGAAAGCCTGCTCGGCTCGCTGGCCGCATCGACCAATCCCGATGCGCTTTATGCCGCCGCGATGCTGAATGCCGAACTGGGCCGCACCGCCATGGCGCAGGGCCTGATCGACCGCATTCCCGACGAGGCCCGTTCGGCCCCGATCCGCAATTTCGCCATCGGGCTGAAGATCGACACCGCCATCATCCGCGCCAAGCAGATTGCCGCCACCGGCCAGAAGGGTGAAGCGGTCGGCGTGCTTAAGCAATTGAGCAACACGCAGGGCCTTTCGCCGCTCAAACAGGCGGCCATTGCCGAAGCGCTGATCGATATGGGCGACAATTTCGACGCCGCCGCTCTGGCTCAACGTGCAATCAACGGACAAATCTCGGAAATTGCCGGGTTTGAATCGATCCTGCGCGTCGCCGTGCGTACGGGCCGCGATGATCTGGCCCGCACCGCCATGGCCAAGGCCACCGCGCTGGCCGCAGGCGACCCCAATGGCCAGCGCGCCGTGGCCCGCATGGCCGCCAGCGCCGCCGCCCAGCAGGCCGACCGCCTGCGTCAGGCAGGCCAGTTTGCGCAGGCCTTTGACGTGCTGCAAACCGCGTTCAATGCCGCGCCGGACAATAACGAGATCCTCTCCTCGCTGGCGCGCCTGTATCAATCGGGCCGGATGAACGCCCGCGCGGCCCAGACGTTCCAGATGATCCTGGCCCGTGATCCCAAGAACCGCGATGCTTTGTCCGGTCTGATGGAAACCGCGCAGGCCGCCGGTGACAAGCAATTGAGCCAGCAGGCCCAGACGCAATTGCTGCGCGAATATGGCAGCAATTACGAAGTCTGGCTGGCCGCGGCCCGCACCGAACAGGCGCGCGGCAATGCTTCGGCCGCCACGCGCTATTTCAAGCAGGCCCGCGACGTCTATCAACAAAGCAGCGGGACCAGCAATGGCGCCAACCCGTTTGCCGCATCGCCCTTTGCCGCCGATGGCACGGCGCAGGTGGCCGCCCAAGCCCCCGACGGCAACCCCTTCCGCGCACAGCAGGCCCAGCCCCAGCAGGCCGCCGCCCCCGCCATGCCCAATCCCTTTGCACTGGGCGGCGGCACGCGTTTGCAAATGACCGCGCCGCGACAGCAGAACGGTTTTGCCCCCCAAGGCGCCATGGCCAATCAGGCCGGTTTTGCCCCCCAAGGCAATTTCAATGGCGCAGCGGCACAGGGCAATTATCAGGCCCCCAACGGTTTCGCCCCGCAATCCGTCCCGGCCCCGGCCACGTGGGGCGGCCTGCCGGGCAATGGCTTTGCCGGAGGAGCGCAGAACAACGCCGCCCCTTTCGCCGCAACCCCGCAAGCGCCGGTCGATCCGGTTCTGGCGGGAATTGAACGCGACATCGCGGGGCTTGCCGCCGACAATGGTCCGCGCGCCGAGGTCAACGCATCGTTCCGTGCGCGCAAGGGTGAAACCGGCCTGTCGCAATTGAGCGAGATGAAGACCACCGCCCAGCTTTCCACCGGGCTTGGCCGTGGCCGCGTATTTGCCCGCGCCGAAGCGGTGATGATCGATGCGGGGCGCCCGACGGGGTCGTCTCTGGCCCGGTTTGGCCGCAATGCCACAATCGAGGCGCAGGCCATCGTCGACAAGACGGCATCGGCGCTGATCAATGCCGAAACCCAGCGCGCATCGGGCGTCGCGCTCAGCGCCGGTTATGCCGACAAGCTGGTTCAGATCGAAGGCGGCACCACGCCGGTCGGTTTTGGCAACACCCGCGCGACATGGCGCGTGGCCGTAACGCCGCAAGTGTCGCAGCATGCCACCGCGCGCGCATGGTTTGAACGCAAGCCCGTCACCGACAGCGTCGTTTCCTATGCCGGGACGCGCGATCCGGTAACCGGCCAGACATGGGGCCAGGTGATGCGCACCGGCGGCGGCGTTGGCTATTCGTATGAAAGCAACGGCAACGGCGCCTATGGCGATGTCAGCTATAACCGCTACAATGGCACCAATGTCGCCTCGAACCGCAATGTCGAGGTCAATGTCGGCGGCTATATGCGGGCGTGGAGCAACGAGCATTCGTCGATCACGGCGGGCATGAACGTCAATTATCAGACCTATGCCAACAGCCAGAACCAGTTCACATGGGGTCAGGGCGGCTATTTCAGCCCGCAAAGCTTCCTCGCGCTCAGCTTCCCGGTCCGTTATTCCTATGAAAAGGGCAATCTGGACCTCAAGGTTTCCGGCACCCCCGGTTTCCAGAGCTTTTCGCAGAACCGCACCGATCTGTATCCCACCGATCCGGCCGCGCAGGCCCGTCTCAACGCGCTCAAAGCCACCAACAGCGATGTGCGCAACTATTACGACAGCCTGAGCAAGACCGGCTTTGGCATGTCGGCGCAGGGTTCGCTCTATTACAAGATCAGCCCGGCCACCCGTGTCGGCGGCGAAGTCAGCTATAATACATTTGGCACCTATGACGAATTCCGCTCTATGCTGGGCATTCGTCAGGCCTTGGGCAGCACCAAATAAGGGAGAGAACCCATGAGGCTTGCATATGACGGGACAACGAACGGGGGGCGCATAATGGAAGACCTGCCTTTCCCACCAGACACTTCGGATCGCGGATTGGCCGTGATTGCGGCGCTGGCGGTTTCGGAAATCTTTGCCAATGCGGATAAATCGCAGGCCAAGGGCTTCTTTCGTGCGGTGGGCAAGCGGCTGGCCGAACAGAACCCGATTCCGGCGATGCGCGACCTGCGCGAACTTCAGGGTGCGGTAAATGCGGTCTGGGGCCGGCTGGGTCTGGGCGAGGCGGACATCACGCTCGATCTTCAGGGCGTGTTGATCAACCATCACGATGCGCCGGCGGCTATTCCCAACGATCCCGAATTCAACTGGGGCGATGCCTTGGCCTCGCTTCTGGTCGGGGCCTATGACGGGTGGATGCGTGCCATGGGCAGCCCCGACGCGCTGGTCACGCGCATCGTGTCCTATTCCGCCAATTCGATTGAAATCCGCCACGGCGCCGAGATCTGATGCAGAACAAGCCCATGTTGTTTGACCGTCGCCATATGTTGATGGCCGCCAGCGCCGCCTTGATGGTGGGTTGTTCGCGCAAGGGGGAAGGCAAATCTGTGACCCCCGACAAACCCAGCGCGAATGCCACGCCCAAGGTTCTGGACGGCATGTGGACCAGTTTCCGCCAGATCTATCTGGACGCATCGGGCCGCATCATCGACACCGGCAATGGCGGGGTCAGCCATACCGAGGGTCAGGGCTATGGCATGCTGCTGGCCGCGGCGGTGGGCGACCGGGCCGCGTTCGAGGCGATGTACAATTGGACCCAGAGCCATCTGGCCCGTGGCGACATGGCGCTTTATTCGTGGCGTTTTGATCCGCGGTCGAACAATCCGGTGGCCGATCCCAACAATGCGACCGATGGCGACATGCTGATCGCGCTGGCTCTGGCGCGCGGGGCGCGCCGGTGGGGCGTGGCCGCGTGGGAGACCCGTTCGCGCCAGATCCGTCAGGCGATCCGCGAAAAGCTGGTGATCGCGCGCGGTGGGCAACATTATCTGATGCCCGGCATCATGGGTTTCGATCTGGGCGACCGGTTGATGATCAACCCATGCTATTTCATCTTTCCGGCGTTGGACGCCTTTGCGCAACTGGACGGCGCAGGCACATGGGGTCCGGTCATCGCCACATGCGAGGATATCCTGCGCAAGGCCCGCTTCGGCGCCTTTGGCCTGCCCACCGACTGGGTCGTGGTGGGCAATGACGGCATGCCGCAGCCCGCGCCCGACAAGGCGCCGCAATTCGGTTTCGATGCGGTGCGCATCCCGCTCTATGCCGTGGCGGGCAAGCGGGCCCATCTGGTCACGCCGATTGCCGATTACTGGCGCAACAAGCAGGCGTCCGGGCAACCAATCCCGGCGTGGGTCGATGTCTATTCCGGGGCAGAGGCCGGTTTTCCGCTGTCGCCGGGGGGCATCAACATCGTCCAGCGCACGCTGAACCAGCCGCTCAAGACCGAGGCACTGGCGCAGGATTATTATGGCTGCGTTCTGCAATTGCTGGCGCGGCAATTGCGCTGAACCCTTGCGGGGCGGGCGTGTCATCCACATCTTTGCGATGAAGGAGACGTATCGATGACCGCCCCCGTAACGCTCAATTCCGCAAAGCAGCGCTTTGAATTGCCCATTGAGGGCGATGCCATGGCCTTTTGCACCTATCGTGTCGATGACGGCGGGGCCTATCACCTGTTGCATGCCGAAGTGCCGCCCGCCTTTGAAGGGCGCGGCATTGGCGGGGCATTGGCGCGCGGGGTGTTTGATCTGGCGCGGGATCAGGGGTTAAAGCTGGTCCCGCGCTGTTCCTTTATGGTGGCCTGGGCCAAAAGGCATCCCGATTATGCCGACGTATTGGCCTGATCGGCATAGGGCATGACCAGACGGCCATCGGGCGCGGCGGTATAGGTCGTCTGCGTGGGATAGGGGATCGAGATCCCTTCGGCGGCAAAGCGGCGCATGATCGAAACCAGCAGGCGATTGCGCAGATCATGCGCCACCGGCCAGTCATTGCCCGGCACATCGACCAGCACGGCAAAGTCGAGCGAGCTTTCGCCGAACTTTTCAAACCCGGCGCGCGCGGCAATCCCGCCTTCCGCCTCGACCAGTTCCTTGAGGATCCCGGGCAGACGTTCCAGCGTGTCGGGCGGCGTTTCATAGGCCACGCCGATCATAAAGGGCAGCCGGATATGGTCGCGCCCGGACACGTTGAGCACTTCCTTGTCCAGCAGGTTGCGGTTGGCGATGATGCGCAATTCGCCGGTATAGGCGCGGATGCGGGTGGATTTCAGACCAATCGCCTCGATCGTACCGCTGGAATCGCCATAGCTGATCGCATCGCCCCGGTTGAATGGCCGGTCAAAGATGATGGCCAGCGCGGCAAAAAGGTCGCCAAAGATACCCTGCGCCGCCAGACCGATGGCGATACCGCCAACGCCCAGACCCGCGACCATGCCCGTGACATTGACCCCGATATTGCCCAGCAAGACCACCGCCGCGATGGCAAAGATGGTAAAGCTGACCATGATGCGGATCAGGCCCATGGCGTTGAGGATCGTCTCGCCCTGAAAATTCTTGGCCGAGGTGCGATGCTCAATCATGCCCAGCACCAGTTCGCGGGTCCAGATCGCGCCCTGAATCACCGCTGCGATGGCAAAGAACACATACATCCAGTGTTCAAGGCTGTCGGGCATCTGGGCATATTTGCTGACCACGCGAATGGCCAGAATGACGATGAAGAAGGTTTTGGTCCGCATCACCACCTGGGCAATAACCGCGCGCATCGAGGCGGGGCCGACCAAAGGATCGTAATTATGCCGCCCCCACCGCCGCAACGCGAACAACACGAAAATGATCGCCGAGGCCGCCGCCGCCGAAATGGCGATTTGCAGCCAGTAATCGGCAACCCAGTTCAGCGTCGTCTGCGTCAGGTCGCGCAACAGGCCCGGCACTTCGGATGGGCGAAGCGGGTGGCTTGTCGGCATGACCGATGGCGCGGCGGTGGGGGTGGTGTTGCTCATATTATCCTGTCCTGTGGCCGATGCGATCAGGGCAAAAGATCACGCAATTCGTCGGCGTGTTCTTCTTCCTGCGCCAGAATGCCTTCGATCAGCGCGCGGGTGGTGGGGTCGCGATCGCCAATGAATTGAACGAGTTCGCGATAGGAATCGACCGCGATACGTTCCGCGATCAGATTTTCGCGGATCATGCTCTCAATCGATGCGCCGGTCGTATATTCGGCATGTGAACGCTTGCTGAGCGTGGCGGGATCAAGGTCGGGTTCTCCGCCCAGTTGCACGATACGTTCGGCCAATTTGTCGGCATGGGCCTGTTCCTCGACGGCATGTTCAAGGAAATGGGCCTTGATCGGGCCAGAGGTCGGGCCGGTCACACAGTAATAATGGCGCATATAGCGCAACACACAGACCCATTCGGTGGCCAGCGCCAGATTGAGCCGCTGGATAATCACTTCACGGTCGTCCGGATAGGTCGACGTGATCGGCCCATCGGCAATCGCGCGCTTGGCCTGAGCGCGCAGCTGGGTGGTCGAGGTGAAAGCGTCTTCTTTCGAGATTTCTTTGGTTGACATCGGATTTCTCCATTAATTTTGAAAGGTTTCCATGGCCCGCCGGTACAGGCCCCATGGTCATGGAATGGTCCTGCGCCGCCATCGTTCCATCGGTGAATCACAACTCGCCGCGCACCTGCGCATGGGCCAACACCGCGAACAGGCCCGTGCCCCCCAGCACATTGCCCAGCAGCGTGGGCACGATAATGTCGAAAACCGCCTGAAACGCGGTGATCCGCCCGTCCAGCATCAACAGCCATGCCTCACCCGATCCGGCCACCACATGGGCAAATCCGCCCAGCGCAATCAGCCATGTCAGCAGGAGGATGACCCAGAATTCCTGTCCGCGCGTGGTGGGCAATGACCAAGGAATTGCCGCGATCAGAAAGCCCGCCGGAATGCCCATGCGCAAGGTTTGCCACCAATCACGGTCCAGCAGACGCGCCGACAATTCGATCATCGCTTCATGCAACGGGGCCGAAACGATCCATTGCCGCTCAAAAGCCAGCGCAACGATGAAAGTGCCCAGCAGATTGCCGCCCAGCACCAGCCCCCAAAAGCGCAGCAGACGCAGCACATTGGCCCGTTCGGGATGGGTCGCCACCGGGATCACCGCCGAGAGCGTGCTTTCGGTAAAGAGTTGCAGATGGCTCAGGATCACCACCAGAAAGCCGGTGGAATAGCCCATACAGGCCACCAGAGGCCGCCACTTTTCATCGGGCAACAGCAATTCCATCTGCGCCTCGGCCAAAATCGAGGTGCAGATGGCAATGCCGCCCGCCAGCGCCGAGATCAGCAGGGAAAAGGCCGGGCGCTCCATTTCCTCGTCGCCGTGACGGCGCACGACCTCGTGGATCACCTTGGTATTGGCCCCCTGCGCCGATGCGACAGAGGCGCGCTCGCTCTCGGTCAGGGCGATGTCACGCTCGCGCGCTTCAAGCCCCTCGGCAGGCAGTTTGGCTTCGACTGTTTCCATGCTCACCTCCGATCAAATGGCGGGGGCAACCATTGTGCGCGCGGTTTCCACGTCCAGAGCGGCCTGCTCGGCCACGGTGCGGACGGGCGCCATGCGATGCCGCAGGAAAGTGATCAGATCATTGGCCAGATCATCCTGTCGCGTGGCGAACAGGCCATGCGGCGCCCCGGCATATTCGACCAATCCCGCCATGCCCACCGCGTCGGCCACGCGATAGGATGTCGCCCGGATCGGCACGATGTCATCCGCCGTGCCATGGATCAGCAACGTGGGCACATTGATCGCCGCCAGATCGCCGGTGAAATCCGTGTGCGAAAAGGCGCGCATCGCGGCCAGCGTCGGCAACAATCCCGCCTGCATCGCCATGGCGCGGGCGTGGTCCAGCACTTCCTGACTGACCGGGCGGTCGATCAGGCCGACGCCATAGAATTGCTTGAAAAATCGGGTGAAGAAATGGGCGCGGTCATCGACCAGTTGCTTTTCCATTTCGACAAATGTTTCGGGCGCGACGCCGTCAAGATTGTCGTCCGTCTGCATCAAACCGGGCGCGACCGAGCTGATCAGCGCGATTTGCGAAACCGCGCCGCGATTGTGGCGCGACATGTAGCGGACCACCTCGCCCCCGCCCATGGAAAAGCCGATCAGCGCGGCATCATCGTTGACGCCGTGAAAGGCCATCACCTCGGCCAGATCGTCCGACAGCGTGTCATAGTCATAGCCATGCGAGGGTTGATCCGAACGGCCAAAGCCGCGCCGGTCATAGCTGATCACACGGAAACCGGCATTGGCCAGAATCGTCGCAATCGGGTCCCAGCTATCCGCGCTGAGCGGCCAGCCGTGGACAAGGACGACAGGCCGCCCCCATCCCCAGCACTTGGAATAAAGGGCGGTGCCATCACGGGTCAAAACCATAAAGCGCTCCTGTACATGCGGGCCTGTCATCAGGCCGGTGGGGAGGCAGGGCGCAAAGGCCCGGTGCTATACAAAGAGAAGCGCGGGGAAGGTGAAAGGTTGCACGCCCGCGCCGCAACCGCGTTCATCCGTGATCAAAGCGGGGCGAAGATCACAACAGATCGCGGCGCACCCAGACGCTGACGCTCTCGCCATAGACCGGGAAAACACCCTTGCCGCCTTCGTCCAGCACTACTTCATCCGGGTGATGGCCAAGGAAATCGACAAAAGTGGCCCCGGCATGGTCCTGCCCCAGAACAGCCTCACGCGCGGCGTCGCCGGCATTGGACAGGACGACGACGCAGCCCCCCTGCTCGGCGGTGCCATGGCGGATAAAGCCGATGCAATTGGGTTCCTCGAACAGATCGGTCTGGGGGCCATGGGCAAAGGCCTTGCGCGCCTTCACCAGGTCGGGGAGGCAGGGAATCGCGGGCAGGTCGACGTGATGCATCTGTCCATCCCCGCCCTTATCCTCGTACCCCGCGCCATAGAGATCAGGATAAAAAAGGCAGGGCAAGCCGCCCTCGCGCAGCAGGATCAGCGCATAGGCCAGCGGTTTGAACCAAGGCTCAACCGGGCTTTCCAGATCCTGCAACGGTTGGGTGTCGTGGTTGGCGACAATGGTGACGGCATGTTCGGGAATGGCCGCCACCAGCGATCCGTCGAAAATCTGGCGCAGGTCGTAATCGGCATGGGCGCGCCCGGCGTGGTGGAAATTATGCTGTAACCCCACATCGAACAGCGCAAATTGCCGGTTCACCCGGTCCAGATAGCGCGACAGGGCGTTCAGGTCCGGGTTCCAATATTCCGCCACGACAAAAATGTCGGGCGCCACCGTTTCGCGCAAATGCCCCACCCAATCGCGCAGGAACCATGCCGGGATATGTTTGGCCGCGTCCATACGGAACCCGTCGGCCCCGACCTGTTCGACCATCCACCGGCCCCAGAACTTGACCTCTTCATACACCGCATTGTTGCGGAATTCGACGTCGGCCCCCATCAGATAGTCGAAATTGCCCAGTTCCTCATCGACCTCTTCGTTCCATCCATCGCCATGTTCGTTCAGGATCGAAAAGACGCCGGTGCCATCGGGGTTCTCGACATAATCGACGCCAGAGAAACAGGAGGCGTTCCATTCGAATTGCGAATGCGCCCCGCCCCGCCCCGGAAAGGTGAAGCGCGTATAGGCATCGGCCTCGAAGGGTTCGCCGTCCAGCACGTTGCGGTCTTCCTCTCGCACACGCTGGACACGGACACGCTCGGTTTCATCGGCGCCCATCTTGTGGTTGAGAACGGCGTCATGGATCACGCGCAGTCCCGCCTCGCGCGCGGTGGCAATGGCATGCTGCAATTCCTCGCGCGGGCCATATTTGGTGGCGCGGCTGCCCTTTTGGTCAAATTCGCCAAGGTCGAATAGGTCATAGGTGTCATAGCCAACCGAATGGCCCCCGGACGCACCCTTGGTCGCAGGCGGCAGCCAGATGTCGGTGACGCCCATCTGGGCCAGATCAGAAGCCTTTTCCGCCACCTCGCGCCACAACTGGCCGCCCGCAGGATAGTACCAGTGAAAGAATTGCAGCAAAGTGCGGGCCATAATGCCTCCGAATGTTCGATCATCTGCTGAACTAACTTTCGGGCGGACAAATTGTTGCATGTGCGAGGCGGAGATAACCGGCCCTGTTACTCCATCACTTCTTTACCGGACCGACATCCTTGCGCACCTTGCCCTTGACCGTACGCTGGGCCGAGGCGCGGGCACCGGCCAGCACCGGGCCGCAGGCCGCCGATTGCGCATCGCCCGGATCGACAAAGGCGATCAGCGCCGCAAACGGATTGACCGCCGCGCCCAGCGCCGCGCCCGCGCCCATGCGGGTCAGCAATTGCGGGGTGATGACCTTCAAACCCGGCGCCGCGAAATAGCCCTTGATGCCGACCGGCGATTGCAGGGAAAACAGGCTGAACGTCTTGGCGTCGGCGCGCAGGCCCATGTTGATCGACTCATCGCGGAAACTGAATTGGCCGCGCCCGGTGATCACATTCTTTTTCGTGTCGATCAGGATCGGGTCCGCGCTGGAAATGCCATCCTTGACCGTAAAGCCCAACAGGCCGCAACGGATCTGCACCGGCTCCTTCAGCTTCTTGGCAAACATCTTTTGCAGGAATGTGCCAAGGTCGAGTTCAGCCAATTGAATATTGCGCGCCCACATCGTGCCCGCCGGGATGATAAAGGCCATGCGCCCATCGGCATGGGCCAGACTGTCGCGCAAACTGTTGCCCACCCCGCGCATGGCCAGCCGTGCGCCCAATGTGCCGGTGGTGCCCGATTCCTCTACGCCAAAGCGATAGAGAAGTTTGCCCATGGGGGTGGGCGAAAGGTGCATGGCATAATCGGTGATGACCTGCGGCGCGCGGGCGTCCAGCGTGACCTTGGCGTCAAACTTGCCCGTGGCGACCACCGCCGTCACCGGATCAAGCCGCATCAGGCCATGATCGAGATGCAGCGTGGCATCGATATCGCCCACCGGGAAATCCTGCGCCACGATCCGCGTCACACGATAGCGCACATCGGCATCGAAACGGTTGATCGCATCGGAACGCAGCGGCGCATCGGGCAGGATGCGCGGATGGCCATTTTCCTGCGTCACCAAACCCTTGGTGCCCAGCCGGTCGAGCCGTTCGGGATCATAGCCAAGAAAGGGCGCGGCATCGAGCAGGTTGAGCGCGCGGGTTTGCAGATCGGCCTTGAGATAGAGCCGTTCCCCGCGCAGCCCGACGCGGAGCAGACCGGCAAGATCGCTGTCGCCAAAACGCCCGCGGATGCGTTCAAAGGTCCAATCGGCGCTTGGCCGCGACACATCGGCCTCCACCACATAGGGGCGGGTTTCCACCACCGCCACACCGATCAGGTTGAACAGATCGGCCATGTTGCGGCCATGCGCCTCAAGGTGATAGCGCCCATCATCAAAACTGGTGATGCCCGGCATCGTGCCCGTCAGATCGATACGGGTGCGCGCGCCTTCGCCATGCAGCGTCACGCGCGAGGAACCGCCGCGCAGCAGGGCACGGTCGGCCTGGGCAATATTGCCGGAAAAGCGGATCGGGCGGCCGCGCAATCGGCCCGTGCCATCGAACATCAATCCGCCCTGCAACACCGAATTGGCGGCATAGAGCGGCTTGATCGCAATCTGGGCATTCAGTTGCAGCAACGGATCATCATAGGTGATCGACGAATTGCGCAAGCTGGCCTGAATGATGTCGGGGATGGTCAAAGGCTTGGGCGGGCCGGAGCCAAAGGTCCAGTTGTTGCGCCTGTGCGCCTTGTCCCATTGCGCGGCCACCTGAAAGCCATCGGCCTGCATGGTCGAAATCCGGCGCTTGCCGGTCAGCAAAGGCAGGGTTTCAAGGCTAAGCCCCAGATGGTCGGCGTGCAGGAAAGGCTTTGCCCCCGCCCAATCGGCATTGGCGATGGTCAGGCCATCGGCGCGAAAGGCGATGTCGATGGGGGCGAAATAGAGATTGAATTCGCCCGTTACGCCCACTGGTCGCCCAAGAGAGGAACTGGCGAATTTTTCGAAATAGGGCCGCAGAAAACGCCCTTTGGTAAGGAACAGCACGAGCCAGATGGCCGCAACCAGGGCAACCAGCGTCACAAGGATGCCGATACCCCAATTGCGAAGCCGGGCGAGCGATCTGGGGAGTGCTGTGTCTGTCATACGCTATCTGCGGCCCCGACCTGTAAAGGCAAGCGTTGACCCCGCTCTCGCCAGCGAGGCCAACGCCCTGCCTTGCGGCAGCTTATTCGCCCAGCGCGGCCTTGGCCTTGCCGGTGGCGGTCTGAATCTTGCCCTTGGCGTCCTGGGCCGCGCCTTCAGCAGCCAGCTTGGCGTCGCCGGTTTCCTTGCCGATGGCTTCCTTGGCCTTGCCGACCAGCGAGTTGGTGGCGCCCGAAATACGATCGCTGACAGAACCCATGATATCTCTCCTGTGGTTTCAAAGTTTGGAAACTTGAAGGTCAGCCTTCGGAAGGGGGAATGTCCGGACAGGGGCGTGGGTTCCATGAATGAATTATTTTCAAAATTGACGCGCCGCGATGAAACCTTTTGGATTCTGGCGCGTCTAACCTCATGGTTCATGCGTGACACGCGCGGGGGGGTAACTATGAAATTCTGGCCGAAAGGCGCCTTTTTTGCGCTGGCGGCATGCCTTCTGCTTGGCGGTTGCCTTGATGGCAAAACCGATGATGATGTCTGGTACGGCTATTATTATGACGACCTGAGGCAGAATGCCGAAGGCGCCATGTCCCGCCCCTATAAATCGGCCCAGGAATGCCGCGCCGCGATGCAGGATTATACGCTGGAGGCCAAGGTGACCTCCGGCTTTGCCTGTGCCCGTGGATGCGCACCATCACAGGACGGCGTCATCGCCAATTGTCAGGAAGTTGTGCGCTGATATGCCCCAGATGGTCGAAGCCCAAAGCCAGTTTCGCAGCAAGTTGATCGGCATGATCGTGCTGGGTTTTGTCGCTCTGGCCGGGATTGTCGGTTCGGCGGCGATCCTGATGATCATGAACCAGCGCCAGATGGACGGTGTCGCCCATACCTATCAGGTCGAGCGTCAGGTGGCGCAGATGCGCCTGTCCCTGCTGCGTATCGACAGTTTCCGCCGCAAGAAGGAAGCCGAACGCAATGCCGATGATTTGAAAACCTATCGCATGCGGCTGGACAGCGCGATCGACAATTTTGGCGAACTGACCAAGGACAACCCCCGCCAACAGGCGCGCGTTCCAATGCTCGAAGGGCTGGAGGCGCAGGTGCTTTTAGAGGTCGGCGCGATCACCAAAGCCGAATTTGGCGAGGGTATTCGGTTTGAAAACCCGATCAACATGCTCGACGTCTTGACCAAGACGATGCAGGATGAGGAATTGCGCCTGCAGGGATTTCGGGCCGCGGAAATGCGGCGGATCCAATATGGTTTCTATGTCGTGCTGGGCGCGGCGGGGGTGCTGTTGATCGTCGTGGGTCTGCTGACTTTTGCCAGCCTGCGCCGATTTACCCAGGATCTGATGGATTCGCGTCAGGCGCTGCGCGACGCCAACACCGGGTTGGAGCAAGCCGTTCAGGAACGTACATCCGACCTCAAACGCGCCAATGGCGAATTGCAACGCTTTGCCTATATCGTCAGCCATGACCTGCGTTCGCCGCTGGTCAATGTGATGGGTTTTACATCCGAGCTGGAAATCGCCACCAAACGGCTGGGCGAAATGTTGCAGGAGGCGCGCAAGACCCGCCCCGACACGCTGTTTCCCGGCACGGACGAGTTGATCGAGCAGGATTTGCCCGAAGCGATCCATTTCATCCGCTCCTCGACGCAAAAGATGGACCGGTTGATCAACGCCATCCTGCAATTGTCCCGCCAAGGCAATCGCGCGCTCAACCCGACGTGGCTGGACATGAATCGGGTGATTTCCGACGTCGCCGAAAGCCTGAAGGTGCGCGCCGAACAGGCCGATGCCCAGATCATCGTCGGCCCCAATCAGCCCGAAATCTATGGCGACCGGGTGGCGGTCGAACAGATCCTGTCGAACCTGATCGAAAACGCGATCAAGTATAATCACCCCGACCGCCCCCCGATTGTACGTATCGCCGGGCGCCGGATTGGCGATACCGCCGAATTCCGCGTATCGGACAATGGGCGCGGCATCGACGCGCGCGACTTTGATCGCGTATTTGACCTTTTCCGCCGGTCCGGTACTCAAGACCGTCCGGGTGAAGGCATAGGGCTGGCGCATGTCCGCGCGGTGGTTTACCGTCTGGGCGGTTCTATCCTGCTGGAATCCGAATTGGGCGTGGGCACCACCTTCATCCTTTCGATACCCCTGCATTATTCCGAGGAGCAGAGTCAGGTTTCATGAGCAATCCATTGCCTGTGACGATTATCATGATCGAGGACGATCTGGGCCACGCGCGCCTGATCGAAAAGAACATCCGGCGTGCGGGGATTTCGAACCACATCACCCATTTTGACAATGGCACTGCGGCGGTCGAATATCTGTTCTCGCCCGATCATGATCCGGCCACCCATGGCCCGGTGCTGATCCTGCTTGACCTCAACCTGCCCGATATGAGCGGGACATCGATCCTGTCGCGGATCAAGGAAGACCCCAAGCTGCACCGCACGCCGGTGGTCGTTTTGACCACTACGGACGACCGTGTGGAAATTCAGCGCTGCTATGATCTGGGCTGCAATGTCTATATCACCAAGCCTGTGAATTATGAGAGCTTTGCCGAAGCGATCCGCCAATTGGGTCTGTTCCTGTCGGTGATCCAGATCCCGGAAACGGGGGGCTGATGCCGCTTTCGGGATCCCGCATCCTCTATGTCGACGATGATGAAGGCTTGTGTCATCTGGCCAAGCGTCATCTCGAACGGCTGGGCTGCACGCTGACCTTTGCCCATTCGGGCTGTGCCGGGATTGAACTGGCCCGGGCGCAACCCTTTGATCTGGTTGCGCTGGACCATATCATGCCGGGCATGGGCGGGCTGGAGGCTTTGGGCCATCTGATGGCGCTGCCCTCGCCGCCGGCGGTGATTTATGTGACGGGGTCGGATGAAACGGGCGTGGCGGTGGCCGCGCTCAAGGCAGGGGCGGTTGACTATGTGGTCAAAAGCGGCAGCGGTGATTTCTTCGAACTTTTGACCAGCACGCTGCATCAGGCGCTGGGCACGCTGCGCCTGCGCAAGCAGAAAGAGCAGTTCGAGATGCAATTGCGCGAAACCAACGCGCAATTGGAAGCGCTGCTGCATGAAATGAACCATCGCGTGGCCAACAGCCTGCAAATGGTTTCCTCTCTGGTCAGCCTGCAAACCCGCCGGGCGACGGGGCAGGAAGCGCGCGCCATGTTGCAGGACGTGCGCCACCGCATTCAGGCGATCAGCCGCATCCACCGCCAGCTTTATACCGGCGAGAGTTTTCAGGCGGTCAACATGCGCGAATATCTCGAAGGAATGGCGCGCGACCTGACAGGAACCTTTTCCAGCGAAAACGTGGCCCGCTCGATCAAGGTGGTGGCACAGGATGCCACCTTGCCCGCGGCCACGGCGGTCACGCTGGGCGTGCTGGTCAATGAATTGGTCAGCAACGCCTGCAAATATGCCTATGGCAAGGAAGAATCGGGCGAAGTGCGCATCCGTTTCGAATTGGAAGGAACCGACGGCTATCACCTGCGCGTCGAGGATGACGGCGTGGGGATGCAGGATGATGCCAAGCCCCAGGGGACCGGCCTTGGATCACAAATCATCACCGCCATGACCCGTTCGCTGGGCGCCAAACACAGCTTTTCCACCACGGGCAAAGGGTTGCAGGTCAACATCTATCGCGCGCCTGCGTCTGATCAACCGATTGACTTATCCGGCGCACCTGTCACTTTGCCTGCCGTCTCTGCGGCTCCGACCGGCCTCGGGATGAACACCTGAAGCAAGAATGGTCAGCGCTATCTATGAAATCATCTATGAATACAGCCGGTGAGGATGGCACTGTGCTGTTCGGAGCGACAATGCGCGCGCTATCATCAACCGAGCGTGAGCTGTTTGTCGACAGCCTGTTAGAGGTCGATCGCGATGTCCGTGACAAGCTGGACGGCTTGGCGCGGGTGGCGGCGCGGATATGCGGTACGCCGGTCGCGCTGGTCTCTCTGGTCGGGCGCGATGCCCAAACTTTTTTGGGGCGACAGGGTTTCGATGGGGTCGAGCCGCCGCGCGCCGTCTCCTTTTGCCTGCACGCGATGGTGGGTGAAGATACCATGGTCGTGCCCAACGCCACCCTTGACCCGCGTTTTGCGGAAAACCCCCTTGTCACCGGCGACATGCATATCCGCTTTTACGCCGGCCACCCCTTGCGCAACAAGGAAGGCTTTCCGTTGGGCAGCCTTTGCGTGATTGATACCGCGCCCAAGGATGGGCTGACACAGGAACAGCTCGATCATCTCGCGACGCTGGCCGATGCCGCGACGCTCTATCTGGAAAACTGGGCGGAAAAACGCGCCCATGGCGAACGCACCGCACAGGCGCAGCGCGACATTGACGTGATGACGCGCCGCTTCATCACGCTGGCCGATGCCCTGCCCCAACTGGTCTGGTCGACGCCCCCCGACGGGATGAGCGATTATTTCAGCAGCCAGTGGGTCGAATTCACCGGCAAGGAGGCCAGCGCCAGTTTCGGCACCGGCTGGATGGATTTCCTGCATCCCGACGATGTCGAATTGACCAAAACCGCCTGGCGCCAGTCGGTGGAAACCAGCCAGCCCTATCAGATCGAATATCGGATGCAGCGCCATGATGGCGAATATATCTGGATGCTGGCGCGCGGCCTGCCGGTGCTGGACGCCGATGGCCATGTGGCGCGCTGGATCGGGACATGCACCGACATCAACGACCGGGTGGCGACGTCCGAATCGCTGGAAATCATGTCGCGTGAATTGAGCCACCGGATCAAGAACCTGTTCTCGGTGGTGCAGAGCCTTGTCACGATGGGCCTGCGGCAATTCCCCGAAATGACCGAAGTGAGCCGGGCGCTGCAATCGCGCATGGTGGCTTTGGGCCGGGCGCATGATCTGGTGCGGCCGCGGGTGGTCAATGGGCGGCCATCCTCGTCGCAGACCATGTTGCGCGAATTGGCCGAATATCTGATCGCGCCGTTTCAGCCCGAAGGCGAAACACGAGTCGTGATTTCTGGCGAGGATGTGCTGGTCGGCGATTCCGCAGCGACGCCTATCGCTTTGTTCCTGCACGAAATGCTGACCAATTCGGTCAAATATGGCGCGCTCGGCACCGCCGGTGGCCAGATCGCCCTGTCCATCGGGCGCGATGAAGATGCGGTCATTATCGATTGGCGCGAAAGCGGCGGACCGGCGATTGCGGGCGATCCCGCCCCCGGTTTCGGCACTCGCCTGATCCAGATGACGATCGAGCGTCAGTTGAGCGGGGTGATTTCGCGCCAGTGGCACGCCGACGGCCTGATCATGCAGGCGCGCATTCCGATGATCCAGCTTTGCGCTGACTGATAAAAAAATTCGGCCCCAAACGGGTTGCGCCGACGGCTCCCACTTTGGAGAACCGTCGGCGCATTTGCATTGGCTGGCGGGGGGTTAAGCTGCCAATCGCAAAGTCATGTGCGCGGGCGCAATCTGTCGAAATTGGGTGATGAACGCCTCCAACACCTCGCCTTCCAGAACAAAATTGTGGCGGAAGTCGGGGAGGATGCCGCCTTCGAGCACCGCCGACAGGGCGGCACGGGCGCGGGCGATGCGGCTTTTCACGGTACCCACGGCAACGCCGCAGATTTCCGCGATTTCTTCATAGCTGACCGAGCCGACGGCCATCAGGATCAACACTTCACGCTGTGCATCGGGCAGGGTCTGGAGCGCGCGCAGAACGTCGGTGGCTTCCATCTGGCCTTCCTGATCGCCCGGCGTGTTCAGAATGGTTTCGGCCACGCCTTCGTCATATTCGCCGACAAAGCGCTCGCGGCGCAGCTGGCCAAAATAGTGGTGGCGCAGGATCGTGAAGGTCCATGCGCGAAAGCTGGTGCCGGCAACATAACGGTCGCGCGCGGCCCAGGCCTTCATCAAGGTTTCCTGCGCCAGATCGTCCGCCCGGTCGCGGTTGCCGCAAAGCGTGCGGGCAAAAGCGCGAAGATGCGGGATGGCGGCGGTCAGCTCCTTGTGGAAGTCGGCATCACAAAGTGGTGCGCCAGACAGAGTGCCGTGCTTGCTGGATTTGTCGGAACGCTCGGTCATGGGATTTTCCTTTTAAGGTCCTCACTCAGCCTAACGCCCCGCCGCAATGAAGGTTCCATTGGGGGTTGGATTTTCTTCATTATTTATTATTATTATAAATCAATATATTGGCCAATCATCCGGACTCAATCAAAAAAATCTTCGCAATTTGCGTACGCCATGGAACCCTGCGCCGGATAATCTGTTTGGAACGCATGCGGGATTCGTCCCGCGTGCCCGTTTTTCCCAAGTGTATGGTACTCGCCTACACATACTCGCTTCGAGGAATATATGACTTTGACAACTGAGCGTGCCGGTTCTGCCCGGAAGTCCGGCGATCTTGCCTCGTCGCTTCCCTTTTTGCGCCGCTATGCGCGCTCGGTCACCGGGCGTCAGTCCAGTGGCGATGCCATTGTCCGCGCCACGCTGGAGGCTTCGCTCAACGATCCTGCGCTGCTTGCCGAAATTAACGGCGGGGCGGTGGGATTGTTCCGCGCCTTTACCAAGGTATGGACGACATCGGACGCCGGATTTGCCCGCGATGCCGGCGCCTTTGCCGCCGAGACATCATCGCAAATCGCCCGCGTCCCCAGCTTTCCGCGTCAGGCGCTGTTGCTGAACCAGCTTGAGGATTTTTCCATTGCCCAGACCGGCGAAATCCTTGGTGTCAGCGAAGAAGAAGCAGGGCAACTGGTCAAGCAGGCCATTGCCGATCTGGCGCTGGACCGTCCGGCCGATGTTCTGATCATCGAGGATGAGACGATGATCGCCAGCCATCTGGAAGATATCGTCACCGAGGCGGGCCACCGCGTGATCGGCAACGCCACCACCGCCACCGAGGCCCGCGCCATCTTTGCCGACAAACGCCCCGGCCTTGTGCTGAGCGACATGCAATTGGCCGATGGCAGTTCGGGCGCCGATGCGGTGGATGAAATCCTGCGGTTGAGCGACGTGCCGGTGATCTTCATCACCGCTTTTCCCGAATTGCTGTTGACGGGCGAACGCCCCGAACCGGCCTTTCTGATCGGCAAACCGTTCCGCGACGAAACGGTACGCACCGCCATCAGCCAGGCGCTGTTCTTTGGGTCACATGTTGAAAAGTAACAGGAAATAGGTTTTATCGTCGCGGCAGGACATAATTGCCCTTTGGTGCATGGAACCTCGCCGCGAACCGACCATTACACAAATATGCAGCAGGTTGCTGACTTCAACCTGAACAGATGCCTCGATGAATGGATTGGGACAAACCCGTGAAAGAAGTTCCTCCCTCCAGTCCCCCTCTTTCCAGCGTCAATGGGAGCGGGCCGCAATCTGAACTCCCACAGGCGGGAAAGCCTGCGTGGAGCGAGGACATCCGCGCCTATTACCACGCCGCCGCAGAAGAGCCCGTGCCGCCCGATTTCATGGATTTGATGGCCCAGATTGCCAAGCAGATCAAAAAATAAGATCAACCAAAATGTTGGCCACAAGGAAAGATAATGGCGAGAGAAAGATCGGTTGGGAATCATGCGGGGCGGTGACTTGCGCTTATGGTTGCGTCAGGAAACCGGCGCGCTGCATGACAGGTTGGATCATGGAATGTCTGGGCTTGACCTTACGAGCCGCCATGGTCTTGAAGCTTTCCTGATCAGCCATGTTTACGGATTACGCGCTGTGCTGGGCACGGCGCGTCAATTTGCGTTGGGCGACTTGATGGTGGACATGCCGGATTATCTGGCCATGGCGCAGGCGGATCTGCGCGCCATGGGCGTCCATGCTCCGCAATCCAGCCTTGCCGTCGAAACCCGCCCCACCGATGGCCCCGGCGCGTGCTATGTCATCCTCGGCTCCCGCCTTGGCATGAGCGTTCTGCGCCAGCGCGGATATTGGCGCGGGGGCGATTTTCGGCACAGCGCCTATATGGACGACGGCTCGGAAAAGCAGGCGTGGGCGGCGCTGCTCGACTGGCTGGGGGCGCAATCCGATGATCAGGCGGTGCGAGAGGCCGTCCTGACCGGCGCGCAAAACGCCTTTACCGCGTTTGAAGCGGGCCTTCGCCAATCCCTTTATGAAGTACAACAAGGAAGCGTCACCCCATGACCGGACGTTACCCCGATCAAGGCGTCGACCTGACCAGTTGCGACGTTGAACCGATCCACATCATCGGCAGCGTGCAGAGCTTTGGCCATCTTCTGGCATTTTCCAGCGATTGGATGTTGCAGCGCGCATCGATGAATTGCGCGGATTTGCTGGGCATGGCCGAACAATCGGCCATCGGGCGCCATGCCCGGGATTTCCTGACCGTCGCGACGATGGACATGTTGCGCGCACGCATGATGGAATTGGACGCCAGCAAGGTTGAGCGGATCTTTGAGGTCGAATTGCTGCGATCGGGTGGTTTGTTCGATCTGGCGATCTATCGCTCTGGCCGTGCGCTGGTGCTGGAATTTGAACCCTGCCCGCGTGATCAGGGCCGCGATTACCTGTCCATGGTCCGCCCGATGTTCCATGCGGCCCGCACATCCGTCTCGGTCGAGGGCCTGTGTGAAACGGCGGCGCGGCAATTGCGGGCGCTGACCGGCTATGACCGGGTGATGGTCTATCGCTTTGACGAAACCGGCGCGGGCGAAGTGGTGGCCGAAGCGCGTGCCGATGGAATCGACAGCTTTCTGGGCCTGCATTTCCCGGCCTCGGACATTCCGCAACAGGCCCGGCGGCTCTATACCCAGAATTTGCTGCGCATCATTGCCGATGTCGATGCGGTGCCGGCGGCGATCTATCCGCAAATCAATCTGCATGGCGAAGCGCTGGACCTGAGCCAGAGCGGCATTCGATCGGTTTCGCCCATCCATCTGGAATATTTGCGCAACATGGGCGTGGGCGCGTCCATGTCGGTGTCGATCCTGCGCGATGGCAAATTATGGGGCCTGTTTGCCTGCCACCATTATTCGCCCCGTGCGCTGCCCTATTCGACGCGGACGGCGGCGGAACTGTTTGGCGAATTTTTCTCCAGCACGCTCAGCGATATGGAGACGCGGCGCGCGCTCAGCCTGCGCGACACGTCGGTGCGTTTGCATGACAGTTTGATCGGGCAAGTGGCCAGCGGGACCCGCTTCCTCGACAATTTCGACGCCTTTGCCGCGGTCATTCGTGAAGCGATCCCCTGTGACGGCGTGGTGGCCTATGTCGGGGGTGAATTCCGCACACAGGGCCTGACGCCCGATTACGAGGATTTCGTCGAAATCGCCCGCTTCCTGAACACGGCGGGCAATGGCGCCTGTTGGTACACCCAACATATGGCGGGCACATTCCCCCAGGCCGCATCCTATAGCGAGCGCTGTTCGGGCCTGCTGGCCGTACCGGTTTCGCGTGTGCCGCGTGACTATATCGTGCTGTTCCGGCGTGAATTTTCGCGGGTGGTGCAATGGGCCGGCGATCCCGACGCGCCCAAGGCGGTCGGGCCGCTGGGTGACCGACTGACCCCTCGCAAGAGCTTTGCCATCTGGAAAGAAGAGCGCCGCGCCCAAAGCCGCCCTTGGAGCCTTGAAGACCGTTCAATGGCCGAAGGGCTACGCGTATCCTTGCTGGAGGTGATCCTGCAACTGGTGGATTCGGCGGCCAATGAACGGGCGGCCCTGACCCGGACCCAGCAGGATCTGATTGCCGAATTGAACCACCGCGTGCGAAATTCGCTCAACCTGATTGCCGCGCTGGTCAATCAGGCGCGTGATGAAGCGATGGATCAGCAGGAGTTCCGCCGTTCGCTGTCCTCGCGCATCAAGGTTTTGTCGCGCGCCCATGATCTGGTCAATGCCAGCAGTTGGGCGCCCTATCCCTTGGTGCCGCTGATCCATGAATTGATCGAGGGGGCCGATTGCCACCCTTCGGCCCAAGTCATTATCGAAGGCTCCTGCGCACAGATCCGGCCTTCTGCCTTCACCACGATGGTCATCGTGCTGCATGAATTGATCAGCAACAGCAAGGCGCTACGCAGCCCCGATGGCATTGTGAAAATCAGCCTGTCGCGCGATGCCCATAACGATCTGGCGCTGTCATGGCGCGAAGAAGGCGAGGCTTCGTCCCAGCCGTGGCGCGACCCCTTTGCCGTGGCGATTGTGGAACGCACCATCCCGCATGAATTGAGCGGCAAATCATACCTCGATTTCGGCGATGGGTTTATGGAGGCCAAGCTGGTCATTCCGGGCAATTGCATCGTGTTCAATAATGAAACCGTCCATGTGGTGAAGCCGGTTCTGGACGAGGCCGCCAAGGATGCGCCCAAAGCCTTTGGTGATGACGTGCTGCTCGATGGCCGCGTGCTGTTGGTCGAGGACAATGTCCTGATCGGGATGGAGGCGGAATATCAGCTTCAGGATCTGGGCGCGCAGGAAATCGATATGGCGGGCAATGTGGCCGCCGCGCTCGATCTGATTGCCGCGCATGATTACAGCTTTGCCGTGCTGGACATCAATCTGGGCAATGAAACCAGCCAGAAAGTGGCCGAAGCGCTGAGCCAACGCGCCATACCCTATGTCTTTACCACCGGATATGGCGAAGTGCCATGGACCCAGGCGGACGCCTATGGCGCCCCGGTGGTGACCAAGCCGCTGGACCCGGTGGCGTTGGAACGCGCCATTCTGGAAACCCGCCGCAAGGGTTAAATCGCGCAAATCCAAGTCAAAAAGCCCCATTGGCCAAGGCGCCAGTGGGGCTTTTTCTTGTGCCCTTCATACATCCATCACCAATCAATATCGCGATGGAACCTCTTTGCCCGGCAACCATTTCTGTAATGTAACCGCCTTGTGGCGACTACCTCGACATAAAAACAAAGGAGGAAAGCCATGCTTCTTTTTCTTGCCATCCTTCTGGTCGTCGCATGGGTTGGCGGCTTTGCCGTCTTTCATGTCGCGGGCGGATTGATCCATCTGCTTTTGCTCTTCGCGATTGCGTCTTTCGTTTTCCATCTGATTACAGGCCGTTCGTCGGCAACGTAAATCACCGGCGCTGAAACAGCGCTCCATCGTAATGAACATGGCCGCCACCACATGATCGCGGCCCCATAACAGGAGAGTGACATGGGCATTATTCTTTGGCTTATCGCCGGTGCTTTCGTGGGTTGGCTGGCCAGCCTGATCATGCGCCGTGATGGTTCGCAGGGCCTTTTGGGCGACATTCTGGTCGGTATCGTGGGTGCCTTTATCGGCGGCATCCTGTTTACCGGCGGCACGATCAATGATGGCGTGATTTCGATCAACACCATCCTTGTTTCGCTGGTCGGCTCGGTAATCCTGCTGGCCATCGTCAATCTGGCGCGTCGCGGTTCGCTGCGTTAATATACGCTCTGCGCGACCCAAAAGGGCGGCACCCACCGGGCGCCGCCCTTTTCGTTTATGCCCCGTTCCTTTATCCCGGCGTAAGGCGTTGGATGAAATCCAGCTTGGCCACGATCCGATCGGTCAGGTGAAAGGGATAGCAATCGGGTTGCCCCATCGCGCGGTTGATCGTGTTCATTGCAAAGGACAGGGGCGCCATGGCACCGGCCAATTGCCCGGCCCCGGCGCGATAGGGGTCGAAATCCAGCCGCACATCCAGATCGCTCTCCACGCTTAACCCAATGCCCGCCCCCGTGGCCAGAACATCGACGATGTGCAGATAATGGGCAAAAGTTTCGGCAAAATCCTCCCACGGATGGGATGTGGCGTAAAAGCTGATGAAATCATCGCTCCACACCTGCGCAGGATCGGCACTGTAATGCGCGGCCAGCGCCTGCTCATAATCGGCCCGCTCGTCGCCGAACAGCGCGCGAAACTCCTCCAGCCTTTGCGGGTCATGTTCGACCAGGCGGTTCCAGTAATGGTGCCCGATCTCATGCCGGAAATGGCCCAGCAGTGTGCGATAGGGCTCGCCCATATTCTCGCGGATACGCTGGCGCATCGCATCATCGGCCTCGACCAGATTGAGCGTGATGGTGCCGCCATCGTGGCCGGTCATCACCTGTGCATCGGCACCATTTTCGGCCGCCGGATCATACAGAAAGTGAAAGACGAAGCCCTGCTCGCCATCGGGCGCCTCGGCCGGGGTTTCCACCGGCAGGCCCAGTAGCAACAGCGAATGGATCATCCGCCGCTTGGCCGCCTCGATCCTGGCCCAGCGCTGGGCGACGCCTTGGACGTTAAGATCGGGGATCACCTCATTATGGCGGCAGGCCCGGCATAGCGCCTGCGCCTCATCCACCCGCACCAGCCAGTTGCAGATGGCATGATCGGTGTTGTTGGCGCAGACCACCGCGTCAACGGCATCGCCCGCACCATTGCGCCAGCGCGTCGCGTCATCGGCCAGAAAGAGAAAGGCGTTTTCACCGGGATCATAACCCAGCGTGGCCCGGCATTCGGGACAGATCCGCGCCTCGAAATGCACAAGGCGCCGACAATTCGGACATGCAAAGGGTGCCATGATGAATCCTGCCATTTTGCGGATAATCCGGGCCACGACGGCCCGCTCCTGTCACCTGTTGCAATGCCGCGGAGCATCAAGGGTTTCTTCCGCATCCTAATTCATTGGCCCGCGCCGGGATCCAATCACCGCCTTTGCGCGTTGCCTCATGGTGAGATATAAGCAAGTCCTGTCGCCCCTAGCAGCATACACGCTGCATGATCGCATTGTTTCTCGCCCATGACCTATGCACAGGGCCTGTCCTTTGCGCTTTTGTTCGGCGCCATCGCGATGTTTATCTGGGGGCGGTTTCGCTATGATCTGGTTGCGCTGGTCGTGCTGGTCATTGCGATGGCGACGGGCGATGTCCCGGTCAAACACGCCTTTTCCGGTTTTACCAGCGATGTGGTGATCATCGTCGGCTCCGCGCTGGTGGTCAGCGCGGCGATTGCCCGGTCGGGCGTGATCGAATGGGCGATTGGATCATGGCTGGAACGGCTGCGGACGGCCCGCGTGCAGGTTCCGGTGCTGGCGGGCACGACGGCCATCCTTTCGATGTTGACCAAGAATGTCGGGGCCTTGGCGATCCTGATGCCCGTGGCGCTGCGCATTGGCCGCAAGACGGGCACCTCGCCATCCAGCCTGTTGATGCCCATGGCGTTCCTCTCGCTGCTGGGCGGGTTGGTGACATTGGTGGGTACGTCCACCAACATCATCGTCAGCCAGATCCGCGAGCAGGAATTGGGCAGGCCCTTTGCCCTGTTCGATTTTGCGCCTGTGGGCCTGATCCTGACGGGTCTGGGCCTGTTGACGGTCAGCATCGCTTGGCGACTTCTGCCCATCAGCCGTCAGGGCGCGGCCAGTCTGGAGACGGCTTCGGCCCAAACCACCTATTCCACCGAGGCGCGCGTCACCGCCGAATTGGAACAGGCCGGGATCACCATCGCATCCATGCGGTTGCAGGATGATGGCGTGACGTTGCGTCGCCTGATCGGGCCGGATGGGGCACCGCGCCCCGCCCTGCCCGACGCGCCGTTACAGGCCGATTCCAGTCTTATCCTTGAAGGCAATGACGAAGCGCTCGACCGTCTGTTCGCGCGGGTCCATCTGGTCCACGTCCGCGATGATCATAGACCAATAAAACAGGAACCTTCCGAGGAAACCCGCAGCATCGAGGCCGTGGTGCAGGACCACTCGCTGCTGGTCGGGCAAAGCGCGCAGGAGGCGGGCCTTCAGGACCGCTTTGGCGTGCAATTGATGGGCATTGGCCGCAGCCAGGAACGGATCACCGAAAGGCTGCGCGACACCACCTTGCGCGCGGGCGATGTGCTGGTGCTGCGCGGCGGCGAAAGGGCCTTGCCCGCAATCCTGACCGATCTCGATCTGCTGCCCTTGTTCGAACGCAGTGTGAAACTGGGCGACCGGCGGCAAAGGTTCCTGCCGGTCATGGTGCTGGCCGGGGCGATGGCCTTGGTCGTGATGGGCATTGCCCCGGTGGCGGGTGCCTTTTTCGGCGCGGCGGTAATGATGATGGTGGTGGGGGCGCTATCCCCGCGTGAGGCTTATGGCGCGCTGGAGCCTGAAGTGCTGGTTTTGCTGGGCGCGCTGACCCCGATCAGCGAGGCGGTGCACAGCAGCGGCGGATCGGAAATCATCGCCCATATGATGACCGGATTACTGGACAATGTGGCGCCCGTTTTGGCGCTGGGGCTGATGATGTGCGCGGCAATGATCTGTTCGCCCTTTTTGCACAATGCGCCCACGGTTCTGTTGCTGGGTCCGGTGGCGGTCGGGGTGGCGCGGGGGCTGCATCTTAATCCCGATGCGTTTCTGATGGCGGTGGCGACGGGCGCGGGTTCGGATTTCCTGACGCCGGTGGGCCATCAATGCAATACGCTGGTAATGGGGCCGGGGGGCTATCGCTTTGGCGATTACTGGCGTCTGGGCCTGCCTTTGTCGGCCATCGTCATTGTCGCGGGCACGCTCAGCATCGCCTATTTCTGGCCGCTGTAATAAAAAAGGGTGCGCCGCGATACGGACGCACCCTTTTTTAGGTTGAATGTTCCGGCCCGCGCCGCGTCAGCGCAAAGAGCCGCGTCGGAACAAATTGACGATACCCAACAGGACAATCGCCCCGACCAGCGACACCGAAAACGTGCCGATCGTCAGCGGGCTGTTGTTGATATCCCCATGCGAAAACAGCAGGCCGCCCAAAAAGGCGCCCACAACGCCGATCACTATGTTGCCGAAAAGGCCCAGACTTTCGCCCATGATCATGCCGGCCACCGCACCGACCAGCGCGCCGATCACGAGCCACAAAAGGATGCTCATGGAAGGTCTCCTTGGTTGATTCTATAATGAAACAACAAATGCCGCCCGCACAGGTTCCATTTGGCACAAAGCGCCGGGTCCGCGATGCCCAAAAATGCTGCAATCGCAAAAAGAAGTGATTTCGCGTAAATTTCATGCAACCTTCCCCGCTCTCATGACTTTCATGGTCAGAACGCAGGCACGGCTCGCCAACGACAAGGCCCGCGGTTTGAGAAGGAAGGAAAACCATGAGAAAGCTTATTTTGATGGCCGCGCTGGCCACCTCTGCAATGGCGTCCTCTGCCTATGCGGCATCCGGCCCCTATGTGATGATCGAAGGCGGCGCTGTAAAGCAGGAGCGTTCCGACAAGAACGGTCCGACCGGCTTTGAAGGCAGCAACCGTTTCAAGGCCGGCTGGGAAGCGGGCGGCGCTCTGGGCTATGATTTCGGCAATTTCCGTTTGGAAGCGGAAGGCTTCTACACCGAATCGAAAATGGCCAGTTCGGTCCGTGAAACCCGCGCGTATGGCCCGGTCGGCTACTATACCCGCGACGGCGGCACGCTTGCCGGCCATACCTCGACGCTGGCCGTGATGGGCAACGCCCTGTTCAGCGTAGGCCACTGGGGCGGCGCCAAGATGTACGCTGGTGGCGGCGTTGGCTATGCTGACGTTTATCTGTCCGAAGGTCTGCCCGGCGTCAACGCTCCCTATATCGCCGATCACTCGCGTGGTTTTGCCTGGCAGGCATTGGCCGGTTTGACCATGCCGCTCAGCAAGAACGTCGATTTTGGCGTTCGTTATCGCTACTTCCGCCCCGATGGTGCCGACAAGTTCGCGGTATCGACCGGCGGTTTCCGCGAAGCCTCGCTGCGCAGCCACTCGGTTTTGGCCACGCTGACCTATAACTTTGGCCGCGCGGCGGAACCGGTTGCCGAACCCGCCCCGCCGCCGCCCCCGCCGCCGGTTGTCGAAGCTGCTCCCCCGCCGCCCCCGCCGCCGCCCCCGCCGCCCGCCCCGGTTTGCAACAAGGGTCCCTACATCGTGTTCTTCGACTTTGATAAGTCGGACGTCACGAGCGAAGCGGCCGGTATCCTCGACAGCGCCATTCAGGCCTATGGCAATTGCGCCTCGGTGCCGGTGATGGTGGCTGGTTATACCGACAGCTCGGGTTCGCCCAAGTATAACCAGGCTCTGTCGGTCCGCCGTGCAGACTCGGTCAAGGCCTATCTGACCAGCCACGGTATCGGCAGCGGTTCGATCACCACGCAGGGTCTGGGTGAAACCAACCAGCGTGTCCCCACCGCCGACGGCGTCCGCGAATTGCAGAACCGTCGCGTGGAAATCACTTACGGGCCGGGCTCGGGCAACTAAGCCCACCTTCCTTCCCCGCAACGGAAAGGGCCGGAGAAATCCGGCCCTTTTTGCGTGCGTCAATCCATCGGCGTTGAACGGGTCATGGGTTCAACCAATCGGCTGTGATTTGGCCCCGATGCCCTTCGGGCGCCAACGTGGCGCGCAGAGCCTCAAGCAAAGGCGGCAACGCCTGCGTGAAGGCATAGGGCGGATTGACGATAAACAGGCCCGCACCATTATAGATACCGGGCTGGTCGCTGTCGTAGAGCCAATGTTCCACATTCAGAAATTTCGGGATGCCCAGTTTGCGCAACTGGTGCTTCCACTGGGCATGGGTGGGCCGCTCTTTCAACGGATACCAGATTACCGTCACGCCATGCGCCCATTTGCGATGGGCCGCGGCAAGGGTCGCGGTAATGCGCGCGCGTTCGTCCGTCTGCTCATAGGGCGGATCCACCACCACCACGCCGCGCGGCGTTCGCGTCGGCACCATCGCCAGCCACAGTTCATAGGCGTCACGCTGATGCACGGCGGCGGGCGTGGCATGCATCGCAACGCGCAACGTGTGGACATCTTCGGGATGTTTTTCGTTCAGGATCAAGAGGTCCTGTGGGCGCAAAAGCTGCGCCAGAAACGTGGGCGAGCCGGGATAGAGTTGCGGCCCATCCTCCGCATTCACACCGGCATTCACGGCCTGTACGGCGGCGCGATAGTCGTCGAGCAAAGGGTCCGTGTCGGCCAAGGCCCGCACCACGCCCTGCGCGGCTTCGCCGGTACGCTGGGCGTCATTGCCGTAAAGGTCATACAGACCGCAACCGGCATGGGTGTCGATCAGGGTCAGCGCGCTTTGTTTTTGCTGCAACGCCCGCACGAGAGCGATCAGCAGGCTGTGTTTTACGACATCGGCGCTGTTACCGGCATGGAAGGAATGACGATAATTCATTGTGATGCAAAATCCTGACGTTCTGCCTTTATACGAGCTTCGGGGCGCGGAGGCCGAGCGCGAGTCGGTTGAAGCAGCAAATCGGGTGCTCGTATAGAATTGGGCGAAAACCTTCAAAACACTTCTGTGCATGGCCATGGGGTGGCGGGCTGATTGAGGCCCGACGGCATCGCGATGTGCCAAGGCCATGGCGCCGCAGAACAAGCCGCCCTTATGCAGATGGGTATGTTTTTGAAACCTATCAAGAAACGCTCTTAAGCGTCCCGATGGAAATTCCCCCCGCCATCGGATAGTCACCGAACTTGATGAGCGACGCCACCTGCATGTCTGTGAGTTTGTTTCGCGCGCGACCACCATTTCGGCCGCAGCCGCCCCGAAACAGCGCGACCTCCGGCGAACGCAAAATCCGCCTAAAGCCGAGCCTTCGGTGGCCTTTCCAACCTTCGACTTGGTTCGTGATAATCCGTGAAAATTCGGGATCTGGCGGAGCGGGAGGGATTCGAACCCTCGATACGCTTTTGGCGTATACTCACTTTCCAGGCGAGCGCCTTCGACCACTCGGCCACCGCTCCGCATTGCTCTGGAAGGCAGGCCCCTAGCGACGAAACGCGGCTTGCGCAAGAGAGGGCGCGCAGGCAGATTGCATTGATGCGCAAAAAGCTTGTTTTATCCGCCCTGACATTCTTTTCCCTTGGCCTTTCGCTGGGGATAACGGGCGCAATCGCCGCGCCAGACAACGCCGTTCGCCCGAAAACGCGTCCCCATACCCGGCCAAGCGCCGATATCATCAAGGCCGCCCCGGCCAGCGACTGGACCGCGATTGATCCGGGCGATGTGCTGGTCATGACACTCTCGCCCGATGCGGCGGGCAAGGCGCGGCAGGTTATTATCCAGCTTCTGCCGCCGCCTTTCTCGCAAGGGTGGATCGGCAATATGCGCAAGTTGGCCGCCGCCCATTGGTGGGACAATGGCGCGGTCTATCGGGTACAGGACAATTGGGTGGCGCAATTTGGCGATCCCGATGAGGATACGCCGCAGGCCAAACCCCTGCCGCCGGGTTTGGCAAATGTCCCCGAATCCGAATATCTTAAACGCGCCTTTGCGGCGCCCGAATTCATCAATCCGGGGCGTGACGCCTATGCGCCGCGCACCGGGATCGACATGGGCTTTCCCTTTGGCTTTGACGATAATCACGTCTGGCCGACCCATTGCTATGGCTCGGTGGGTGTTGGCCGCAACAATTCGCCCGACACCGGCATGGGCGCCGAACTCTATGCCGTGATCGGCACGCCCCCGCGCCAGCTTGACCGCAACATCGCGGTGGTGGGCCGCGTGATCGAGGGGATTGAATATCTCTCCTCGCTCCCCCGCGCGCCGGGCAATGGCATGTATAATGACAAGGCCAAAAACACGCCGATCCTCTCGATCCGGCTGGGCAATGAATTACCGCCCGAACAACAGCCCCGCTTTGAATATCTCTCCAGCCACAGCGCATCATTCCGCGACTATGTGAATGCGCGGGTCAACCGGCATGATGATTTCATCATCTATGCCCCCGGCAGCGCCGATATCTGCAACATCCCGATTCCCATCCGGCGGAAAGGGTAAAGGCCGGTGATGACGCCTGCGCCGCCCTTGCATGGGCGCAGGCGAAAACCTATTCATAGCGCAAATTCGTATTCAAACCCTAGGAATTCCGCGCCATTCCCGGGCGACGAACTGGCGCAAACCCCATCATCGCGCTAGATCACCCGGGCAAACAGGCCACCCATAAGGGAGCCTGAAGAACCATGGCGCGGAATGCTCCAACCCAAGGAGAAGGCCGTGACAGACGTGACACCCGAGGGGACTCCATCGATGAGCTTTACCGCCGACAAGCTGCTGCTGTTTGGCGCCACCGGCGATCTTTCGCAGCGTATGTTGCTGCCCTCGCTGTGCGCGCTGCATGCCGATGCTCTGGTTCCGGAAAAGCTCAACATCATCGGCACGGCCCGTTCGGACCTGGATGACGATGGCTTTCGCAATTTCGCCGCCGATGCGCTGAACAAGTTCCTGCCGGAATACCGCAAGGACGCGATCCCCAGCTTTCTTCAGCGCCTGACCTATCAGTCGCTGGACGCCAACCAGACCGCGCAATTTGCCGATCTGGCCGCCAAGGTCGGGCCGCGTCAGGATGGTCTGGCGATCTTCCTCTCGACCGCGCCGGGGCTGTTTGAACCCACCATCGCGGGGCTTCAGGCCAGCGGTCTGGCCGACGCCACCAGCCGCATCGGCCTTGAAAAGCCGCTGGGCACGGATCTGGACACCAGCCGTCATATCAATGACGCGGTGGCCTCGGCCTTTCCCGAAGACCGCATTTTCCGCATCGACCACTATCTGGGCAAGGAAACGGTCCAGAACCTTTTGGCGCTGCGCTTTGCCAATATTCTGTTCGAGCCGATCTGGAATTCGCACTATATCGAGCATGTCCAGATCACCGTGGCCGAAACCGTGGGCCTCGAAGGGCGCGTGGGCTTTTACGACGGCGCGGGCGCGCTGCGCGATATGGTGCAGAACCATATGCTGCAACTCCTCGCCCTTGTCGCGATGGAGCCGCCCAGCCGTTTCGATCCGGCCGCCATTCGCGGTGAAAAGACCAAGGTTCTGCGCAGCCTGCGCACCGTGGCCGCGGGCGACACCGTGACCGGTCAGTACCGCGCGGGCGCGATCAACGGCGCTTCGGTCCCCGGTTATGCCGACGAACTGGAAAAGCCTTCGGCCACCGAAACCTTTGTTGCGATCAAGGCGCATATCGACAACTGGCGCTGGAAGGGCGTGCCGTTCTATCTGCGCACCGGCAAGCGTTTGCCCAAGCGCACGACCGAAATCGTCGTCCAGTTCCGCCCCGTGCCCCATTCGATGTTTGCCCAGCGCGGCGCGATCACCCAGCCCAACCGGCTGATCATCGGCATTCAGCCGGAGGAAAACATCACCTTCACCATGAATGCCAAGGTGCCGGGTCTGGATCGCGGCGGCGTGCGCCTGCGCGAGGTGCCGCTCGACATCCGCATGGAAGACGCCTTTGCCGGGCCGACCAAGCGCATTGCCTATGAACGCCTGCTGCTCGACCTGATCGAGGGCGACCAGACGCTCTTCGTCCGCCGTGACGAGGTGGAGGCGCAATGGGCATGGATCGACGGCGTCCGCAAGGTGTGGACCGACAATGGCATCACGCCCAATCCCTATGGCGCAGGCAGCTGGGGGCCGACGGCGGCCATCGCTCTTGCCGCCAAGGATGGCGTGGCCTGGCACGAATAAGATAGGACAAGAACCATGGCCGAACTGCACCCCACTATCGCCCGCGTGACGCAGCGCGTAATCGAGCGATCCAAGGCGACCCGCAGCGCCTATCTCGACCTGATGGCGCGCGAAACCGACCGCCATGGGGACCGTTCGGCCTATGGCTGTTCCAACCTTGCCCATGCCTATGCCGGCGCGGTCGAGGACCAGAAGACGCTGGCCTTCACCCGTGCCCAGAACATCGGCATCGTCACGGCCTATAATGACATGCTTTCCGCGCATCAGCCCTATGCGCGTTTCCCCGATGCGATGAAGATCTATGCCCGCGAAGTGGGCGCCACCGCACAGGTCGCGGGCGGCGTTCCGGCCATGTGCGACGGCGTGACGCAGGGCATGGACGGGATGGAACTCTCGCTCTTTTCCCGCGACACGATTGCGCTTTCGACCGCCGTTTCGCTTTCGCATGCGGTGTTTGACAGCACCGCTCTTCTGGGCATCTGTGACAAGATCGTGCCGGGTCTGGTGATCGGCGCGTTGCGCTTTGGCCATCTGCCCTCGATCTTCATTCCCAGCGGCCCGATGCCCAGCGGCATCGCCAACAAGGACAAGCAGAAGACCCGCCAGCTTTACGCCGAGGGCAAGGTTGGCCGCGAGGAATTGCTGAAGAGCGAGATGGGGTCCTACCACTCGCCGGGCACCTGCACCTTTTATGGCACGGCCAATTCCAATCAGATGATGATGGAAATGATGGGCCTGCAATTGCCCGGCTCCAGCTTTGTGCCGCCCAACACCCCGCTGCGCAGCCAGTTGACCCGCGCCGCCGTCCATCGCCTGACGCAAATCAGCCGCAAGGGCGCCGATCCGCGCCCGATGGGCGAAGTGGTCGATGAAAAGGCGATCCTGAACGCCTGCATCGGCCTGCTGGCCACCGGGGGCAGCACCAATCACGCGATCCACCTGCCCGCGATGGCGCGGGCGGCGGGCGTGCTGATCGACTGGGCGGATCTGGATGAACTCTCCAGCGTCGTTCCGCTGATCGCGCGCGTCTATCCTAACGGATCGGGCGACGTGAACCATTTCCACGCGGCGGGCGGCATGGGCTATGTCATCGGCGAATTGCTGGGCGCTGGCCTGTGCCATGGCGACATCCTGACCGTGGCCGAGGGCGGTTTTACCGCCTATGCCACCGAGCCTTATCTGGACGGCGATGCGCTGTCTTTCCGCCCCGCGCCCACCGTCAGCCATGATCCGGCGATGCTGTCCACCGTGGCGCAGCCGTTCCAGCCCGATGGCGGGATGCGTCTGGTTCAGGGCAATCTGGGCCGTGCGACGTTCAAGTCCTCGTCGGTGGAAAAGGAACGCTGGACCATCGAGGCCCCCGCGCTGGTGTTCAACAGCCAGGAAGAAGTGCAGGCCGCGTTTAAGGCGGGCGAACTGGAACGCGACTGTGTTGTCGTCGTGCGTTTCCAGGGGCCGCGCGCCAATGGCATGCCCGAATTGCACAAGCTGACCCCGCCGCTCGGCGTGCTTCAGGACAAGGGCTTCAAGGTGGCGCTGGTCACCGACGGCCGCATGTCGGGCGCGAGCGGCAAGGTGCCCGCCGCCATCCACGTCACACCCGAAGCTCTGGCCGATGCGTCGGGTCAGTCCGGCCCGCTGGCCTATGTGCAGAATGGCGATGTCATTCGCGTCTGTGCGGAAAGCGGCACGCTGGAAATCAAGGCGGACCTTTCGGGCCGCACGCCTGCCGCCGCGCCGCCTGCGGCCATGGGTGTGGGCCGCGAATTGTTCGCGATGTTCCGCGCCGGAGCCGATGGTGCCGAAAAGGGTGGATCGGCCATGCTGGCGCTCGCCGGCCTTTAACGCTAAAGGCTTGGCGACGGAGGGGATTATGGAATTAGTTTCGGTAGATATTGGTGGCACCCACGCGCGCTTTACCATCGCCACGATCGGCGATGATGGCGCGATCACACTGGGCGAACCGGCCACGCTGAAAACCATCGAACATGCCAGTTTCGAAACGGCATGGGAACATTTCGCCCAGATTTCGGGCCGGAATCTGCCGCGTGCGGTGGCTCTGGCGGTGGCGGGGCCGGTGGGCGGTGAACTGATCCGTTTCACCAACAACCCGTGGGTTATCCGCCCGGACCAGTTGCCCGAACGGCTGGGCGTGGACAAGGTCACCATCGTCAATGACTTTGGCGCAGTGGGTCATGCAGTGGCGCGTGCAGACGAAGAGCATTTCCAGCATCTGACCGGCCCTGACGTCCCCCTGCCTGCCAGCGGGACGATCACCATTGTGGGTCCGGGCACCGGGCTTGGCGTGGCGCATGTGTGGCGCGACGGCAACGGCTTCTATCACGTTCAGGCAACCGAAGGCGGCCATCTCGACTTTCCGCCGCTTGACGCGGTGGAGGACGCCATTCTGGCCCGCCTGCGCCAGCGTCACCGCCGCGTTTCGGTGGAGCGTGTGGTGTCGGGCCCGGCGATTGTCGATATTTACGAAACGCTGGCCGCGCTGGAACAGCGGCCCATCGTGCATACCGACGACCGCACCATCTGGACCAAGGGCGCCGCAGGCGAAGACACGCTGATGGCGGCCGCGATTGACCGTTTCTGTCTGTCGCTGGGTTCGGCGGCGGGCGATCTGGCGCTGGCGCAGGGCGGTTCCTCGGTCGTGATTGCGGGCGGGCTTGGCCTGCGCATCAAGGACACGATCCTCTCCTCCGGCTTTGCCGAAAGATTCCGCGCCAAGGGCCGCTTTGAAAGCCTGATGGCCAGCCTGCCGGTCAAGCTGATTACCCATCCCCAGCCGGGCCTGCTTGGCGCGGCCGCCGCCTTTCAAAAGGAACATGCATGATGAGCGATGCCCCTACCCCCGCCTCCGCCAAGATCGATGCCATCATGCGCACCGCGCCGGTCATCCCGGTGCTGGTGATCGACAATCTGGACGATGCGGTGCCGCTTGCCGAAGCGTTGGTGGCCGGTGGCCTCAAAGTGCTGGAAGTCACGCTGCGCACGCCCTGCGCGCTGGACGCGATCCGCGCGATGAAGCAGGTCCCCGGCGCGATTGTCGGCGCGGGCACGGTGCTGAACCCCGACGATCTGGCCGCCGCGATGGACGCAGGGTCGGAATTCATCGTTTCGCCGGGCCTGACCCCGCGTCTGGGTGAAGCTGCGGTTGCGGCCGGCATCCCCTTCCTTCCCGGCACGGCGAATGCTGCCGACATCATGCTGGGCATGGATCTGGGCCTCAACCGCTTCAAGTTCTTCCCCGCCGAAGCCAGCGGCGGCGTGAGCGCGCTCAAGGCCATTGCCGGTCCCTTTGGTTCGGCCCGTTTCTGCCCCACGGGCGGCATCACGTTGGCCACGGCGCCCAACTATCTGGCCCTGCCGCAAGTGCTGTGCGTGGGCGGCAGTTGGATGGTGTCCAAGGGCGCCGATGCCGCCGCGATTACGGCGGCGGCCAGCGCGGCTGCGGCGCTTAAGGCCTGAATATGATACCCTGCCCGCGCAAGCCATCGGCGCGGGCAGACATTTCCCCATTGCCCATAATCAAACCAAATTCGTCTGCGCCTTTTTGCAGCCCCCTTCCCCTGCCCGCCAATCATGGCATAGTCATGGGCAAAACATAAAAGGGAGTGGCGGCAAAGGCCGGGACAGACGCCTTACTGGGAGTGTCGAGTAAAGATGAGCGAGATTGCCGCCCTTTCGCAGCGTTTGCAGGATCTGCACGCCACCACCGAAGAAACGCCGCTGTTCAATCCGGTGTTCCAGCTCTCGCTGGAACTGTCGCGCCAGATTGAAAATGGCGAGCTTGGCCTGGACAAGGTCGAGACGATGGTGGCCGAACTGGAATGCGAAGGGCTTCAGGCCCGCGCGCGCCGCCTGCACCGCTTGATCGAACCGGTCGAACCGGAAGCCAATATCGCCCGCGTCAAAGGTCACGCCGAAACCGGCGATTTTGCCAGTTTCGCCACGCGCTGGGGCCGTCCGGCGGCGCATATCGTCTTTACCGCCCACCCCACTTTCCTGTTGAACAAGGCCCAGACCGGCACCGTCGCCCAAGCGGCCAGCGCGGGCGATTTCGGCCCGGCCACCTGCGCCGCCAATGCCACGCGCGACACGATCACGCTGGACACCGAACATGACGCCGCGCTGGCCGCCATTGCGCGCGGGCATAGCGCAAGGGCGAAGATCACCCAGACGCTGTTCAACACCGCCCGCGCCCGTTGGCCCCAGCAATGGCGGGCGTTGCGCCCGATGCCGATCCGCTTTGCCTCGTGGGTCGGTTACGACATGGACGGGCGGACCGACATCGGCTGGAACACCTGCATCCGCTATCGCCTGATGGAAAAGGCCCAGCGCCTGTCGGCCTATGCCGCCGATCTGGCCGAGGCCGCGCCCGACATCGCCACGCGCCTGCTGGCCGGGGCCGAGCGGGCCGAGGAAATGGCCGCGTTGTTCGGGCGCGACATGAAAGACCCGGCGACCCTGTCCGAGGCCGCCAACACGCTGACCGCCGATCATCCGGCCAAGATGACCAGCCTGTCGGGCATCATTGCCGAGTTGGAGGCAATGGCCGCCACCGCCGATGATGATGTGGCCGAAGTGCTGCTGACCACCGTGGCCGCGATGCAGGCCGATGGGCTGGGCATGGGCTGGGTGCATTTCCGCGTGAATTCCAGCCAGTTGCAAAACGCCATCCGCCGCCGCATCGATCCTGATGGCCGCCTCGATCTGGCCAGCCAGGCCGCGCTGGTCAAGATGCGCGAGCTGCTGGCCACGGCCAAGGTTTTGCGCACCAATTTTGCCGCACTGGCGATTGAAAACAGCACCGCGATCCGCCTGTTCCTGACCATGGCGCAGATCCTGCACCATGTGGACGCCGACACGCCGATCCGCATGCTGGTCGCCGAATGCGAACAGCCCACCACGATGCTGGCCGCGCTCTATTTCGCCAAGCTGTTCGGGATTGAGGACAAGGTGGACGTGTCCCCCCTGTTCGAGACGGAAACCGCGCTGGAACATGGTGGGCGCTTCCTTGATGCGCTGCTGGCCGAACCGGCGTACCGGGCCTATGCGCGCGGACGTGGCCGTGTGTCGATCCAGACCGGCTTTTCCGATGCCGGGCGCTTTGTGGGGCAAATCCCTGCGGCGCTGGCCATCGAACGCCTTCAGGGGCGCCTGGCCGAGGCGATGACCGCCAACCAGTTGTCGGACGTTTCCGCGCTGATCTTTAACACACACGGCGAAAGCATGGGCCGCGGCGCTCATCCCGCCAGCATGGCGGACCGTCTGGCATGGCCTTTGTCGCCATGGGCACGCCGCCGTTTCGTGCGGGCGGGCATCCGGCTTGAACCCGAAGTCAGCTTTCAGGGCGGCGACGGCTATCTGTTCTTCGGCAGCGAGGAACTGGCGCTGGCCACGCTCACGCGCTTTATCGAACTGGCCCCTGCCGAAACCGATCCCTATGCGCCGACCGACCCGTTCTATCGCCGCACGGACCTGTCCCTCGACTTCTATCGCGCGATCCGCCGGGTCCAGCAGCAGCACCTGTCGAGCAGCACCTACAGCCGTGCGCTGACCGCTTTCGGGCTTGGCCTGCTCAACGACACCGGCAGCCGCAAGAGCCGCCGCCAGAGCGACGTTTCCTCCGACCGCACCATGTCGCTGCGCCAAATCCGCGCGATCCCGCATAATGCGGTACTGCAACAGCTGGGCTATCCGGTGAACATCATCGCCGGGGCGGGCAGCGCGGCCGAGGGCAATTATGAGGAACTGGCCAGCCTCCTTCGCTCCTCGGCACGCGGGCGTCAGATCGTGCGGCTTGTCCGCGCCGCCAATGCTTTGGCCAGCATCAAGACGCTGACCGCCTTTGGCGAACTGTTCAACAGCGCCTATTGGGCCAGCCGCCCCTATCGCGGGCATGAGGATCATATTTCCGAGGGCTGCCTCGCGCTGGCCGAATATCTGACGGGCGATGATCGGGCGGGCGTGTTCCGCCGCCTCTCGACGCGGCTGCGGGTCGATGCGCTGAAATTACACCGTCTTCTGGCGCTGATCCCGGACGAGGCGCCTTTGCCCGACCGCGAACATACCCGCCGGATGATCGGCGTACTTCAGGCGCTGCGCCTGGCGCTGTTCCAGCATATGTTCCTGCGCGTGGTCATGGTGCCGCAATTCAGCCGCGCCAATGACATTGCGCGTGAGGACGTGCTGGAAATGGTGTTCACGCTGCGCATCGACGATGCGCTGGCGCAACTGCGCCGCGCCTTCCCGACCAGCTTCCCCAGCCTGGACGATTTCCGGGTGGATGAACCGGCCGATTACCCCGATGACGCCGCCCATGGTTATGGCGTCATCCGCCGCGACTATATCGAACCGATCGAGCGCGCCTATGGCCTTGCCCTGCGCATCGGCACGGCGATTGCCAATGAATTTGGCGCCCACGGCTGATCTCTGAACAGGATGGGGCGGGTTTGCTGCCTGTCCCATCCTGACACAGGGGCACTCACCCCCCTAGCATTCACGGCCAAGGTAACGCATTTTTAACCATAGCGTTTAACCTTGCTCGTGAGTCTGTCCCCATGCCTGTCGGCGCCCATCCTGAATCTATGCGCGATCCCTATGGGGCGCCGCGTGCGCTGATCGTGGTGGGGGGGCTGGGCCTGGCCGTACTGGCCGGATTGGCGCTGATCGAGGCGGATGAACGCCGCGGCACCGCCCATTTGCCCCGTGATGTCGTCATCGCGGCGCGGCCCCATCTGGCGCATCAATTGCCCGGCCTACCCGATCCCTATGCCTCGGCCAGCGGGGTCAGCTTCGACACGCCCGCCACCACCATCGGCATGCGCAGCCCCGGCAAGGGCGGCGGCGTCATGCCCGCATCAACCCCATCGCCCACCGACCGCCGCTTTGTCATCCGGCGCATACTGCCCATTTCCGGGCCGATCAAATATGGCCAATGGATATGGGACGAGGATGGCGTGCCCCCCGGCGCCTTGGTCATCACCGTCGATCTGGAGGCGCGGGTGCTGTCGGTATTCCGCAACGGGTTTGAAATCGGCGCCACCGCCGTCCTTTTGGGCACGCAGGAAAAGCCGACACCCACCGGCGTGTTTCCGATCAGCCAGAAGGACAGGAACCACGTCTCGAACCTGTATGACGCGCCCATGCCCTATATGATGCGTCTGACCAATGACGGCATCACGATCCACGCCACCAATGTGCGCAACGGTTTTGCCAGCCATGGCTGTATCGGCGTCCCGCTGGAATTCGCGAAAAAGGTATTTGGCGAGGTCCATATCGGCGACAAGGTCTATATCACGCGGGGCAAACAGGTCGGGCTTGGGGACTCGCTTGTTGATTAAGCGCGGCGTTTGGGGGCCTTCATAAAGCTCCACACGCCGGGTCCGGGGCGGGCAATGACATCGCCGATCGACACCGGTTGCCGCGCCAGAAGGCTTTCAAACGCCCGTGCCACCGTGGTCCCGCGTGGAGGGCTGCCGTCGATCTCTTCGACAATCCGGGCGATGACGCGCATGGCAATCGCGCGCGGGGCGGCGGGGCGATAGTTGACGCCCAGCCCTTCGCGCACCACCCGCGCGCCATATTCACGATCCGCCGCCCAATCGAGCGCAGCATCCGCATCGGCCAGATTTTCCGCACTGCGCGCCCACGCGCCAACGTCGATCCAATCCGCCCCCGCCAAGGCCTGACGCACGCGAACACGGTCAAAGGCGGTGTTGCGGTTCGACGGATCATCGGCCGCGCTCCGCCCCGCCTGCGCCACCACAGCCGCCAGATCGGCCCGCCGCCAGCCCAGAACAGGCCGGATCAGCAAATGTTCGCCCCCCGGCACCCAGCCGCGTTCACGCACCCCGGCAAGGCCCGCCACACCGCTGGCCCGGTTAAGGCGCATCACCAGCGTTTCGGCCTGATCGTCGGCATGATGCGCCGTGGCCAGCGCGGCAATCCCCTCCCGCTCCATCCAGCCGGACAGAGCGGCATAGCGGGCGGCGCGGGCCTCGGACTGGACATTGCCGGGTTCAACCGTGACGGAAAGCGTTTGATGCGGCACGTTCAGATCGCGACAGATCGCGGCCACCTGCGCCGCCTCACCCGCGCTTTCCACGCGCAAACCATGGTCGACCGTCGCGGCCAAAACCCCACCGGGCCGTGCCGCCGCAGCCAAGAGCAAAAGCCCCAGCGAATCCGGCCCGCCGGACACCGCGATCCCCAGTTTCAAGTGGGGGTCACGCGCGCCCTCGGGCCAGACTTGCGCCAGGTCTTTTGTGAAACGATCCGCGATCAGTTGCACTTTACCTTGGCACGAATGCCGTCATAGACCGATTTCAAACGCCCCCCCGCATCGGCGGGATAACCATCGGCAAATTCGCCCAGAGCGATACAGGCGCGGTTGATATCCTTCAGCTCAATCATCGCAGCCGACAGATAGAGCAGGCTGTCAGACGCACGGGCGCCCTTCTTGTCGGCCTGATAGTTCTGAAGGAACCAGGGCGCTGCTTCACGCGGCTTGCCATCGTCCAGATAGGCGCGGCCAAGCAGGTTGCGCGCATAGCTCACGCGCTTGTGCTTGGGATACTGGTCCAGATAGAGCTTCAGCTGCTGCTGCGCCTCGGGATAGAATTTGGCTTCCCACAGCTTATAGCCATAGGAATATTCATCCTCGCCCGCGTCACCCGTTGAAGGCTTGGCAATCGCCTTGACCGCCGCAACCCGGCTGGCCGGAGCGGCGGCAGGTGCCGGGGTCGGCGCCGGGCGTGTTGCCGCCGGGCGCGGCGCGGGCGCGGGTTCAGAGGCCACAGGCGGCGCCGGTTCGGGCGCATTGGTGGCCGCGGCCTGTTCCACCGGCGCATTGGCGGCCGCGCGGGCGGCGTCCAATTGACGCACATGGTTCGACAATTCCTCGACCTGCGCGGTCAGGCGGGCGTTCTGCGCCTCCACCGCCGAAAGTCGGGCCAGAATGTCGGTCAGCGCCGTATTGGCCGCCGGGGCCACCGGGCCGGTCGCTTCGGCGGGGCCGGGGGCCGGGTTTACCGGCGTGTTGGCGGCCTGCTGTCCAAACAGCTTGGTATCGCCGCCGGGGAACACCTGCCGCTGAAGCGCCCGTACTTCGGCCTCCAGTTTGCGGATGCGGATTTCGCCCACGGTGCCTTCCTGCGCCTGCGCCGGAATGGCGCTGCCGGTCCAGAGCAAGGCCGCCAGCGCAACGCCGGCCAGCCTGATCCGCTGCTTGTACATCATCTTTCTTCAACTCCCATGGCGCGCCCGATCACAGGCGGCCTAGATCATCGGTTGTTCCATGCCCCGTTCGCACAGTGCCGCAAGCAGCCCCCTGATGTCGAGAGGGGGTCAGGGCGTAACGGTGGATGGCGTGGTTGCGGCCACGGGCGCGGCCTCGGCATTGGCAGAGGGGCGCGGGCGGGGATAGCGGCGAACCGGGCGCGGCGTTGCGGCGACAGGCGTGGCGGTCGCGCCGGGAATCGGGCTGGCCGCCGGGGTTGCGGCGGGCGTTGCACTCGCCTCCACCTTGCCGCGGGCCAGCAGGGCGGCGGCGGAAATCGGCACATTCTTGACGATTTCGGGCACCTTGCTGATCGGAGGCACTTCCTGACCGCCGATGGTGATGGCCAGCTTGTCCGGGCGGCCGGTCCACACGCGAGGCTCGGCGGCATCTTCGGGCAGGGTGTAGGTTTCCCCCATGGCCAGCTGCTTCTGGATCAACTGCTTGCCATTGGCGTCGGACACCTTGATCCACAGCTTGTCCATCTGCGCGGTCAGGACGACCGGGCCGGTGGGCGCGGCGGATGCGGCTTCGCTGGGCGCGGCGCTGGCGGCGGCCGAGGCGGCCTCGCTCGGCACGGCGCTGGGCACTTCATCGGGGATCAGCGAGGGCAGGTTGTCGGTGGGCGTCGAATTGTTCTGCCACCAGATGAAGCCAGCGACCGCCGCCACCAGCAGCACAAAACCGGCCATCCATGCAAAGCGCGACGACGGCACGCGCGCCGGATCGCCCGGTGCAAAGGCCACCGAGGCCGACAGATCAGGTTCGGGCGCCGAGCGCGAATAATCGCGCCCCATCGCGGCGGCCAATTCCGCCGGGTCCAGCCCGACGCTCTTGGCAAAGGTGCGGGTAAAGCCGAAAACATAGGTGCGCCCCGGCAGGGCCGCGAAATCGCCCGACTCCAGCGCGCCCAGATGGCGTTCGCTGATTTTGGTCCGCGCAGACAGTTCCGCCAGGCTCAGCCCGGCCGCGTTGCGTGCGGCCGCCAACCGCTGTCCCGCGGTGACGGGCAAGCTGCTGGTTGGGGTGGTGAAATCTGACTCGTCTGCACTCATGACAATCGTGATATCCTATGCGTCCCGCGCCGGACAGAACGCTGGAAGTTTTGGAAAGTCAACAGGCATGGACACCATGTGCGTCGGTTAACAGGCATATTGCGCCCGATTACGCAGTCCCGCCATGGTGCCGCCCCATTCCGTCAATCGCCGATCAACCCTCGCTGGGCCGCCCATGCGGTCATTTCCTCACGCAGGTTGGCGGGCGGCTGGGCCAGCCAGCCGGCCATGGCGGTCTGGATTTCGGACAAATTGACCCGGCGCACCATGTCCTTGATCGGCGCGACGCCCGCAGGCGTGATCGACAAACGGCGGATACCCACGCCCAGCAAAGCCAGCGCCTCCAGTTGCCGCCCGCCCATTTCGCCGCAAACGGTCATGGGCACATTATGCGCGTGCCCCTGGGCCACGATACGACGCAGGAAACGCAGGATCGCGGGCGAAAGCCAGTCGTAACGCTCGGCCAGTTTGGGGTTCGAACGGTCGGCGGCAAACAGGAACTGCGTCAGGTCATTTGTTCCGATCGACAGGAACGACAGTTTGGGCAGCAAAATATCCAGCACCTCGGCCAGTGCGGGCACTTCAAGCATCGCGCCATATTTGACCGCTTCGGGCAGCGTCTTGCCCAGCTTGCGCAAATGGGCGAGCTGTCCCTCGAACACGGCCTTGGCGGCGTCAAATTCCCATGGTTCGGAAATCATCGGGAACATGACCTGTAACACACGTCCCGCCGAAGCCTCGAGCAAGGCGCGGGCCTGAACCTTGAGCAGGCTGTCGCGTTCGAGAGCAAGGCGCAGCGCGCGCCAACCCATCGCCGGGTTTTCCTCCTCGCCATCCTCGTCATGGCGCAGATAGGGCAGGCTCTTGTCCCCACCGATGTCGACGGTGCGGAACACCACAGGCTTGCCCGCCGCCGATTCCAGCACTTCGCGATAGAGCCGCGTCTGGCGCTCACGATTGGGCAGGGTCGCGGAAACCAGGAACTGAAACTCGGTGCGGTAAAGGCCCACGCCATCCGCGCCCGTCAATTGCAGGTTGGGCATATCCTCGCGCAGGCCCGCGTTGATGTTGACCGCAATGCGTTCGCCATCCAGCGTGATCGGCACAACATCGCGCAAAGCGGCATATTTGGCCTGCTTTTCGCGATTCTTTGCATAGCGTTCGTCAAAGGCGATCGCCATGTCGCGGGTGGGCCGCGCAAAGGCCAGCGCCTGATCCGCGTCGAGCAGGATCTGATCGCCTTCGCGCACCTTGCCCCGCAAAGATTTGACACGGCCCAGCACCGGAATGCCCATCGCCCGCGCCACGATCACCACATGCGCGGTCAACGAACCTTCTTCCAGCACCACACCCTTCAGGCGACGCTTGTCATATTCGAGCAGTTCGGCAGGGCCAAGGTTGCGCGCAATCAGGATGGCGTCCTGACGCAGGCCCATGCTGGCCGCCGTACCCAATTGGCCCGACACGATGCGCAGCAGGCGGTTGGAGAGATCCTCCAGATCGTGCATCCGGTCGGCCAGCAGCGGGTCGTCGATCTGGCGCATCCGCATACGGGTGCGCTGCTGCACGCGCTCGATCGCGGCCTCTGCGGTCAGGCCGGAATCGATCGCCTCGTTGATGCGGCGGCTCCAGCCTTCGTCATAGGCGAACATCTTATAGGTATCGAGCACCTCATCATGCTCACCCCCGCTGCCGAACTCGGCCTGCGACGCCATGCGGTCGATCTGTTCGCGCATCTTGTCAAAGGCGAGGTAAACGCGCTGACGCTCGGCCTCGGTATCCTCGGCGACGATATGTTCGATGTTGATGCGCGGCTGGTGATAGACGGCCACTCCGCTGGCCAGCCCCTTGACCAGCGTCAGCCCGCGCATCTGCTCCGGCCCGGTCAATGCTGCGGCAAGACCGGCGGCCTCTTCCTCGTCCACCAGATCAGCATTGGCGATCAGTTCGGACAGGACCATGGCGACGGTTTGCAACGCCTCGATCTCGACCTCTTCATAGCGGCGCGGATCGACATGCTGGACACAGACCACGCCGACACAACGTTCGCGGCGCACAATCGGAACGCCGGCAAAGGAGTGGAACTTGTCCTCGCCCGTTTCGGGGCGGTATGAAAAGTCCGGGTGCGCGGTCGCCTCGGCCAGATTGAGCGTTTCCGCGCGCGAGGCGATGGTGCCGACAAGCCCTTCGCCAATCGCCATGCGGGTGACGTGGACCGCTTCCTGCGCCAAGCCGCGCGTTGCGAAAAGTTCGAGCATCCCTTCGCGCAGCAGATAGATCGAGCAGACCTCGCTGTGCAGGCTTTCGCCGATCACTTCGACCACGGTGTTCAATTTGGCCTGTGCATGACTGCGTGACGCCATCACTTCGTGCAGACGCGTCAGAATGGTGCGCGCGGCCGCCACCGCGCTGGAATTCGAAGTCGGGCCAAGGGGTGCAGTGGTCATGTATTGGGGTTAGACCAAATGCAGGTTTTTGCAAATGCACCGCGCCTTATTTTTGCGCCGGTTGGTGCAAAATCAGGTCCATCGCCACAGCGCAAAGACCCGACCCGGCGCAAAGGACCGGATCGGGTCGATTGTTGTTTGGGTTGGTTGGGTTTCAGGCGTCAGCCGGGGCCTTCCCGCCCATCGATGCTGCGCCGAAATGCTGCGTCAATGATGCGCGATCTGGTCGCGGATCCGCAGCTTGTGGCGCTTGAGCGCCTGAAGCATGGCTGGGTCGGGATGGGGACTTTTCAGTTCTTCGGCAATCCGGCGTTCCAGACCGGCGTGCTTGTTGTGCAGGGCGTTGATATGGGATGCTTCCATTTTGGACTCTCCTCCATAGGCTGTTAAGCCATTGAAAGTGGTTCAAAACCATCGCGACCTTTTAATCCGGCCCATGTGCGCGGGCCGCAGGAAAAGACCGTGTGGCACGAACCACAGGCTACCCCCTTTTTAACCGGACGCTGCAGACGCCCGCCTGATCGCGGCGACATTGGTCGGTCCAGGCTGTCCATGCCTCCTGCGGTCATGGACGAATCGCTGTCATCGCCGTGATCAGGACGTAAGGGAAACACACTTTTCCCCGCTTGCGAAGGGGCGATTGTGACAATTTTAGGTAAGCCGTTTATGAGCACGGCAAATTGTTTTTCAGCATCGACGACCCGACCCTTGCACTCATTTCATCGCGGATTGATCCGGCCCCTTGCCCCGTGGCCCGCGCGCGATTAGAGCAAGGCACCAAGCGGCTAGATACCCTTGGCGGGAGCGAGTTTTGGTGACCGAAGAGGAAATGCGCAAAAAGCTTGAGGCGCTGCGGATCGAACATCGCGATCTGGACGCCGCCATCGATGCGCTCACCCTTTCGGGCGCAGGCGACCAGATGCAACTGGCGCGACTCAAGAAGCGCAAACTCAAGCTCAAGGATCAGATTTCGTTGATCGAGGATTATCTGATCCCGGACATCATCGCGTAATCGCTATCTTTTTCGACAATTTGGGCCGGATTGTTGTGCCGATTCTGGAATGTCCCAAAACGGGATAGGCGTTACCCCCAAGATGCATTGCGGCCACGTGTAACATTTGATTAACCAAAATCACCATGAAGCACACGAGCAACATAAACCCCCGAATCGTCGAAGGGCTTTATTGCGAGGCCCTTGTCCTGTCGGACGAGGTGCGCGCCGCCTTTGACCTGTCGGGCCGCATCGAGGAAACCGGAACGCAGGAAGATGCGCCCCGGATCGCCCTCTCTTGCGAGGCCTTGCGCACCACGACGCGCATGATGCACGCGGTGGCGTGGCTTTTGAACCATCGGGCCTATTTCATGGGCGAACTGTCCGAATTTCAATTGCGCCGTTATGGCCGACTGGCGCCCGATTTTCCCGCCGCTGATCCCGATCGGATGGCGCTGCTCTCGCCCAAGATCCGCACGTTGATCGCCGCGACCGAGGAATTCTATGCACGCCTGCTGCGCATCGATCGCAGCTGGCGCGAAACCGCGCCCGGCGCGCCGCGCGCCCTTGACCAATTGCGCGCCCGTCTGGCCAGCGCAGTGGCCTGATCCTCCCTCTTGCCGCCACTCTCGACAGGGGGGCGGCAAAACGGCATAGGCTGCGCCATGAATATGCCCCCGCGCCCATGGCCCACCGGCGAAACCGAGCGACTCGAACCGCTGGTGGTGCGCCTTTTGGCCAATAATCCCAGCCCGTTTACCTATACCGGCACGCAGACCTATCTGGTGGGTGATGCACGCGGGATGGCGGTGATCGATCCGGGGCCGGATGATGCCGATCATTTGGACGCCTTGCTGAACGCGATTGGCGATGCGCCGGTTCTGGCCATCATGTGCACGCATACGCATCGCGACCATTCGCCCGGAGCAGCACCTTTGTCCGCCGCCACCGGCGCGCCCATCATGGGGTGCGCCCCACTGACCATGGAGGATGACGGGCCACGCGCCGATGCGGCCTTTGACACGTCCTATCGCCCCGACACGATTATGGCGGATGGCGATATCGTGCGCCTGCCATCTGCAACTTTGATGGCCGTGGCGACGCCGGGGCATACCAGCAATCACTTGTGCTTTTCCCTGCTGGAAAGCGGGGCGCTGTTTACCGGCGATCATGTGATGGGCTGGTCCACCACCGTCGTTTCGCCGCCCGATGGCGACATGACCGATTATATGATCAGTCTGGAAAAGCTGCACGAGCGCGAGGACCGGGTCTATTACCCCGCCCATGGCGCGCAAATTGACAAGCCCAAACAGATGGTGCGCGGAATGATCGGTCACCGCCGATTGCGCGAACGCCAGATCCTTAAACATCTGGAATCAGGCACCAGCTCGATCGAAATCATGGTGACGCAAATGTACCCCGGTCTGGACGTTCGGCTGCACCGCGCGGCGGGGCGGTCGGTACTGGCCCATTTGCTCGACCTGCAAAAGCGCGGCCTTGTATCGCAGGGCGCCTCAGAGGACCTCTGGATTCTGGCTGGCTGAACAGCGCGCCCCTCATCGGTCATGGCGGGTTAAATCCGCCGCCCATTGCAGATTTTCCTTGGGGTCCGGTGCAAGGATCCCTATCTGGACGGCGAGACAATGAACCCCAAGGGGATGTGATGATGACTGCCCTGAGCGCCAGCCTTGCCGGCCTTGACCTGCGCGCCGAAATCGACCGCCTTCGCAAGGAAAAGAATGCGGTCATTCTTGCGCATTATTACCAGAAGCCGGAATTGCAGGATCTGGCTGATTTTGTGGGCGATTCGCTGGAACTGTCGCGCAAGGCGGCCGAAACGGACGCCGATGTCATCGCCTTTTGCGGCGTGAAATTCATGGCCGAAGTGGCCAAGATCCTCTCGCCCGAAAAGACCGTGGTGCTGCCCGACCTCAACGCCGGTTGCAGCCTTGAGGACGCCTGCCCGCCCGAAAAGTTCAAGGCTTTCCGCGCGGCGCACCCCGATCACATCGCGCTCACCTATATCAACTGCTCGACCGAGGTGAAGGCGCTGTCCGACATCATCGTGACCAGTTCCAGCGCGGAAAAGATCCTGGCCCAGATCCCGCGTGACCAGAAGATCATCTTTGGCCCGGACCGTCACCTTGGCGGCTATCTCTCGCGCAAGTTCGACCGCGAGATGCTGCTCTGGCCGGGCGTGTGCATCGTGCATGAGGCCTTCAGCGAAACCGAATTGCTGAAACTGAAAGCCCAGCACCCCGGCGCGCCCATCGCGGCCCACCCGGAATGCCCGCCCACCATCGTCGATCATGCCGATTACGTGGGGTCCACCAGCGGCATCCTGAACTATGCCAAGGACATGGCCGCCGACACGCTGATCGTCGCAACCGAGCCTCACATCATCCACCAGATGCAACTGGCCATCCCGAACAAGACCTTCATCGGCGCGCCGGGCGCGGACGGCAACTGCAACTGCAACATCTGCCCCTATATGGCTTTGAATACGATGGAGAAGCTGTACATCTCGCTGCGCGACCTCTCGCCCCGGATCGAGATCGAGGAAGGGCTGCGTCTGAAGGCCAAGGAAAGCCTTGATCGCATGCTGGGGATGGCGGCCGGTACGGTTGGTATGGGGGATTTGGGGGCAAGGTAATTTTGCCTCCGGCGGGCAAAGGGACCAAAGCATCGCGCCAAAAAGTGGGAACCGGTTTTTGGCATCAGCGATGCGACCACAAAGCCCCCCCCCCCCTTTGCAATCCCGTTACTGGGGTGGCGTGAAATTCGCCATCTCGGGTTTGGACGATGATTTTATAGCCTGCGGCGCGGCGAGGTTACGCCATAAGCGCCGCAGGCTTAATCATTTCAACGCCGCGTCCGACACCCCTTGGCCGAACCCGACATGCAACGCAGACAGTAATGGGAGCGCGAGGGTCTAGACCCTCGCATTTCTCTTTCCTGAAAACACAAAAAAGGCGGAGGAAAATCCCCCGCCCTTTTCAATCGCCAAAACTGGAAGAAGCCTTACTTCACCAGTTCGACATGCTCGAAATCCAGTTCGACGGGCGTCGCGCGGCCGAAGATCGACACCGAAACCTTGACGCGGTTCTTGTCGAAATCCAGCTCTTCGACGATGCCGGTAAAGCTGTTGAAGGGGCCGTCGAGCACCTTGACCGAATCGCCGATTTCGAAATCGACCGAAACGTGCTTCTTGACGGTGGTGGCGACGATTTCGCGGTGGCCGAAATAGCGGGCCGCATCGCGTTCGGAAATCGCCTGCGGCTTGCCATTGTGGCCAAGAAAGCCGGTGACCTTGGCGGTGTTCTTGACGAGGTGGTACACGTCATCATTCATGGTCAGCTTGGCCAGAACGTAGCCGGGCATGGTCTTGCGTTCGACCGAGACCTTCTTGCCGCGCTTGACTTCGGTGACCTGTTCAGAGGGCACTTCGATCTGCTCGACCAATTGGGCCAGACCAAGGCGTTCGGCTTCGGCCTGAATGGCTTCCTTGACCTTGTTTTCAAAGCCGGAATAGGCGTGGATGATATACCAGCGGGCCATACTTACACTTCCTATGCGTTTTTAGGCGAGCGACAGCAGCGTGCGCACGATGTAGCCGAACAGCGAATCGACACCGAGGAAGAAGATCGCAAGGATCAGCATCAGGATGCCGACGAAGATGCCGGTCTGAATGGTTTCCTGGCGGCTGGGCCACACGACCTTGCGCGCTTCAACCTTGACCTGGTTGAAGAACTCTCCGGGAGAGACCTTGGCTTTCTTTTCTTCCATCGAACCGATCCTCGAACAAAGCCCGAAACCTCTTTCACCATTGCCGCCGCGCCGCCCCGGATCAGGTCCGGGAGGGGCTTTGCAAGGCTCCGATGTCGGGAGATAGCGGTGATCTAGTCCCAGTTGCCTTATTTTGCAAGGGGGGCCGGTTTCAGCTTGGCCAGCAAAGTGCCCTCGCCCCGCCAGACGACCACCGCGCCTTCGGGCATGGTGTCGGGTTCGCGGTCGCCGACATACCACAACCAGTCGGCCTTTTGCGCCGGAGCGAAATTGGCCAGATCGATCTTTTGCGTGTGATGCAGCAGCAGGCGCTGTGACGGATCGTCGAAATCACGCCCGCCCTGCTTCAATTGCAGCATATGGACATGGGGCACCGCGAAATTGGCGTTCACCAACGCATGGCGGCGCACCACCGCATAGGCGCCGATATGTTCGAAATGGTTGAGCGGCCATTGCTCGCGCGTCACCAGCACGGCGCTGGCCACGCGGGCGCCTTGCGGCACATGGTCGAGCGCCGCCATGATCTTTTCCATCCGGGCCGAATCATCGTGCCAATCCTGCGTCGTGATCAACAGCCGCGTCAGGTACAGCATCACCACCGGCACATAGACCCAGCGCGGCGCCGAAGGCCAGCGAATCGCCAGACAGCACACCATCAACCCCGTCGTGACCAGCCGGTAATCGGCATAATCCCCGCCGGAAATATGGCGCGGCACGGCAATCGTCATGATCAACAGCATGACCGCCGCCCAGCCCAGCCGCGCATCCAGCCTGCGCATGGCCGCGGCCAGCAGAAAGGCCAGCCCCACGACCACCAGCGACAGATAATCCAGCGCATAGACCGTATCACGCATGGCCTTGAGCCAGATCGCCTGCTTATAGATCCACCAGAACGGGCCATAGGAGAACGTGCCCGCCGTCCCCGGCACCAGCACCATCACCACCAAAGGCGCCAGCAGCGGCCATGGGCGGACAAAGGCCCACCAGCGACTGCGCCCGAAACTCTTGGCCGCGCCCACTTCATAGCCGAACAGCAGAACGCCCAGCACGCCCCACGCCGACAAATGGCACAGCCAGACCACCAGACCGATCGGCACAAACAAAGCCGCCCGCAGCCACCAGATCGTCCGATGCCGATCCAGCATCACCCAAAGCGCAAAGGCCCACAGCGCCAGCGCCTGACCCAGTGCGTAATTGAGCAGGCCGATCAGCATCATCGGCGACCATGCAAAAGGCATGGCCAGCAGCGAGGCAATCGTCACGCGCCCGTGCAATTGCCGATCCACTGCGATCAGCCCCAGCGCGGTCAGCGGCGGAATCAGCCCCGTGATGATTCGCCCGCCCAGTTCCAGACCAAAGATCGCGGCGAAGGGGCGGATCAGGATGTCCACACCCAGATTGCCTGTCCACGCCCAGTGGAACGAGTAATATTGCGAAAGATCCGCGCTGCGTCCGCCGTCCAGCATGACCGCATAACGCGCCAGATGGGCCGGATAATCGCTCATTTGCGGATAATGGGCGACCAGCACCGGCAAGCAGGAAGCCAGCGCCAGCAGAACCGAGAACCAGTAAACCCGCTTCTCACCCGCGCGCGCCGCCGGTGATGAATCCATCACACCCATGTTGAAAAGATGCCCCAAAAGCGACCCTTGCCCACTCCCCTAGCCAACCGGGGGTGATTGGCAAGTCCCCGATGGACGGGACGACAAAATCGGCGGCGATTATTGGGGGATATGGATTTGCCGATGCGGCTAAAATTCCATGAATACCCTGGCAGGAGCGGGGGGACTCGAACCCACGGCCCTCGGTTTTGGAGACCGATGCTCTACCAACTGAGCTACACTCCTGCAGGGTGCAGCGCCTCTAGGGGAGCATGACGCCTTTGGCAAGCGGTCAATGCATGATGATGTTCGATTTTTTCCATGGTGTCCGACCAACGCCGGGGATTGCGCAATTTCTCCCTCTTTCCGCCAAGATGAACAGGATGCTAGACTGTTCATGTGACCACGCAAAATCTTGACCTTATTGATCCGGCCCTGCTGCTGCTTGCCTATCGCGGCGGGGTGTTTCCCATGGCGGATTCGCGTGATGACCCGGAAATTTTCTGGGTAGAGCCCAAGCGAAGGGGGATTCTGCCGCTGGGCGGGTTTCGCGTCTCGCATTCTTTGGCGCGGACATTGCGGCGGGGGCGGTTTACCGTCACCTGCAACGCGGCCTTTGGCGACGTGCTGGAGGCATGCGCCGCGCCGCGCCGCGCCGAATCGGATGATGGCGGCGAAACATGGATCAGCGCGCGAATCGCGGCCTCCTATCGCGAATTGCACCGGCTGGGACATGCCCATTCGATCGAGTGCTGGATCGATGGCGCGCTGGTGGGCGGACTTTACGGCGTTGGCTTTGAACGGGTATTTTGCGGCGAAAGCATGTTCAGCCGCGTGCCCGACGCATCCAAAGTGGCGCTGGCATGGCTGGTGTCGGCGATGCGCCTTGGCGGGGCCGAATTGCTCGATTGCCAGTTCATAACCAGCCACCTTGCCTCACTGGGCGCGGTGGAGATCCCGCAAAAGCGTTATCTGGCGCTGCTGCGCGATGCGATGCGGCCCAAGGAACCGGGGATCCGCGATCTGCGCCCTCAATCAGGAATGGCGGGTTCGACCGGAGCGGGCGTCGGCTCGGCCGCAGGCGGCGCGCTTTCGCTGCCCGATGCCTTTGGCGCGCTCTTGGGCGCGGCGAAATCGGCCGGATTCTCTTCCTCGCCGGGGAAGTTCATCGCGCAATCCTTGACCCAGACGTCATAGACCGGGTGTTGCACCACGTTCAAACCGGGCGAATTGCGGAATAGCCAGCCCGAAAACACCTTTTGCCAGCGCAAGGGTTCGGACACCTGTGCGCGCTGTTCGACAAAGACCTGAACAAAGGCGCCGGTTTCCTGCGGGCGTTCCCAAGGCTGGGTCTTTTCACAGGTGGAGAGTTTCACCACCACATTGCCCACGCGCTTGGCCTCGCCCACTTTCAGGACGATATCCTGCTGCTCATTGTTCCGCTTGTTGAGCAGGCCCAGCGTCGCCACGCGATCCTTGACCGGGGTGCCGAACTGGTTTTCGACGGCCTGCGCCGCGCTGTTGCCGGCAACGGCCTTGGGCACGTCGGTGGCCTGCGCCTCCGGCTCGGACGATCCGCCACAAGCCGAAAGCGCCATGCATGCGCCAGCAACCAACAAAGTCCGGCGCATGATTTCAATCAGCCTTCAGGCGTCCAGGCTTCATAGCCAGCCGCCTTCGCCTTGCCCGCACCGCGCAGTTCGGGGTGCGGCTGGTGGGCCTTGGCCGTGCCGGTGGCGTTGGGCGTATATTCCGTTTCCCAGATGCGGGCGGGCGGCAGATGGCTCTGCGGCACGGCGTCATAGGAATGGTGCAGCCAGCCATGCCATTCGGCCGGAACGCGGCTGGAATCATTGGCGCCGTTATAGATCACCCAGCGGCGTTCCATGCCCGCAAAGGGGCTGTTGGTGCCGGCGGGCACAACCTTCTTCGAGCGGTAATATTTGTTACCCTGAAAATCGGTGCCAACCTGTTCGCCGCCAAACTTGGTGTTGAGCCAGGTGCCGAAAGTGGAGCCGTTCCACCAGGTGAAGAGCATTGCGCAAGTTTCCCTATTCAGGTCTGCCCGCGGACAGAATCCGCCAAGCGAAGGACAGGTTTGCGCCTAGCCCAAGGCAATAGGGCAACGCAAGAGCAAAGGGCGCAACCCAAATCCGCTTTGCCACCGCGATTTTGCGCAGGGCCTACACTTCGTCGCCATCATCCGGGCGCGCTTCATCGACCCAGCTTTGCGCCCCGTCCATATCGCCCGATTCCAGAATGGCCCGCGCCGCGCCCATGCCATGGCCCGCACGCATCATCGCGGCGATTTCCTTTTCCCGCCGCGCGCGGCGCTCGGCCGGATCGTCCGAGGGCGCGCGGCGGGCAAAAGGCCCCAGCCCGCGCCGTCTTGCATAGGCCAAAGCGGCCTCACGCGCGGCAAATTCGCCCGGCATGACTTCGGTGCGTATATCCTCATCAATTCCCGCCTGCCCCAAAGCCTGCGCAATGCGTCGCCCGCCCAGGCCACGGCGCAACAGGCTGCCCGCCTTCATCCGGGCATAGGCTTCGTCCTGAATATAGCCCAGATCGACGAAACGGGCGATGATCGCCTCGATTCGCGCCTCTGCCGGATCCTCGCCCGCCCACCCGCGTTCGCGCAATTTGCGTTTCAGGTAATCCCCCAGTCGCCCCGCGCTGGTGGCGAATTTGGCGACATAGGCCAGCGCCATCTCCTCCATCCGCGCCGAATCGAGCGGTTTGGGGGCCGGTTTGCGGCGATTGGGGCGTTCCATCTCATCCATCGGCCATATTCGTGCCACAGTCCGGCCCCAAAGGGGACCCCCCGCGTCACCCGACTTGCGGGCCAGTTTCTGATGCCCTTTTACCGGGGCGTAGCCCTAGACGGATAAGACCATGACCGACGCCGCCGTGATCGAAGCGACCATTGCCGCCCCGATCCCCACGCCCAACACTTGCGATCTGCCGCGCCGCCTTGCCGATTTCGGCACTTTTGGCGAAGCGCTTGATTATGCGGCGCAGGGCACCCGTGGGCTGAACTTTCATGATCCGCGCGGCAATCTGATCCGCCCCTATCCGTTCCGCGAATTGCGCGAAGACGCCATCGCCATGGCCCAGCGCCTGATCGCGCGCGGCGTCAAAAAGGGCGACCGCATTGCTCTGGTGGCCGAAACGGGGGCTGAATTTGCCGCATTGTTCTGCGGCGTCATCTATGCCGGCGCATGGCCGGTGCCGCTGCCCCTGCCCACCAGCTTTGGCGGCAAGGACAATTATATCGAGCAATTGGCCGTCCAATTGGCCAGCAGCGATCCGCTCTATTTCTTCTATCCACCCGAAATCGCCCATATGGGCCTTGCCGCCGCACAGGCGCATAATGCCAAGGGCGGTGCGTGCGAGGGGTTGAGCTGGGACGTTCTGGCCGCCGATGCTGTGGTGCCGGTCGAATTGCCGCAGGCGTCGGGCGATGACATCTGTTATCTGCAATATTCCTCTGGTTCGACCCGTTTTCCCCACGGCGTCGCGGTCACCCATGCTTCGCTGCTGAACAATCTGCGCGGTCATGGCGTGGCCATGGAATTTTCCACCCACCCCAATGACCGCTGCGTTTCGTGGCTGCCGTGGTATCACGACATGGGTCTGGTGGGCTGCTTCCTGTCGGTCATCGCCAATCAGGTTTCGACCGATTACCTCAAAACCGAAGATTTTGCCCGCCGCCCCCTGGCATGGCTGGACATGATCTCGCGCAATCCGGGCAATTCGGTCAGCTATTCGCCCACATTTGGCTATGACATCTGCGCCCGCCGCATTTCCAGCCAGACCAATGTGGCGCAGCGTTTCGACCTGTCGCGCTGGCGCCTTGCGGGCAATGGCGCGGACATGATCCGCCCCGATGTGATGCAAAGCTTTGTCAACGCCTTTGCCCCCGCCGGGTTCAAGGCCAGCGCCTTCCTGCCTTCGTATGGCCTTGCCGAAGCCACGCTGTCGGTGACGATCATGCCGCCGGGCGAAGGCATCCGCGTCGAGCTGGTCGAGGAAGAACGCCTGTCGGGCCAGCCGCGCGATCTGTCGCGCCCGGCCCGTTATCGCGCCATCGTCAATTGCGGCAAGCCGGTGCTGGATATGGCCATCGAGGTCCGTGACGGTTCGGGCCGCGTTCTGCCCCATCATCAAATCGGCAAAGTTTGGTGCAAGGGGCCGTCGGTCATGCACTCCTATTTCCGCGATCCCGAAGCGACGGCGGCCTGCCTTGTCGATGGCTGGCTGGACACGGGCGACATGGGTTATCAGAACGCCGAGGGCTATCTGTTCATCGTGGGCCGTGCCAAGGACATGATCATCATCAACGGCAAGAACCACTGGCCCCAGGATATCGAATGGGCGGTGGAACAATTGCCCGGTTTCCATCAGGGCGACATTGCCGCTTTCAGCCTTGAAACCGACACGGGCGAGGAAACCGCCGCTGTTCTGGTCCATTGCCGCGTGTCCGACCCGGCGGAACGCCTGAAGCTGAAGAATGCCGTGGCCGAAAAGGTGCGCGCGATTCTGGGCCATCCGGCAATTGTCGAACTGGTGCCGCCGCGCACCCTGCCGCGCACGTCCTCGGGCAAGCTTTCGCGCGCCAAGGCCAAGAAGCTGTACCTGTCGGGCGAAATCGCGCCGTTTGATCTGGCCGCGTAATGCTGTTGGCGTGACACATCCGTGTCACGCCCCGGCACCGGCCCACTCCCCCGGCCCTGCCACCCACAGGGTACACTTAATGGGTGGCAGGGCCGGGGGAGTGGGCCGGTGCCGGACAAAATCCGCCTCTTTTGGCGGATTTTCAGACAATGCGCCCCGCAAATGATTCTTGGGTCTGCAAAAGAACTGCTTGCACTGGAAATTGTCATGCCGCGCCACAACATCAGCCGCATGACAAACCCCCTGCTTTCCCCCATCGCCCTTGGCGACATCGCCGCCCCCAATCGCATCCTGATGGCCCCGCTGACCCGTGGCCGATCGGACCGCGAAGGTTTGGCCAATCCTCTGATCGCGGAATATTACGCCCAGCGCGCCGGCGCGGGCCTGATCATTTCCGAAGCCACCGCCATCAGCCCCGAAGGGCGCGGTTGGCCCAATGCCCCCGGCATCTGGAATCAGGCACAGGCGCAAAGCTGGAAACAGGTGACGCAGGCCGTCCATGATGCGGGCGGGCGTATCGTCCTGCAACTCTGGCACATGGGTCGCGTGTCGCACCCGCAGCTCCACGGCATCCAACCCGTATCGGCCAGCGCCACCACCGCGCCGGGCGAGGCCCATACCTATCAGGGCAAGCAGCCCTATGTGCAGGCGCGCGCGCTGGAAACGCATGAGATCCCCCGTCTGATCGCCGATTATGAAAATGCCGCGCGCCTGGCCAAGGAAGCCGGTTTCGATGGCGTCCAGCTTCACGCCGCCAATGGCTATCTGATCGACCAGTTCCTGCGCGATGGCACGAACCAGCGCACTGACGATTACGGCGGCTCAATCGAAAACCGCACTCGTTTGCTGAAAGAAGTGACAGAGGCGCTGATCCGCGTCTGGGGCGCCGGGCGCGTCTCGGTCCGTCTTTCGCCCAATGACGGCATTCAGGGCGTCGAGGACAGCGACACCTATGCCCTGTTCGACCATGCGGCCAAGGTGCTGGACGATCTCAAGATCGGTTTTCTTGAAATGCGTGACCCGCTGCCCAATGGAACATTCGGGTCGGGCATCGGTCCGCGCCGCGCCGCGCATTTGAAGACGATCTTTTCCGGCCCCATCGTCGATAATGCTGATTATACGCTGGAAAGCGGCGCGCAGGCTCTTGAAAAGGGCGAGGCGGACGCCATCTCTTTCGGGCGGCCATTCATTACCAATCCGGATCTGGTCGACCGTATCGCCCATGGGCACCCATGGACCGAAGGAGGCGATCCTTCGGCATGGTACGGGAATAGCGCAGAAGGCTATACCAGCTTTCCGCCCTATTCGGCCTGATCGCTGGCGGCTCCAAGCCTGGCCAGCACGAGCGCGGCGCTGACCAAGAGGATACCCACTCCGTCCCATATGGTCAGCGTCTCGCCAAATGCCGCCCAGCCCGCCGCAACAGCGACGGCGGGCTGGGTCAGCAGCGCCATGCCGATCATGATCGGGCTGAAATGGCGCAGGGCATAGACCAGCAAACCCTGCCCCACGACCTGACTGCCCATGGCCAGCACGATCAGAGGCCACCAATGCCCCCCATGCGTGCCGGGCCAGAAAGGCTCACCCATGGCCAGAGCGCAGGGCAGGATCACCGGCAGCCCCGCCAGAGAGGCCCAGAACAGCAGCGACCAATTGCCCAGACTGGCCCGCGCATGTTGCAAAAGCAGCAGATAGGCGACGTAGAACAGCCCCGCCGCGACGCTGAACAAATCGCCCGCCAAGGTGCGCGACCCCAGTTCCAGACTGCGCCCCATCAACAAAACCGCCCCGGCCAGAGCCGCCCCCATCGCCACCCATTCGCCGCGAAACGGGCGCCGGTTCATCGCGATCACACCCCACACCATCAGGATCAAACTGCCCGAATTGCCGAACAACGTGGCATTGGCCATTTTCGTGCGCTCGATCCCCAGATGCCAACTGGCCAGATCCAGCCCGAAAAAGGCCCCCGCCCCCAGCATGGCCAGCAAGGCCTTGCGGTTGAGCACCAGACTTTGCCCCGTCGCGGGCGCCAGAATGGCCAGCACCGGCACCGCCAGCGCCAGACGCCAAAACCCCGCCGACACCGGCCCGGTATCGGCCAGACGTACGCTCCACGGCCCCAGTGCAAGAATGAGATTGCCACCCACCAGCGCAAGGAGGTGCCGCCATTGCCATGAAGTTTGCGTGTTCATAGACATGGCCTAGCGCAGAACGCGGCGCGATGCGCCCCGGTATTCGGCGTAGGGCTTATTCCTCGGCGCTGCTCGCATCGTCTGCGGCGGGGGTTTCGGGCGCGGCGCTGCTGGCCTGCACCGGCGCGGCGCGCGGGGCCAAGGGCGCGCGCGAGGTCAGCGCGTCATAGGCAATCATCGCATCGCTGGTCGATCCGGGCAGGATCTGGCCCGTCGCGGTGCGCTGATCCTCGGCTTTGTTGGCCTTCTTGCCCCAACATCCGCCAAGCGCCAGCGTGAGGGCAAGGATCGTAACGGCGCGCTTCATGCCTGTTCCCCTTCGGGCTTGGTGGGTGCGGCCTCAACCGGGCATGCCTGCTCCAGCTTGGCCAGAAATTGTCCGGCCCGTGCCAGCAATGCGTCATCCCATTGCTGTGCCGTCACCGAAATGCCCAGACGTTCCAGCGAGGTCACGCCCTTTTCCGCAATGCCGCAAGGAACGATGCCGGTGAAATGCGACAGATCCGGGTTCAGATTGACCGAAAACCCATGCATCGTCACCCAGCGGCGAATGCGCACGCCAATGGCGCCGATCTTGGCCTCGGTCCCGTCAATGTCGCGGGTCCAGATGCCCACGCCCGCATCGCTGCGCCAGCTTTCTACGCCGAAATCGGACAATGTGTCGATCACCCATCCTTCCAACGCATGGACAAAGCCGCGCACATCACGCGCCCTCTGTTTCAGGTCGATCAGGACATAGCCGATCCGCTGTCCCGGCCCGTGATAGGTATATTTGCCGCCGCGCCCCGCCTCGACCACTTCGAACCGGGGGTCCAGCATGTCGGCCTGCTGCGCGCTGGTGCCCGCGGTATAGACCGGGGGATGTTCGAGCAGCCAGATCAGGTCCGGCGCAAGCCCTTCATAAATGGCGCTATTGCGCGCGGTCTGAAACTCCAGAGCATCGCGATAGGACACCTGGGCGTAATCACGGCGCACGGCAACGCCATTATCCAGCGAAATCTCGGCTTTGATTGCATCTTGCATGACCATGATTCTTGCGTGGGGCAATCCGCTCCGCTTATCAAGGGGGCAGATGCGCCGCATTCGGCGCAAGAGGAGTACCCCATGCGTTTTGACAGCAATCTGGCCTGGCGGACGGCCCATGCGGCGATTCGGGCCAATCGGGATGTTCTGCTGGCGATGGCGGGGGTGTTCTTTCTGCTGCCCCGTCTGGCCTTTACCCTGTTGATGCCCGATCCGCCCGCCGCACAGGGCATGTCGCCCGCCCAATCGATGCAGGCAATCGAGGAATTCTACAGCAAAGCCATGCCCTTCATGATCCCCATGCTGGTGGTTCAGGCGGCGGGCATTCTGGGCATATTGACCCTGTTCACCGACCGCACCCGCCCCACCGTGGGCCAAGCGCTCTCGCTGGGGGCCAAGGGCGTGTTTCCCTATATTGGCGCGCAATTGCTGCTGGCGATGGCGGTGGTGGTGCTGGGCGGCGGTTTGGTCGGCGTGCTGGGGCTGGCGAATCAGCCCGCAGTGGCCGCGCTGGGCATGGTGATCGTCGGGGTGCTGGCGCTGGGCGCCTATGTCCGCATGTCGCTGGTCGCGCCGGTGGTGGCGGTCGAACGGGTCTATAATCCGATCAAGGCGCTGCAACGGTCATGGGCGATCACGCGGGGCAATTTCTGGCGCCTGATCGGTTTTGCCGTTCTGGTGGGCGTGGTCGTGCTGGTGATCAGCCTGGCGGCGGTTTCCATCGGCGGTTCGATTGGCGCTTTGGCGGGCGGGCCGGATACCAGCCGAATTGTTTCGGCCATCGTTTCATCGCTGCTGGCCGCGATATTCACGCTTTACATTGCGGCGCTGATGGCGGCGATCCACCGCCAATTGGCCGGGCCTACGGTTGAGGATATTCGCGCGACGTTTGAATAATCGTGAGGATGCGAGGGGCACGCCCCTCGCGCCCGCATCAGCGCCGGATCAATCCTCGTCCTTCCAGCCCCAGAACAGGAAACAGGGCGGGACGTTGATCCATTCCAGCCCCTTGTCGATGCGATTGAAGAACTGGGCCATGAAATCGCCCGCGCGCGGGGTAAACTGATAAACAAGGAAAGCCCCGCCCTTGCGCAGCACGCGATAGGTCGCGCTGGCAATCGCCGGACCGACGCCGGGCGGCAGAGTCGAAAAGGGCAGGCCCGAAATCACATAATCGGCCTTTTCATGGCCATGGGCGCGCACGATTTCCTCGACATCGGCGGCCGAACCGTGAACCGCGACAAAGCGGCTGTCGGTGATCGTGTGCTGCAAATATTCGATGAAATCGGGGTTGAGGTCGATCACCAGCAACGTGCCGTCACGGCGCAGGCGATCCAGAACTGGCTGGCAAAAAGTGCCCACGCCCGGACCATATTCCACGAAAAGCTTGGTATTGTCCCAATCGACCGCGGACAGAACGCGATTGATGGTAAATCGCGAGGAAGGCACGATCGAGCCGACCATCACCGGATTTTTCAGAAAGCCTTCGAAGAAAACTCCCCACGGCCCCAAGGCTCGCTTCAGCCTGCTTTTCACTTTGGCAAGCGGCGCCTGTCCGGCCATTTCGGTTGTCATGCTCGTGTCAAATCCCTACCCTAGACATCCGCGTCTGATGGATGGTTTGCAAAAGTGCAAGCGCTTGGCAAGCCGCCTTGCGCAAGATTTGCCGCAAACTGCGTCGGGACGGGACAGTAATCCACCGTCACGGCGCGTTCACGGATGCGGTTCAAAGGATCTGATGGACCAGATCCTGTGGGCGGCATAGGCGGACACCCTTGTCGGTTTCGACCAAAGGCCGCTCGATCAACTTGGGTTCGGCCTCCATCGCGGCCAGAACGGCGGCGTCCTCGGCATCGGGCAAGCCTCGTTCCACCGCGTCCGTCCCGCGCAGGCGCAGGCCCTGTTGCGGCGTCATGCCCGCGTCGCGATAGAGCTGGGCCAGCTTGGCGGCGCCGGGCGGGGTTTTGAGATATTCAACCACGGTGACATCGACACCGGGCGTTTCCATCAGGATCGCCAATGTTTTGCGCGATGTGCCGCAGGCCGGATTGTGCCAGATCGTGGCTTTCATGGGTTCTTCCTTTGTTGCGCGCCGCCCGGAGGAGGCACCGCGGCGATGGTTTCCATGCCCCGCATCACCCGCCCGGCGCGCTGGATCGCGCGGACCAGCCGGGGATAGATGCCGCAACGGCACAGGTTGGTCATCGCCTTGGCAATGTCATCGGCGCTGGGGTCGGCATTGGCGGCCAGAAGCGCCGCCCCCGCCATCACGATACCGGGCGTACAGAAACCGCATTGGATCGCGCCTTCGGCCACCAGCGCCTGTTGCACCGCATGGGATCGGTCGCGGCCGAGGCCCTCAATCGTGGTGATGGCGCGCCCCTCGGCCTGCGCCAAGGTCATCTGGCATGAGGGCAAGGCCTGACCATCGACCATGACCATACAGGCCCCGCATTCGCCGGTCCCGCAGCCATATTTCGCCCCCGTCAGATTGGCCCCGCAACGCAAGGCCCAGAGCAAGGGCGTCTGAACATCCATGCGCAGATCGACCGGATGGCCATTAAGGGTGAAGGCGGACATGGAACCTCCCATGCCCGCCATCCCGCCTTACTTCAACCCAATTACTTCAGCCCGAAACGCAGGCCCGCCCAGACGGTGCGCGGCGCGCCAATATCCATGCTGCCCGCCTGATTGCGGGTGATGACGGTGACATTGGCCAGATTTTCCCCGCGCAGGACAAAGCTGACGCCGCGACCCAAGGGGGCCTGAACAAAAGCGCCGATGGTGGTGGCCGATGGCATCAGATAGGTTTGCAGGTCATCCTCATATTGCGACCCGAAATGGCGCAGGACCAAGGCCCCCTGCCACCCGTCGCGCGGTTTCCATGTCACGGTCGCGCTGGCGGCGATCTTGGGGGTTTGCGCGGGGCGCATACCATTCAGGCCCGCCTGCGCCCCGCTGGCCCGCACCACCGCATCGGTCAGGGCTAGGCTGCCATCCAGGCTGATCCGCCCCAGATCGAGGGCAGCGGCAAATTCAAGCCCCCGCGCGCGGATCGCATCGACATTCTGGCGCACGCGGGTGATCGTCGTGGCGGTCTGGGCCGTGGTGACATTGGCGATGGCATGGGCCACGCGGTTGTAAAAGGCGGTCGCCGATAGTTTCAGCGCCGGAACGGGCGTGAAATCGACGCCCGCCTCATAGCCTTCCATCATTTCATTGCCCAGCGCCGCATTGGCATTGGTCACGGTCGACACGCCCGAAGCCACCAGTGTAAAGCTGCGATAGAGTTCGTTGATCGTGGGCTGACGCAGGCCGGTATAGGCCGATCCGCGCAGTTCCAGCCCCGGCGCGACCTTGAGCAAAGCCCCGCCGCGCCCGGTCACCGCCCAATCGCTGCGCGGGGCATAGGCGTTGTTGATGGTGATGGTGCCGGTCGCATTGGCCTGACGGAAATAGCCCGCATTCACGCTCCATCGGTCCGCACGCACCCCGCCGGTCAGCGTCAGCGGCCCCAGTTTCCAGTCATCCTCGGCATAGAATCCCAGATCATCATTGCGCCCGCCCGCCCAGCGATAGGCCGTGACCGCCCCCGTGGCCGCGTTATAGGCGATTTCATTCAAATCACCCTTGGCGCTGCGCCAATCGCTGCCGATGCGCAGCAGGTGGTCCGGCCCGACCGGCGGGCGGATTTCCACCTTGGCGCCAAGGCCGGTGGCCGGGGTGCGGCGTTGATCCAGACTGGGGCGGAAGGTGGTGGCCGACACGGTCACATTGGAAAAACCACGATCCTGAATATAGGCCAGCGCATCAAACTGCCACTTGCCCCGGCCCACCAGACGCAGAGAGAAATCCTCGCCGCTGCTATGGCTGACCGCGCCGGCAAAGCGCAGGGTGCGGTGATCGTCAAAGGCCATCACGCGGGCCTGAAGCTCGACATTATTGGCAATCGGCGCCACGCCGCGCGCGCCCACGGACCAGCTGTCGTAGCGCGATTTGACGCTGGCGCCCGCGCGCTGGCTTTCCGGCGTGGTCCAGAAACCGTCGCCCCGATCCCACCGGCCATAAACCTGTGCAAAACCCGCGCCCAGTTTCGGGGCCAACGCGCCCGACACCGTCGTTTCACCGCGATCATTGGCCAAAGCCTCGCCCGAAAACAGGCCCATCGCGTCGCGGCCCGCGCTGTTGAGTTCGATGGTCCCGGCCACCGCGCCCGAACCGAAAGCCCCCGAACCGCCGCCCCGCGTCACCCGGATCGAACCCAGACGTTCAGGCGTGATCGCATTCCACGGCACCGACCCGAACATCGGATCGGCCATCGGCACACCGTCGAGCAACACCTGGGTCCGCGCCGCCGCATTGCCGCCCAGCGCGCGCAGCGTCACGCCCTGTGCCGAAGGATTGGAATAACGGCTGTCGCTGCGACGAAACTGTTGAAAACCCGCCACATTGGCCAAAACATCCTCGATCCGCCCCGACGCCGAGGATGTGATCGTTTCCCGGTCGATCTCTCGCGAGGAATAGGCGGGCACAGCAGGGGCGGCGCCCAAACCGGTTCCGGTCACGATAATAGGCGAATTGGCTTCTTCATCAGAAGCCTGCGCCACCGATGGCAGCAAAAGTGCCGGTATCAGGGCGGCTTTGGCCAACAACATGGCTCGCGATACCGGCGCGCGCATTTTCATCCTCGATCCCCTTACGAATATTCTTGTGCTTTTGCCCAATGCCTAACGGCACAATGCCCCCATTGCATAGCTGGCCGAAGGGATGAGGCACCTTTATCCGCCATGTCCTTGACCAAAACAGGAAAAACAAGTGCATCAAGGGGACAGACGCATTTTTTCCTGTACCTGTGTTTCCCATATCCCACTTGCAACAATCGCCCGCCGCAAATGCGATGCGGTCAATCGACAGGGCGCTTGAACCTGTGTAAGGCTGGGGCATGGAAGCTGAACTGAAGACGCCGATCCTCGATCGAGTGAAGGTGCCCGCGGATATGCGTGGCCTGTCCATGGGTGAATTGCGCCAACTGGCCGATGACGTGCGCCAGGAAATGATCCATACCGTTGGCCAGACCGGTGGCCATCTGGGATCAGGTCTGGGCGTGGTCGAATTGACCGTGGCGCTGCATTACGTGTTCGACACGCCGCGTGACAAGGTGATCTGGGACGTGGGCCATCAGGCCTATCCGCACAAGATTGTCACCGGTCGCCGCGACCGCATCCGCACTTTGCGCCAACCGGGCGGCCTGTCGGGCTTTACCAAGCGCAGCGAATCCGAATACGACCCCTTTGGCGCGGCCCATTCCAGCACCTCGATTTCAGCCGCCATCGGCTTTGCCATGGCCAACAAGATGTCCGATCAGCCCGGCAAGGCGATTGCCGTCATCGGCGATGGTTCGATGAGCGCGGGCATGGCCTATGAGGCGATGAACAACGCGCAGGCCGCAGGCAACCGTCTGGTCGTAATCCTGAACGACAATGATATGTCGATCGCGCCGCCCGTCGGCGGGCTTTCGGCCTATTTGGCGCGTCTGGTGTCCTCGCGTCCGTTCCTTGAACTGCGCGAAATTGCCAAGAAGGTTTCGCGCCACCTGCCCGCCCCGCTCTCGCGCGCGGCCAGCAAGACCGACGAATTCGCCCGCGGCATGGTCATGGGCGGGACGCTGTTCGAGGAATTGGGCTTTTATTATGTCGGCCCGATTGACGGACACAATCTGGAACAGTTGATCCCGGTTCTGGAAAATGTCCGCGATGCCGCCGCCGGCCCGTGCCTGATCCATGTCGTCACGCAAAAGGGCAAGGGCTATGGCCCGGCCGAAGCGGCGGCGGACAAATATCACGGCGTCCAGAAATTCAACGTCATCACCGGCGAACAGGTCAAGGCCCCGGCCAAGGCCCCCGCCTATCAGAACGTCTTTGGCGAAACGCTGGCCAAAATCGCTGATACCGATGACAAGATTGTGGCGATCACCGCCGCCATGCCGTCGGGCACCGGCGTCGACAAATTCGCCAAGGCGCACCCGGACCGCAGCTTTGACGTCGGCATTGCCGAACAGCATGCCGTGACCTTTGCCGCAGGTCTTGCCGCACAGGGGATGCGTCCGTTCTGTGCGATTTACTCCACCTTCCTGCAACGCGCCTATGATCAGGTCGTGCATGACGTGGCGATTCAGAATTTGCCGGTGCGTTTCGCGATTGACCGCGCGGGCCTTGTCGGCGCCGATGGCGCGACCCATGCGGGCACGTTTGACATCACTTATCTGGCCTCGCTGCCCAATTTCGTGGTGATGGCGGCGGCTGATGAGGCCGAACTGGTCCATATGACCTATACGGCGGCCCAACATGACAGCGGGCCGATTGCCTTCCGCTATCCGCGCGGCAATGGCGTGGGCGTGGAAATGCCCGCGGTTCCGCAAAAGCTGGAGATCGGCAAGGGGCGTATCGTGCGGGGCGGAGCAGGCAAGATCGCCATCCTCAGCCTCGGCACGCGCTTGGCCGAGGCGGTCAAGGCGGCTGAAGTGCTGGAGGCCAAGGGCCTGCCCACCACCGTTGCCGACCTGCGCTTTGCCAAGCCGCTGGACGAAGAACTGATCCGCCGTCTGGCCAAGACGCATGAAGTGGTCGTCACCATCGAGGAAGGCGCCATCGGCGGCCTTGGTTCGCATGTGCTGACGTTGGCCAGCGACGAAGGGTTGACCGATGGCGGGCTGAAAATCCGCACGATGCGTCTGCCCGATGTGTTTCAGGACCACGATGCGCCCGACAAGCAATACGATACGGCGGGCCTCAACGCGCCGCATATTGTGGAAACGGTGCTGAAAGCTTTGCGCTGGAACGATGCCGATGTGATCGGCGCCGACATCGTGGGCGAGGTTCGCGCTTGAGCCTTGCCGCGATAGTTCTGACGCTGGCGGCAGCGGCCGCGGAGCCTGCCGCCAACGGCGCGCCTTTGACGGTGGTCGTGGACAATGTGCGGTCCAATGTGGGCCGGGTGCATGTTGCGCTCTGCCCGCAAAAGACGTTCCTGAAGGATGACTGCCTGCTGGAAAGCTCGGCCCCGTCGCAAAAGGGTTCGACCAGCGTGACCTTTGCCAATGTGCCCCCCGGCGAATGGGCGGCACAGGCGTTTCAGGACGAGAATGGCAACAAGAAGGTCGATCAGAACTTCATCGGCATCCCCAAGGAAGGCGTAGGTTTTTCCCGCGATGCCAAGATCGTGTTCGGCCCGCCCAAATGGCGCGACGCGGTCATCACGCATGAGGCAAAGCCCCAGACGATCCACTTTGCCCTGCGCTATTTCATGGGGCCGTCGGGGCCGAAATGAACAACCCCGGCGCGCCGATGGGCATGCCGAGGTCCATTCACTCTATACCGCCGCCCTTACTTCGGATTGGCGGCCAATCGGTTAAGGTGACCGACCAGAGCGGCCGCGCCGCCCTTGGAAATCACACTGGCAAAATCGGAACGGCGCGTGGCGATCTGGCTGATCGCATTGCGATAGAACACGTCGATCACTCGCCACTGGCCCCCGCTTTCCCGCAGGCGATAGTTGAGCGATTCATTCGTGCCCGCGCCGGTCAATTGCGTGCGCACCAGTTTGTCCGTGCCGCGCGTCTCCACGCCGCCGACCATGGTGATCTTCTGGCCCGAATAGCTGTCGAAATTGGCGGCATATTGAGCCACCGTCATCGCGCGAAAGGCCGCAATCACATTGGCCTGTTCCAGCGGCGAAAAGGTTGTCCAGGGCGGGCCGACCGACAGGCGCGCCATGGCGGGAATATCAAACGCACGGTCAACAACCGGACCGATCACGCGGGCGCGCCCGGCCTGACCGCCGCCCGCCTTCATCGTCGCGATCAGGCCTGCGTTGAGAGCCTCAACCGTCTGTGCCGCCGGATCACCGGCCTGTGCGAAAGCCACGCCCGGTACCGCCAAAACCGAAACCGGCGCCAGAACGCCCAGCGCCAAAGCCGCCTTGATCGATGCGAATCCCGATTTACGCGTCATGTTCAATCCAACCGTCATGCCAACTCCAGACCGAATATATCGGCATTTTCCCATATACGCCCCATGTGCCGCGCGCCATGACGCGTCCTTGCGCATGAGCAATACGTAAAACAAGTGGGATGAGCGCGCAATGAAGCCCCGGTTCAGGCTACTGCAAGCTTTTCTCTGTCAACGGAATTGGTTACAATGACCCTATGATACAGGGTGCGATATCCAAGGTTACAAAGGGGTTAACCGTTTGACGCCGACTGAGAGTTCCCCCGCTCTGCTGCTTGCAGCTCCTCTTTCCATCAAATTGGCATCGCCGCGCGGATTTTGCGCAGGGGTTGTCCGCGCGATTCGCATTGTGGAACGCGCTCTCGAAATGCATGGCGCGCCGGTTTATGTCCGCCATGAGATTGTTCATAACGCGCATGTCGTGAACAGGTTGCGTGCCATGGGCGCTATTTTTGTCGAAGAGCTCGATGAAGTGCCCGCCGGCGCCGTCACCGTGTTTTCCGCCCATGGCGTGCCGCAAAGCGTCGAGCAGGAAGCGCAAAGCCGCAGCCTGCCGGTTTATGACGCGACATGCCCCTTGGTGACCAAGGTGCATTTGCACGGCGGGCGATTTGCCCGCGACGGACGCCATGTGGTTCTGATCGGCCATGAAGGCCATCCCGAAGTCGTCGGCACGCTGGGTCAGATTCCCGCGCCGGTCCATCTGGTGGCAACGCCAGAGGATGTGGCGTTCCTGCCGCTCGATGATGATGCGCCGATTGCCTATGTGACGCAGACCACCCTGTCAGTGGACGATACGCGCGGGGTGATTGCCGCCCTGCACGAACGTTTTTCCGATGTGGCCGGGCCCGACGTATCCGACATCTGTTACGCCACGCAAAACCGCCAGAATGCCGTGCGCGCGCTGGTCGAGGAATGCGATGCGCTGATCGTTGTCGGCGCGGCCAATTCCAGCAATTCGAACCGGCTGCGCGATGTGGCGCTGGCTCTGGGCAAACCGGCATGGCTGGTGGGCGATGGCAGCGAAGTGTCGATGGACTGGCTGGACGGGGTGGAACGCCTTGGCATCACCGCCGGGGCCAGCGCGCCCGAGGAACTGGTCGAAGATGTGATTGCCGCAATCGCCCTTACGCGAAAAATAACCGTCTCAGAGCTTGACGGCACCCGCGAAAACGTGTCGTTCAGCCTGCCTGCGGCCCTGCGCCGGGCGGGTGATGCCGCCCGCGCCCGCGCGTAATGCCCTGTTTGGAGTAAGCCCCCTTGTCCCTTCCCCTTGGCCCCGCCCTTCGCATTGCTGGTCACGCCATTTCCAGCCAGATCAAGGGCGGCAAATATCCGCTCGTGCTGATGCTCGAGCCGCTGCTGCGCTGCAATCTGGCCTGTCCGGGCTGTGGCAAGATCGATTATCCCGACGCGATCCTTAACCGCCGCCTGTCGGTGGAAGAATGTATGGCCGCGATCGAGGAATCGGGCGCGCCCGCCGTGTCGATCGCGGGCGGCGAACCGCTGCTGCACCGGGATATGCCCAAGATTGTCGAAGGCTATATCGCGCGCAAGAAATTCGTGATCCTTTGCACCAACGCGCTGTTGTTGAAAAAGAAGATCAACGATTACAAGCCCTCGTCCTATTTCACCTGGTCGATCCATCTGGACGGCGACAAGGCCATGCACGACAAGGCCGTCGATCAGGAAGGCACCTATGACGTCGCTCTCGAAGCGATCCAACTGGCCAAGTCGAAGGGTTTCCGCGTTCAGGTCAATTGCACCGTGTTCAACGATGCCAAGCCGGATCAGCTGGCCAAGTTCCTTGACCTGATGGCTTCGCTCGATGTCGAAGTGACGATTTCGCCCGGCTATGCCTATGAACGCGCCGCCGATCAGGAACACTTCCTGAACCGCGAAAAGACCAAGAACCTGTTCCGCGACCTGCTGCGCAAGGGCAATGGTGGGAAATCGTGGAAGTTCACCAACTCGCCGCTGTTTCTCGACTTTCTTGCGGGCAACCGTTCGTATGAATGCACGCCTTGGTCGATGCCGCTGCGCACGGTGTTTGGCTGGCAAAAGCCCTGCTATCTGGTGGGCGAAGGCTATGTCGACACCTTTGCCGAGCTGATGGAAGGCACCGATTGGGACCAATATGGCGTCGGCAAATACGAGAAATGCTCGAACTGCATGGTCCATTGCGGCTTTGAAGGCACGGCGGCCAAGGAAGGGCTGACGCGTCCGTGGGAATTCATCAAGGTGGGCATGCAGGGCATCCGCACCGATGGCCCAATGGCGCCCGACATCGACATTTCCAACGCCCGCAAGGCCGTGGACGTTCACGCCACGCAGGTTGAGGCGGAATTGGAAAAGATCAAGATCGCCGATCCCGAAGGATATGCCCGCGCCACTCGCGCGGCCTGAAAATGAAAAAGGCGGGGACCAAAATCCCCGCCTTTTTCGTATTATCGCAAGTCAAAACCCAATTGCGGCCCGGCCTGTTTTGATCCCTTGATCAACGCCCGATAGGCTTTGGAAAAACCCACAAGCGTCTTGGTCAACGCGCCAAGTTGCCCCGGATTTTGCCGGATCGAATTGAACACCGCGCCCAGCGCCAGATCGCCATCAGGCCCCATCATGACATTGACCGCAGGCGGCAATTCCACCTCGGCAATATCGGAAATGCACCGCAACACGACAAAGGGCAGGTTCATATGCGCCGCCACTTCGGCAACGATATGGCTTTCCATATCGGCGGCCACGGCGGCGCTGGCCCATGCGCGCTCGGCCTTGTCATGCGAATCGGTCAACAGATGGCCGTCTGCGTGGATCGTGCCGACGCGCGCGCCGGGCAACAACTGGCGTAACACCTCGACCCAGCGTTCATCGCATTTGGCGTGAAACGTGCCGGTCAATCGCTTGCCGATCACCATCGTGCCCAATTTCAGCGTGTGGTCGATGGCGCCTGCCATGCCATAACTGATCAAGGCGCTGGCGCTCTGGGCGCGCACCATCAATTCTTCGCGCAAACGTTCGGGATCATTGCCCCCGGCCATCACCACGACGTCATGTTTGTTCAGCACCGCTGCTTCACGCAACGTGCCTGTCACCGCGATCACCGGCTTGCCGTTCACATTCCCCACTGGGCTTGCTCCACATTGGCCTGCGCCATGTTGCGATACCGTGCCAGAGCCCAAAGCGGGAAATAGCGCGGATAGCCATGATAACGCAGGTAAAAGACTCGCGGGAAGCCCCCGCCCGTATAATGCTCCTGCCCCCAGAGACCGTCATCGGCCTGATTTTCGACCAGCCACGCGATCCCGCGCGCAACCGCATCACTCTTTGCCTCACCCACCGCCATCAGGCCCAGACACGCCCATGCGGTCTGGCTGGCGTTGGATTGGAATGTTTCATGCCCTTTGCGGTCCAGCGCATAGGAATCGCAGCTTTCCCCCCAGCCACCATCCTCATTCTGCACTGTTTTCAGCCATGCCACCGCGCGGGCCACCATCGGATGGTCACGCCCAATCCCTACCCGACCCAACGCGCAAAGCACAGACCATGTTCCATAGACATGGTTGACACCCCAACGGCCAAACCAGCTGCCTTCCTTTTCCTGTTCCTTTTCCAGCCAACCCAGCGCGGCCTTCATGCGCGGGCTGTCGATCGGCTCGCCCATCTGGGCCAGCATCGAGACGACCCGCGCCGAAACATCGGCCGTCGGCGGGTCCAGCAAGGCACCATGATCGGCAAAGGGCAGGTTGTTCAGGTAAAGCTTGTCATTGTCCGCATCGAATGCGGCAAACCCGCCATCCTTCGATTGCAGCCCCACGGTCCATTCGACGCCGCGCGCGATGGCCTGCTCGTCCTTGTCACCGCGAAAGCCCGATGCGCGGTCCATCGCCATCACCACAACCGCGGTGTCGTCCAGATCGGGATAATGGTCATTGTTATACTGAAACGCCCAGCCGCCGGGGCGGACGTCGCGCTGTTCGGCCCAATCGCCCGCCGTATCCAGAATCTGGCGCGGCCCCAACCAGTCGAGCGCGCGATTGGCCGCCGCAATGCTCTGCTCGCTGCCGACCTCCAGCATGGCATGGGCGGCAAGCGCCGTGTCCCACACCGGCGAAACGCAGGGCTGGCAATAGGCCTCGTCATCCTTGATCACCAACAGCCGTTCGACCGATTCCCGCGCAATGGCGCGATGCGGGTGATCCGGGGCATAGCCCAGAACGTCGAACATCATCACGCTGTTGGCCATGGCCGGATAGATCGCGCCAAGGCCATCGACGCCGTTCAGCCGCTCAATCACCCATTCTTCGCACAATTTGATGGCGCGGGCGCGCATCGACTTGGGCCAATGGCCCTCAAACTTCTTCAGCCCCCAATCCAGTGCCTCGAATCCGTTTTTCCACACGGGATGAACATGGTCGGCCTGGCTGGTCAGCTTGCGCGCGACGCCGGTGAAGAGTTCATCAACGAACACCTGCCGGGGATTGCGCGCCACAGGCTTCAACGCGCACAGCACCAGCAAGGGCACCACCACCGTACGCGCCCAATAGGACATTTTCAGCAGATGGACCGGGAACCAGCGCGGCGCGAGGATCAGTTCGGGCGGAATGGTGGGCACCACGTCCCAAGACCCCGCGCCAAACAGCGCCAATTGGATACGGGTGAAGACATTGGCGGCTTCGGCCCCGCCCGCCTTGTGGATCGCGGCGCGGGCGCGGACCATATGGGGCGCGTCCACATCATCGCCGATCATTTTCAGCGCGTAATAGGCCTTCACACTGGCCGAAACATCAAACCCGCCTTCGTGATAAAGCGGCCAGCCATCATGAGTGTCCGATTGAATCCGGCGCAGATAGCGGCCGATCTTGGCCTCAAGCCCATCATCCACCGGCTCGCCAAGGAAATGGCGCAACAGGACATATTCCGACGGAATGGTGGCGTCGGCCTCCAGTTCATAGACCCAGTGGCCATCCTCGCGCTGTTCACCCAACAGCGATTGCGAGGCGCGCGCGATGGTGGCGTCCAACAGGGCGCGTTCAGGTGCTGCTTGGCTCATCGTCCTTTTCCATATGTCACAGGCTGGCCCAGAACCAGCCGCGCCGCGCTGTCGCCAGAGCGGATTGCGCCCTCGATCGTCGCGGGCAAACCATTTTGCACCCAGTCGCCCGCCAGAAACAGATTGCGCCAGCGGGTGCGCGTTGGGGGCCGCTTGGCGTCCTGCTGCGGCGTGGCGGCGAATGTGGCGCGCTTTTCCTTGACGATCTGCCACGATGGCATGGGGTGCGTGATGCCCAAAGCCTGCGCCACTTCGGCCCAGATCATTGTGGCCAGCGCCTCGCGGTCATCGTCGATCAGGCGATCCGCGCCCGAAATCGTCACCGAAATCCGGTCCGGATGGGTAAAAATCCATTCGCTGGTCGCATTCGTCAGGCCCAGCATGTCGGGTGCCCCCTCCGGCGGGGTACAGGCGAAATGGGCGTTGAGGATCGAGCGGTGATCATCCGGCACCACCAGATCCGGCACCAGCGAGGCCGCCACCCATGCGGGCACGGCCAGAACGACCGCCTCATCGGGCGCCATCGCCTGTTCCCCGTCGGCCCATTCCAGCGCCGAAACGACATCGCCCGCAAACCGGATGGCACGCAATCGCCGCCCGGTCCGAAACGCAACGCCCTTTTCCCCCAACCACGTCACAGCCGGGTCGATAAAGGCGGCGGCCAAATTGGGGACGGCCACACGCGGCGCGCTGGCCCGCCCGCCTTTGGCCAGCGTTTCGGCCAGAACATTGGCGCAAAGCCCCGCGCTCGACACCGCAGGATCGGTGTTGAGCGCGGCCAACAGGACGGGATGCAGCATCCGTTCCCACACCGGCCCTTCTGGTTTCACCAGATCGCCGATGGTCTGATCCGCCCGCCCCTTGAGCAAGCGGCCCAGCGGCAGATAATCGGCCAGACGCGACCCCGGCACCCGGCGTGATGGCACAAAGACCCACCACGGCACCGGCCCGTCATTGATCCGCAGCGTCCAGCGTTCACCGGTGGCCAGATCGGCAAAGGCGAAATCGGCATGATCCGGCCCGGCCAGAGGCTCGCCCGCGCCGATCAGGTTGCGGAACCGCGCCACCGCCGGATTACCCGCCAGAACCAGGTGGTTGCCATTATCGATGGTCAGGCCCAGCGACGGGTCGAAATAGGACCGGCAACGCCCGCCTGCCCTTGGCCCCGCCTCGGACAGCGCAACGGGCACACCGGCCACGGTCAATTCCACCGCGGCGGCCAGACCGGCCATACCCGCGCCCACCACTTCGGCCCGGACAAATCCCATGCTCAACCCATCACCAGATGGCGGATCAGCGAGAAGATCAGGCGCGGCTTGGACGTGCTGATCCGGCGGCGCGGGGCCTGCCAGCCTTGGGCCAGCATTTTGCGCAGGACCAGCGCATAGGCTTCCTCCATCAGGCGCGGGGCGATCAGGCGGCCCTTGGGCCTTGCGGCAAGACAGGCGCCCGCCTCGATGAAATGCGCCTCGGCCCGCGCGGCCAGCCAGCGCGCGGCGCTGTCCATGCCGGGGTCCTGCATCAGGGCTTCGGGCGTTGTCGGGCGGATGCCCGCATGGGTCAGCGCCTCGATCGGCAGATAGACGCGGGCAATTTCCGCATCCTCGTCCAGATCGCGCAGGATATTGGTGAATTGCAGCGCCCGGCCAAGGTGATGCGCCAGATGGACGCCCTCGTCCCGGTTCATGCCAAAGATATTGACCGACAGGCGCCCGACCGCGCTGGCCACGCAATCGCAATAATGGTCGAGCCTGGCAAAGGTCGGCCATTGGATATCGGCGTCGACATCCATCTGCATCCCTTCGATCACGGCCAGGAAGTCGGCTTCCTCCAGCGCGAAATCGCGGATCGCCTGGGCCAGAAAGCCCGCCTGTCCGGTATCGCCGCCGCGATAGAGCGCGCCGATCCAGCGCCGCCAGTCGGCCAGCATCGCGCCGCGTTGGTCGCGCGGGGCCTGTTGATCATCGGCAATGTCATCGACAATCCGGCAAAAGCCATAAATGGCGAACATCGCCTCACGCTCGGCACGCGGCAGGATGCGCATGCCGGCATAAAAGCTGCTGCCGGCCACCTTGGCGCGAAGGCCATCGGGCAGTGTTTCGGGCGATAGGGTCATAGTATTCATAATCTCAGCCCGGCAGGATCCGCCGCCCCGCCTGCCGCAATGCAGCACGAAGCGCAAGGGTCAGGGCGCGCAGCTTGGTGTGGTGGACCTTTTCGCTCAAAGGATCGCGAGCCAGCAAGACTTCGCACAAATCCTCGGCAAGGCGGTGGATCACGGCGACTTCGGTGGCCAGCCGCCAGTCGCGGATCGCCTTGGCAAAGGGCGCGCTGGCGCGCAAAAGCCCTTGCGTGCGCAGAGTCAGGTCGGTGATGATGTCGCGCAGGGCCGGATTGGAACGCGGCTCGCCCAAGGCCTCCACCCCGATCCCTGCGGCGCGCAGCGAATCGAGCGGGATATAGACCCGGTTGATCGTTCGATAATCCTTGGCGCAATCCTGAAGGTGGTTGATCACCTGCAACGCGGCGCAAAGCGCGTCATTCATCGGCCACAGCGCGCGATCCTCGCCATGGCAATCAAGGACGAAGCGCCCGACCGGCATGGCCGAATAGCGGCAATAGTCGATCAGCCCGGCCCAATCCTCATAGCGATCAATCGTGCAGTCGCGTTCAAACGCGGTCAACAGGTCATGGGCATGGGCCAGACTGATCCCCCGTTCGCGGCAAACCGTGCCCAGCGCCTGTGCCAGAGGATCGCCAACGCCCGCCTCGCCGCCTTCAAGGCCGGCACGCATCAGGCCCAGCAGGCGCAGCTTTTCCGCAGGCGGCGCGGTGGGGTGATCGGCAATATCGTCCGCCGCACGGGCGAAACGGTAATAGGCCATCACCGGCGCGCGGCAATCGGGGCGCACCAGAAAACTGGCCACGGGGAAATTCTCACCCGTGTGATCCTTGCCGCTTTGCAGATCGGCGGTGGTCAGGATGGAGTCTGTCATGCCCCCGAAATGCCCCCAGAAACGTCTAATGCCTGTGCGCGGCCTTTCCACATGCCGCCCTTGCCCCGGTAATAGGCCCAAGCTGAATAGATTGTGCATGAAACATAGAACAGCGCGACCAAAGGCAGGGCCAGAGCGCGCATCGGCGCCCGACCGTAAAAGCCCAAAATCGGCTGATAGGAACCCAGCATCAGCCCCAACGCGATCAGGCCCATCACCTGAACCGAGCCACGCGCCATCAACGCCAGCCACACCGGCGCCCCGAACATCAAGGCCAGCCCCAGCACCGTGCCCACCAGCATCAGCGGATTATAGCGCAATTGCGCGTAAGCGCTGCGCGCGATCATCATGCCGATCTCGCGCCAATTGCTGTAGGGCCGGATCGATACGCTGCGCCGCGTCAGGCCCAGCCAGATCGGGCCTTGCTTTTTAATCAGCGCGCCCAAGGTGCAATCATCGATCAGCGCCCCGCGCATCGCGCCAATGCCGCCTGCGGCCTCCAACGCGTCGCGCTCGACCAAAACGCATCCGCCCGCAGCCCCCGCGACCGGCCCCCGGCGATTGATCCAGTTGAACGGATAGAGCATCATGAAAAACCAGATGAAGGCGGGCACCAGCCACTTTTCCGCCCATGTCCGGCATGACAGCAACGCCATGAAGGACACCAGACGCCGATTGCCGCCATGGGCAATGCCGACCAATCGCGTCAACGTATCGGGCGCATGTTCGATATCGGCATCGGTCAGCCACAGATAATGCGGCGCCCCGGCCTGCGCGATGCCTTGATGCACGGCCCAGAGCTTTCCGGTCCAGCCTGCGCCCAGCGGCGCGCCCTGAACCACGGTCAGCCGATCAGAACCCAAGGCGCGGGCCAGATCGCCGGTGCCATCCTCGGAATTGTCATCCACCAGCACGACCCGGAACGATCCGGCATAATCCTGACGCAGAAGGCTGCCGATGGAGCGGGTGATCACATCGGCTTCATTGCGCGCCGGGACGACAGCGACCACATAAGGCCAGACGTCGGGCGCGGCAAAGGGGGCGTTGTCATCCGCCTCTCGGCATGTCCAGAAGCCCGTGGCCACCAGCCCCAGCCAGATCGCCAGCACCAGCGCGGAGAGCCAGATCATGGGGGGCCAGATCATGGGATCATCCCTTCCTGCGCAAACCAGTTCAGCGCATCGCGCACCGCTTCCTGCCACGGGCGGGCGGTATAGCCGAGTTCAGCCTGCGCCCGCGCGCTGGAAAAATACATGTGGTGGCGCGCCATTTTCAGCGCGTCCACGGTGACAAAGGGTTCCACCCCCGTCATCCGCCCCCACAATTCCGCGCCCACCGCCAAGGGGAACAGTGGCGCGACCGGCAATTTCACCCGCGGTGGTTTCCGCCCCACAGCCGCGCAGATTTCCGCCAGCATCGCGCCCAGCTTCACATCCTGACCGCCCAGAATATAGCGCCGCCCGATCTGCCCCCGCTCCGCCGCCAGCAAGTGCCCGCGCGCCACATCCTCGACATGGACAAGGTTGAGGCCGGTTTCGACATAGGCGGGCATCCGCCCATGCGCGCATTCGACAAGGATGCGGCCCGTAGGCGTCGGTTTGACATCGCGCGGGCCGATGGGGGTCGATGGCTGGACAATAATCGCGGGCAATCCCTCGCGCGCCACCATATCCTCGACCAAGCGTTCGGCCACGACCTTGGATTGTTTGTAAATGCCCACCGCCTCGGCCACGCTGGCCGGGCGGGTTTCATCGGCCACGCCATTGTCCAGCGGCTTCAAGGTCGCCACGGACGAGGTGTAAACCACCCGCCCCACCCCCTCGGCCAGAGCGGCGCGCATGACCGCGCGGGTCATCACCTCATTGTTGCGCAGGATTTCGCCGGGATCGCGCGCCCACAGGCGATAGTCGGCCGCGACGTGGTACAATTCGGCCCCGCCGCGCATCGCCTCGCGCACCGCACCCTCGTCGCGCAGGTCGGCCTCGACAATCTCTCCGGGAAAATCGAGCAGATTCACCCGCGAGGAGGAACCGCGCACCACCCCGCGCACCGCCCGCCCCTGCGCCGCCAGCACCCGCGCCACCGCGCTGCCCAGAAAACCGGCCACGCCGGTAACGATCGTGATGGGTCCGCTCATGGCCGATGCCCCTAAACCCTTTTGCTGCGACTGCAAAGCGGTGTAGGGCTCGCACCATGGGATATATCTGGTTGTCATATGGCGTGGTGGGATTGGCGGGCGTTGCCTTGCTCTATCAACTCTTTGCCATGGCCGCCGTGGGCCGTTTTTTCGCCGGGGCGCCAGCGCCGGACGCGCCTGTCCGGCCGATCACCATTCTCAAACCCCTGCATGGCGCCGAACCACGTCTGGCGGAAAATCTGGCCGGGTTTACGCGGCAGGATTATGACGCCCCCGTCCAGATCGTCATGGGCACCAATGCCCCCGATGACGGCGCCGCGCCGGTGGCCCGCGCCATGGTCGCCGCGCATGACAATATCGCCTTTTACCCCGGACCGCGAGCGCCTGCCGCCAATGGCAAGGTCGGCTCTCTGATCGCGATGATGCCCTTGGCCGAACATGATGTGCTGGTCCTGTCGGACAGCGATATGGTGGTCGAACCCGATTACCTGTCCCGCATCAACAATGCCTTGGACCAGCCGGGCGTGGGGGCGGTTTCCTGCCTCTATGTCGGGCGGGGCGATGAGGGATTGTGGAGCCGAATCGGCGCGGTAATGATTTCGGCCCAGACCTTGCCCAATATGGTCGTCAGCCTGATCACCGGCATGGCCCAGCCATGCATGGGGTCCACCATTGCCCTGCGCCGCGAAACGTTGAATGCGATGGGCGGGTTTGAAGCTCTGGCCGATGTTTTGGCCGATGATCATGCCATCGGCGCTGGCGTTCGCGCGCAAGGGCTGCGAGTCGATATTCCGCCGATGATCCTTGTCCATGCCGGGGTGGAGCGCTCCTTTGGCGCGCTGTGGCGGCAACATTTGCGCTGGGCCGTGACGGTGCGCGATCTGGCCGGGGTGGGCCATTACGGCTCGATTGTCACCCATGGCCTGCCTTTGGCCATGCTGGCCGCGCTGTTGATGCCGGGAATTGGCGGCGCGCTTTTGCTCGCCATGATCCTCGCCCGCCTTGCGCTTGCAGCAAAGGTTCATAAATATGCGCCTATTGCCCCCCCGCTATGGCTTATCCCTGCCGCCGACCTCATCAGCTTTTGCATTTTTTGCGCCAGCCTGTTCGCAACTGCGATTGATTGGCGCGGCGCAAGCCTTACAATGACCGCCAAGGGCCGGATCGCCGCCCACACCAAGAGAGACCGATGAAGCGCACCATTTTTCTCCAAGCCCCCTCCTTCCACGGTTTCGACGGGGGCGCCGGCGCCCGCTATCAGGCCAAGCGTGAGATCAAGAGCTTCTGGTATCCGACGTGGCTGGCCCAGCCCGCCGCGATGGTGCCGGGATCAAAACTGATCGACGCGCCCGCTCATGATCTGAGCTGGGAAGACATCGCCCACGAATTTGACACGGCCGAACTGGTCATCCTCCACACCTCGACGCCCAGCTTTATGCAGGACATCAAGACGGCGGAACTGATCAAGGCCCGCAACCCCAATTGCCTCGTCGGCTTTGTCGGCGCCAAGGTAATGATCGAGACGCAGCAAAGCCTTGAGGCCAGCACCGCGATCGATTTCGTCGCGCGTGAGGAATATGATTACACCTGCGTCGAACTGGCCGAGGGGCGCCCCTTTGCCGAGATCGACGGCATTTCCTATCGCGGGCCGGACGGCACGATCATCAACAATAAAAACCGCGCCATCATCGAGGATATGGACGCGCTGCCCATGGTTTCGCCCATGTACAAGCGCGACCTGAAGATCGACAATTACTTTATCGGTTATCTCAAGGCGCCCTATGTGTCCTTCTACACGGGCCGCGGGTGCAAGAGCCGCTGCACCTTCTGTCTGTGGCCCCAGACGATTTCGGGCCACCGCTATCGCTCGCGCTCGGTCGGCAAGGTGATCGAGGAAATCCAGTACATCATCAACGAAATCCCCGAAACCAAGGAGATCTTCTTTGACGATGACACGCTGACCGATGACATCGACCGCGTCGAAAAGCTGGCCATCGCCATGGGCGAACTGGGCTTTGGCAAGCCGGGCTTCCCGCTGACGTGGAGCTGCAACGCCAAGGCCAATGTGCCCCGCAAGACGCTGGAAATCATGAAGGCCAATGGCTGCCGCCTGCTGCTCGTCGGCTATGAAAGCGGCAACCAGCAGATCCTGCACAACATCAAGAAGGGCCTGCGCGTCGAAGTGGCGCGCGAGTTCACCAAGAATTGCCACGAACTTGGCATCGCCATCCACGGCACCTTCATCCTCGGTCTGCCCGGCGAAACGCTGGAAACGATCGAGGAAACCATCCGCTATGCCCAGGAAATCAACCCGCACACGATTCAGGTGTCGCTGGCCGCGCCCTATCCCGGCACGTTCCTGTATAATCAGGCGGTGGAAAACGGCTGGTTCGCCGGCGGCAAGCCGATGACCGACGATGGCGGCCACCAGATCGCGCAATTGTCCTATCCCCACCTGCCCGCGTCGGTGATCCACGCCAAGGTCGAGGAATTCTACAAGCGCTTCTATTTCCGCCCGCGCAAGATCGGCGCCATCGTCAATGAAATGGTGCGCGATTGGGACATGATGAAGCGCCGCCTGCGCGAAGGTGTGGAATTCTTCCAGTTCCTGCGTCAGCGCAAGGAAGCCGCATAAGCCGATGAGCATTCGCCGTCTCGTGGTGACAGCCGATGATTTCGGCGCCGCGCAGGCGGTGAATGAAGCGGTCGAGCGGGCGCATACGACCGGCATCCTGACCGCCGCCAGCCTGATGGTTTCGGGCGAGGCGGTGGAGGATGCGGTGGAACGTGCGCGCCGCCTGCCGGACCTTGGCGTGGGCCTGCATGTGGTGCTGGCCGATGGCGTTCCGGTTTTGCCGCCCGAACAGGTGCCCGCACTGGTGGGGCCGGACGGGCGGTTTCACGATTCGATGGTGCGCACGGCCTTTGCCATTGCCCTGTCCCCCGCCGCCCATGCCCAGATGCGGGCCGAAGTGGCCGCGCAATTTGCCGCCTTTGCCGCAACGGGCCTGAAACTCGACCATGTGAATGCACACAAGCATTTCCACCTTCACCCGATGATCGCCTCGGTCATTCTGGCCGAAGGGCGGCGGCATGGCTTGCGCTCGATCCGTATGCCTGCCCAAGCCGGGACCGGGTTGATGGAAGGCTGGGCGCGCTTTCTGGGGCGGCGCTGGCGCAAGGCGGGGCTGGCCACCAATGACAATGTCGCGGGCCTGATCCAGACCGGGGCCTTTACCGCCGACCGCATGGCGCAGGCGTTGCAGGCATTGCCCGTAGGTTTGACCGAGCTTTACACCCATCCCGCCACGGTGGATGCCTATCCCGGTTCGGCGCCGGGCTATCTCTATCGCGCCGAACTGGCCGCGCTGACCGATCCGGGCGTGATCGCGGCCTTGCGGGACAGCGGGGTGGAAATCGGCCCCTTCGCCCGTTTTGCCGGCTCACAGGTCGCCTGATGGCGCTGCCTCTTATCCTTCCGCTGGCGCTGGCGCCTATCGCCGCCGTGGTCAGCGCGCCCGAACCGGCAACCGTCGAACCAGACAACAGTGATGCCGCCGCAGAAGTCGCCGCGATGGCGGGCGAGAGCGCGGAGGAAAACGCCCCCATCATCGTGATGGGCATGGCGCAATCCGCCACCCGCGACGGCAAGAATTTTGAAGAGGCCGACGAAGGCCCCGACAAGATCGCCAATCCCGACAATCCCGATCCGCTGGAAGGCATGAACCGCGTGTTCTTTGCCATCACCCAGCCGATCGACCGCTTCATCCTGCGCCCGGTGGCGATGGTCTATCGCGCCGTCATGCCCGAACCGGTGCGCGATGGGGTGCATAATGCGCTGGCCAACATCTTCATGCCATCGACGCTGGTCAATGACATGATCCAGTTGAAGCCCATGCGCGCATGGCAAACCGCCAAACGCTTTGCCATCAATTCGACGATTGGCATTGGCGGGCTGGTCGATGTGGCCAAGCGTAAACCCTTCAACACGCCCGCGCACAGCAACGGCTTTTCCAATACGCTGGGCGTGGCGGGCGCGGGGCCGGGGGCCTATCTCTATCTGCCGATCCTTGGCCCCACCTCGATCCGCGATCTGATCGGCCTTGGGGGGGATGCGTTCACCCAGCCGTTGCTGCTGGATTATGTATCGCGTCCGCAAGTGTCGGTCGCGCCCAACCGTCGGACGCGCTCTTTTGTGACGGCGGCCATCTCGGTGTCCACCCCCGGCATGGTCGCGCTGGTGACCAGCGGTATCGACGCGCGCGCGCGGGCCGAACCCGATCTCAAAGCGCTCAAAGGTCAATCGGTCGATTTCTATGCCGCGCTGCGTTCAACCTACCTGCAGAACCGCGCCGGCCAGATCGCCGCGCTCAAAGTTCCGCCGGGGCAGGCGCCCGATGTGCCCGAATTCGACGATGCGCTGGAGGATCCGGCGGTGAAACCGGCAGCGGGTGGGGTTCGGCCTTAGGGAATTAAAAGGTGCCTCCGGCGGGCAAAGGGACTTGTCCCTTTGCAATCCCGATATTGTGTCGGTGGGCGCAACCGTTCCGCATAAAGGCTTAATTTTAAAGCCTGCGGCGCTGCAGCCACTGCCCTATCCGCGCCGCAGGCTTTGATTAGACCGCCCACGCACAAGGCTGCCCACCTCCCACGACCCCATAACGGGATTGCAAAGGGCACCCGCCCTTTGCCCGCCGGAGGCAAATCCTGCGCTACTCCCCCCGCCGCCGCGCCCGATATTCCAGCACCGGCCACATCAACAACGCCGACCCGAAGGCCAGTTCGCGCAAACGCAGGATCAGGCTGAGCGCCAGAGCCTGGGGCGCGGCAACGCCCATGGCCGCGCCGGCCAGAACCGCGCCCGCCTCCTGCATGACAAGGCCGCCCGGCACGAAAAACAGGATCATGCGCGCCGCCGTCGCCGCGCTTTCGATGGCAAAGGCGGCATAGAGCGAGAGGTTCATGCCAAAGATATGGGCGGCGATATAGACCTGAAGCCCGGCCATGCTCCACGCAAAGAAATGGAGGATGATGGCCAGCGGCATGCCGGTACGCTGCCGCGCCAATTCGCGGCGCATCAGGTGGATTTCGGCGCGCAGGCGGCGCCCGGTGCGGGTCTGGATAAAGCGCCGATGATGCGCGCTTTTGCGCCACAACCGCCACCCGACATAGGCCAGCACCGGCACGGCCAGCAGGCCCCACCAATCATGCCCGCCACCCGATGCCGTGGGCACCGCCCCGCCCTCGCGCCGCCAGTTCCACAGGACATAGCCCGCCAGCGCCATATAGGGCAGTTCGGCAATACATTCGGCAATGATATCCAGCGCGCGCAAGGCCACCGCCGCGCGCCCTCGCCCGCCCAGCAGCACCACGGCCCGCGCCCCCACCACATCGCCAAGGCCGGGTGGAAACAGCAGCAGGGTATGGGCCGCATCGCGCACCAGTCGCGCAATCAGGCTGGAACGGAACGGAATGCCGACCTTCAACGCCTGTTGCGCCGCCGTACACAGCAGGATCGCGACGAATTGCACCGGCAAAACCGCCACCACCGCCCATGGGTCGATGGTCTGCACCGCCTGCGCAAACATCTGGCGCAGGCCCTTGTTGGCCGCCACCATGCCCAGCAATCCGGCAAGCAGCAATACGGAGGGCAACATGGCGCCCCAACGGCGGCCGGATTTGGTCCCGGTCTGGGTCTTGGTCTGCGTCATGCCATATATCTCATGGCCGCGCGCGATAGGCGCATGCGCCGCATTGGGCAAGGTTGTGCCTTGTTTGCGCCCCAGTTTTCGGTCAGAGCAACCCGCGATGATCACCGCCCGTCTGACCCCCGCCATTCTGCGCGCCATTCGCGCGGCATCCCGTCGCCCTGCGGCCACGCTGGCCGTGGCTTTGGCCTTTGTGGTGGGGGCTTTGTTCTATGTGGCGGGGCATTTTGCCATGACCACCGACACGGGCGAATTGATCAGCGCGAAAACGCCATGGCGTCAGGACGGCGCGGCCATCGAAGCGGCCTTTCCGCAATTGAAGGATTCGATCCTGGTCGTGGTTGACGGGCAAACGCCCGAACTGGCCGAGGATGGGGCGATCCGGCTGAGCGATGCGCTGGGCAAGCTGGGGCCAAAAGGGCCGGTGATTTCGGTGCGGCGCCCCGATGGCGGCGCGTTTTTTGACCGCTCCGGGCTGCTCTTTGCCGATTTGCCCGAGGTGCAGCAGACCACGCAGCGCCTGATCGATGCGCAGCCCCTGCTGGGCGGGCTTGCGGGTGATCCCAGCCTGCATGGCATTGCCACGACCATCGACACGGTGGCCGATGGCGCATCGCGCGGGACGCAGGATGCCTCGCGCCTGGCCGAACCTTTGGCCAAATTGTCCGCCGCGATTGACGCGAAACTGGCGGGCAAGGTGCAGTATTTCTCGTGGCAACGCCTGTTTTCGACCGACAAGGGTTCGCTCGCGCCGCCCACGCGCCGTTTGCTGATCGTGATGCCGCAAATGGATTATGGCGATCTGGAACCGGGCGATGCGGCGGTAAAGGCCATCCATGCACAGGCCGCCCAATTGGGGCTGGATGCCGCCCATGGCGTGCGGGTCGGGATCACCGGCGAAGTGCCGCTGGCCGATGAGGAATTCGCATCGATCCGTGAAGGGATGGGGCTGATCGGGCTGGGCATGTTGGCCGCGATGCTGGCCTGCCTGTGGCTGGCCACGCGTTCGGCCAAGACGGTGGCGGCGATCATGGTGACGATCATCGCGGGTCTGGTCATCACGCTGGCGCTGGGCCTGTTGACGGTCGGGCGGCTCAATCTGATCTCGGTGGCGTTTATTCCGCTCTTTGTCGGCCTTGGCGTCGATTTCGGGATACAGGTGGCGGTGCGTTTCAACCATGAACGCCGCGCGGGCGCCGCCCCGATCGAGGCGCTCGAACGCATGGCCGCCGCGATTGGTGAGCCTTTGAGCCTTGCGGCGGCGGCGATTTTTCTGGCGCTGGGCGCGTTTTTGCCGACCGATTATATCGGCATTGCCGAATTGGGCGTGATTGCGGGCATGGGCATGGTCATAGCCTTTGCGCTCAACATCACGCTGCTGCCCGCGCTGCTCATCCTGCTGCGCCCCGCCGTGCCCGCCAAGGAAGTGGGTTGGTCCGGGGCCGCGCCGCTCGATGCTTTCCTGCACCGTCACCGCCGCGATATTCTGATCGCCTTTGTCGGGGCTATGCTGCTCTCGGTCGTCACGCTGGTCTGGGTCAAGTTCGACTTTAACCCGCTGCATCTGCGCAACCCCAACAGCCCGGCGATGCGTGAATTGTCGATCCTGATGAAGGATGCCGACCGCACACCCAACACGATCACCATCCTGACCCCCAATGTCGAGGCGGCAGATGAGCTGGAAAACCGCCTTTCCCGCCGCAAGGAAGTGGCCCGCGCCATCACCATCGACAGTTTCGTGCCCGAAGCGCAGGGGGTGAAGCTGGCGCTGATTTCGGACGCTTCGCTGTTGCTGGACGCGACGATCAACCCGTTCGATTTCCCGCCCGCCAGCGATGATGCGACAACGGTGGCCGCGCTGACGAAAGCGGCTGCTTCGCTCAAGGCTTTGTCGGCCCGGCCCGGCGCAACCGCCGTGCCCGCAGCGCAATTGGCCAAAAGCTTTACCGCTCTGGCCGCCGCCACGCCGGCGCAGCGCGAGGCGGTGAGCGCGATGCTGGTGCCCCCGCTGGGCCTGACGCTGGACAAGATCCGCGCCTCGCTGACCGCCAGCGAGGTGACGCGCGAAAATCTGCCCGAAGATATCCGCCGCGACTGGCTCGCCGCTGATGGCCGCGCCCTGGTTCAGGTCACGCCCTCTGGCAATGGCACCGACAATGCCACCATCGAGCGCTTTTCCGCCGCCGTCCGCGCCGAAGCGCCCCGCGCCACCGGCCTGCCCATTGCCACGCAGGAGGCGGCCAGGACCGTCAGCCATGCGTTCATCGTCGCGGGCCTGCTGGCGCTGGCGCTGGTGTCGGGGCTGTTGTGGCTGGTGCTGCGTTCGGTGCGTGAGGTGGCCTTTACGCTGGCCCCGGTGGTGCTGTCGGGGTTCCTGACGCTGGGGACATGCGTGGCGATTGGGCAACCGCTCAATTTCGCCAATATCATCGCCTTTCCGTTGCTGTTCGGGGTGGGCGTGGCGTTTCACATCTATTTCGTCATGGCGTGGCGTTCGGGCGTGGGTGATTTGCTGCAAACCTCGCTGGCCCGCGCGGTTTTGTGCAGCGCGCTGGCCACCGGCTCGGCCTTTGGCGCCCTGTGGTTCAGCGCCCATCCCGGCACGGCCAGCATGGGGCTGATCCTGATGCTCTCGCTGGTCTGGACGTTGATCTGCGCTTTGATTTTCGAACCGGCGCTGCTTGGCCCGATCCCGAAGAAGGTGAAACCATGAGCCGCGAAAAGATCCTTTTAGCCTCGATCCACGATGTTGGCCCGCGGGCCGAGGCACAGGTCGATCAACTGGCCGATCTGCTGACCGACCTGCTCCATGGGTTGAATTTTGCCATGCTGGTCGTGCCCGATCACTGGAGCGAGGCGCCGCTGGCCACCAATACCGCCTATCAGGCCAAATTGCGCCGGTGGTCGGAACTGGGGGTGGAAATGTTCGTCCATGGCTGGTTCCACAAGGATCTGGCCCAGCACAGCGGCGTCGCGGCCTTCAAGGCCAAGCATATGACGGCCAGCGAAGGCGAGTTTCTGGGCCTGAGCCAGGCCGAAGCCACGCGCCGGATGGCCGATGGGCGCAAGCTGATCGAGGATATTATCGGGCGCGAGACGGCAGGCTTTATCGCCCCGGCATGGCTTTATGGGCCGGGCGCAATGGCCGCTCTGGCCGAATCGGGCTTCCCTCTGGCCGAGGATCATATGCGCGTTTGGCGGCCGCAAACCGGCGAAACGCTGGCCCGCGGCCCGGTTGTGACATGGGCCAGCCGGAGCAAGGGGCGACAGCTTTCCTCGCGCTTCTTCGCCAACCTCGCGCGGGTGGGGCTGCATGGGCTGGACGTGGCGCGCATTGCCGTCCATCCGGGCGATACCACTGTTCCTGAACTGATTTCTTCAATCCGAGAGACCTATACCAGCTTTGCCGCGCGTCGCCGTCCGGCCCGCTATGGCGAATTGCTGCAAAACTGAACGCCAGCCCCATCGCGTGTTCAGCCACGGTTACAACCCAATGGCCTAGGACAATGCCCTAAGTTGCCCACTGGCAATATGGGGCAAAGCCTGCCAAGGCGGCGCCACTATGAATGAAACGAACCCGACAGGCACGGATTCTTCCGTGGCAAAGCAGGATGCACCAGAGATGTTGACCCAAGGCTTTGCCCATGGCGAAGCATCCGAACCAGCACCGGTTCGCGACATCGCGCTGGAGGAAGCAGGCAAACAGCGCCTTTCGCGCATTGCCGGTTTTGCCAGCTCGCTGATCTCTCTGGCCATTCTGGTCGTGGTGGCGGTGCGCCTGCTCGATCTCAACCCCAAGGGATTGATCGAGATGGTGCCCCGGTCGGCCCCGTTCTGGATCGTGTTTGCGATCAATTACATGATGCCGCCGCTGTCGGAATGGGTGATCTATCGCCGTTTGTGGCGCATTCCGGCCTCGGGCATCCCGGCGCTGTTGCGCAAACAGGTGTCGAATGAATTGCTGATGTCCTATCTGGGCGAGGTGCAATTCTATGCTTGGGCGCGGGCGCGTTTGGGCATGGTGACGGCCCCGTTTGGCGCGATCAAGGATATGGCGATCCTGTCGGCTTTGACAGGCAATATCGCCACGTTGATCATGTTGGGCGCAGCCTGGAAGATCATCCAGTCGGGCGTGATGGGCAAGGATACCACCACGGTCTTCACCTCGCTGGGCGTGGTTTTGGTGACGTCCTTTGTCATTCTGCTGTTCCGGCAAAAGCTGTTCTCGCTGCCCCGGCGGGAATTGTGGATCATCACCGGCGTCCATTTTCTGCGCATCATCGGCTATGTCGGCCTGACCGCGCTGATGTGGCATCTGGTGCTGCCCGAGGTGGCCTATGGCATCTGGCTGGTGCTGGCCACATTGCGCATGCTGATTTCGCGCCTGCCGCTTGTCCCTTATAAAGACGCGGCTTTTTCGGGGCTTGCCATCTTCCTGATGGGACATGATGATCAGATTTCTTACCTGCTGGCGATGATGGCGGTCCTTTACCCGATTGCCCACATCATCATCGGCACGGTGTTTGCAACCGTCGACCTTATCACCTCGCGCAAAGAAGGATAAAGCATGGCCTTGTTGTTGCCCCTGATCCTTGCCGCCGAAGCGCCGGCCAAGCCGGTGGTGCCGCTGGCCTCTACGCCCGAATTGGGCAAGGCCGAGGGCAAATGCCGCCCCGGCGAGAGCGGCCCGGCGTTCCTTGTCGATGTGGTCGGATTAAAGGACCGCACCGGCAAGCTGAAGCTGGAAGTCTATCCCAACAATGACACCGACTTTCTGATGGATGACAATGTGCTTGTCTATCAGGGCAAGGCGTTCCGCCGGTTCGAGGAAGAAACTCCGGCCAGCGGCAATGTCCAGATCTGTATCCGCGTGCCTTCGGCCGGGCCTTACTCGATCATGCTGCTGCACGACCGGGACAATAACCGCAAATTCGGCTGGTGGGTCGATGGCATCGGCTTTGCGTCCAACCCGCGTCTGGGCTGGCACAAGCCCAAGGCCGCCGCGACCAAGGCCGTTGCCGGCAATGGCCCGACGCATGTCAGCATCACGTTGAATTACCGCAACGGTCTGGGCATGTCGCCGATCAAGTAATACCTGTCGGCGGCGTAAACCTGTTGACGGCAAGGCCTTGCGCTTTGCCGCCACAAACGCCACATGCCGCCCATCGGGAATACGGACCTGTCACGGACAGGAGGGGCCAGTTGCGGATCGTTGATGTTTGCGCGTTTTACACGCCCCATGGCGGCGGGGTAAAAACCTATGTCGAGCAAAAGATGCGTATTGGTCCCGATCTGGGCCATGAGATCATCATCCTGGCCCCTGGTGACCGGCATGAGGTGATCGAGCGCGGCCCTATGGCCCGGATCGTGACGATCCCGGCGCCGCGCTTTCCTCTCGACCGCAAATATTGGTATTTCAAGGATGAGGATGCGCTGCACGCGGCGATCACCGCCCTCAACCCCGATTTCCTCGAAGTCTCCTCGCCATGGCGCAGCGCCAGCATGGTCGCGCGATGGCCCGGCGATGCGCCGCGTTCGCTGGTCATGCATGCCGATCCGCTCTCGGCCTATGCCTATCGCTGGTTCGAACCGATCATGAGCCGCGAGGCGATCGACCGCAGCTTTGAGCCTTTCTGGAAGCACCTGCGCGAACTTGGCCATCAGTTCGAGCGCGTGGTCTGCGCCAGCGGCGAATTGCGCGACCGTCTGGCCGCAGGGGGCGTGGCCCATACCGTGCTGCACCCGATGGGGATCGAGGCGGGATTGTTCAGCCCCAAGCGCCGCAGCACCACCTTGCGCCGCCGTTTGCTGGAAATGTGCGGATTGCCGGAAAGCGCGAAATTGCTGATCGGCGTCGGGCGGCTCAGCCCCGAAAAGCGCTGGCCGATGATCGTGGATGCCGTCGCGGCGGCCAGCCAGTCTATGCCAATCGGCCTGGTCCTGTTGGGCGCGGGCAATCAAAAGACGCGGATTTTGAAGCAGATCGCGGGCAATCCGCATATCAAGCTGCTGAAACCCGAAAAGGACCGCGCCAAATTCGCCACCATTCTGGCCAGCGCCGACGCGCTGATCCATGGGTGCGAGGCCGAAACCTTCTGTATGGCCGCCGCCGAGGCGCGGGCCAGCGGCGTTCCGGTGATTGTGCCCGACCGTGGCGGCGCGGCCGACCATGCACGCGGGGGGGCAGGCGTCACCTATAGCGCGGGCAGCGCCATGGCCGCCGCGCGCGCCACGCTGCGGCTGCTGCGCAATCTGCCCAAGGCCCCGCCAGAAGTGAAGATCGTGTCCACGCAGGGCCATTTCGAAGCGCTTTTCGCCGATTACGCCACCGCAAGGCGCGGCGAAGGGCCGGAAAACATGGCGGTCGCCTAAAACTCCCTTACACTGATGTTGATACGCGCTTTGCCCCTCTTGCGCCGCGCGGGGGGATGGCCTTTGGTGCGCGCCAAACATTTCTCATGCGGAGCTTTCATGCGACACGCGATTACCGGCGCCCTTGCCCTCCTGCTCTCCACCGCTCTTTCGACCTCTGGCGTTCTGGCCGCCCCGGCCCAGACGCCCGAACAGATCGCGGCCGCCGCTCTGAAGGAAGCGCCCGTGTGGGACGGCCATATCGACGTGCCCGAACAATTGCGCGACCGTCGGCACAATGTGCTCAAAGGGTTCGATTTCCACGACACCACCCAGGAATTGGGCGATGAGCGCTGGAGCACCGATGGCAAGCGCAAGGTCATGCCGATGCAGACCGACCTGACCCGCATGAAGCAGGGGCATCTTCAGGCCGTGTTCTGGTCGGTCTATGTCTCGGCCAATCTCAATGACCAGCAGGCGGTGCAGGCCACGCTGGAACAGGTCGATGTGATGAAGCGCGTCATCGCCGCCAACCCGGCTGAAATGCAGTTCTGCACCGATGCCGCCTGCGTGGAAAAGGCATGGAAAGCCGGCAAGGTCGCCAGCCTGCTGGGCGCGGAAGGTGGCCATTCGATCGGCGGTTCGCTGGCCGCGCTGCGCACGTTGCATGAAATCGGCGTGCGTTACATGACGCTGACGCATTTCAAGACGATTGCATGGGCCGACAGCGGCACCGACGCGCCCCAGCACAATGGCCTGACCGACTTTGGCAAGGATGTCGTGCGCGAGATGAACCGGTTGGGCATTCTGGTCGACCTGTCGCATGTCAGCCAGAAGACGATGATGGACGCGCTGGACGTTTCGGGCGCGCCGGTGATCTTCTCCCACTCCAACGCGCAGGCCATTTCCGGCCACCCGCGCAACGTGTCCGACGCCGTGCTGGACAAGGTCAAGCTGAACGGCGGCGTGGTCGCGGTCAACTTCTTCCCCGGCTATATCAGCCCCGGCCAATACACCTGGAATGCACAGCGCGCAGGCGTGATGGCCACGCAAAAGGCGCTGCACCCCGACCGGCCCGACGTGGCCGCCGCCGCCCTTGCCGATTGGGAAAAGGCCAACCCCAAGCCCGTCGCCACGCTGGCCGATGTGGTGGCCCATATCGACCATATCAAACAGCGCATCGGCATCGACCATATCGCGCTCGGCTCGGACTTTGACGGCGGTTCGGTGGGGCTGCAAGGGTTGCCCGATACCTCCGCCTATCCCGCGCTCTTTGTCGAACTGGCCCGCAAGGGGTACACCAAGGAAGACCTGAAAAAGATCGCCAGCGGGAATTTCCTGCGCGTGCTGAAGGCGGCAGAGGCCTATGCTCTGGTGCATAAGTCGGATCCGGTGATCGAGAATCCGACGACGTTTTAAGGTTTAAGGGAAGTTTGCCTCCGGCGGGCCAAGGGACTCGGTCCCTTGGCAATCCCATGATTGGGGTGGCGCGTGATGGCGGGGTTATCTTTGGTTGGAATTTTTAAAGCCTGCGGCGCGGCATCCTCTGGGATAAAATCGCCGCAGGCTTTCAACCCCATGCGCCAAAAACCATCCATCCAACCACACACCACCCCATATCGGGATTGTTAAGGGCCCCCGCCCTTAACCCGCCGGCTGCACACTCCCTAAAACCCCTTCCTCCACGTCATACTGACCCCGCCATCATCGGGCAGCGCCGCATAATGCCCCGGATCGCGGCGCCAGAACAGGTTCAGCCCCGCCGATCCACCCTTTAACGGAAATTGCCACGCCAGTTCGGCATCCACTTCGCGCCCGGTCGGGGCCAGAGACAATCGCCGCACGCCCCACACCGCGCCCGCGTCATAGTCATAGGCCACGGGCAGCTGGAAATTCATACCGCCCCCGGCCACACGCAAGGGCTGCGACACGCGCAGGGCCAGCACGTCGCCATATTTGAAGAAATTGGCGATGGAACCATCCACCACCCAGCCATTGGACACCAACGCCGAACCCGCACCAATAAAGCCCGATCCGCGCACTTGGGTAAACCCCTGCCGCCATGCCGCGCCGAAATGGAAATCGGGATAGGGCCGCCAGCCCAACGCCGCATCGACAAACACAGTATCCGCCCCATGCGCGCCCAGCGCCGGATTGAACCGCGCGCCCAGAATGCCGCGCTGCTCGCTCATCCAACTGGCGCCGAGGCTGGCCTCGATGTCTCCGCGCCGCCGGTCGAGGGCGAAACCGAAACGCTGCACCAGATCGCGATTGTCGGCGCGCCTTGCCGCACCAACCATCTGCCATGGCGCGCCGGTCCATGCGTAGCCCTGCTGGCCCATCATGGTCAGGCCCCATTGGCCCAAACCGCGCCGAATCGCCAGCGAGGTTTCCCCGCTGCGAAAGAATCCTGTATCCTCCAGCGGATTGCCCGCCACCATGAACGCGGGGCGGTCCTGCCCCTGCAACGAGGCCACCAATCCATCGGCGCCTTGCGACATGGCAAAACCCATCGACAGGCCCGGCGCCACCCGCGCAATCACCCGCCCGGCCAGAACGCGCGCGGCCGCCGCATCCTCCTGAGAGAGCCGCAGCGCCCCCGACCATGGCAGGGCCAACGTCCGCCCCGTCGCATCCACGCTGAAGGCCATGGCCACCGCGCCGCCGCCGACCGAAAAACTGCGGTTCTGATTGACCAGCGCCGGGGCCAGTTTAGGCACCAGCGACGCCCCGCGCAGCCCATTGGCCAGATTGACCCCAAAGGCCCGCCCGTAACCATCCAGCACAACCGAGGCGAGCGAGGCCCCCTGCGCCGCATCCCCCATGGCGGGCGATGTCACCGCATTGGTATCGCCCAGCACCACTTGCGTCGTCGTTCCGGCCAGCGACGTCGTCCCTTGCGCATTAAACGCCGCGGCAATGTTCAACATGCCCCGCCCATAGGTCGTATCCTGACCGCTGCTGCCCAGATCGGTGGCGGTCGAGAGCAGGATCGAGACCGCCTGTGTCGCGGTCAGATTGGGAAAGGCTTGCCGCAAAAGCGCCACCGCCCCCGCGATCTGGGGCGCGGAAAAACTGGTGCCATTATAGACGGTTGTATAGGTGGCCCCGCCCGACACCGTGGTTTTGATCACACCATTTTCGTAAAGGCAGCACACCTGCTCGCCCCGCGCGGTCAGATACCATTCCGCCTCGGTCCCGGCGCGGTTGGAAAAGCTGGAGATCGTGTTGGTCGATCCGACCGACCCGGCGATGATGACATTGCCATTGCCCGCCGCGCGCAACCCTGCGGCAAAGGCGTCGACCTGGGCGCTGGAATCATTGCCCGCCGACACGACGATGACCACCCCGGCGCTGGCCGCGCTGGCGATGGCATTGGTGACATTGGTGTTGGGGGTCGATCCGCCCAGTGAAATATTGACGACCTTGGCCCCGGCGGCCAAGGCCGAGGTGATGCCGCGCGCAATCGCATTGTCGGAAAAGCTGCAACCGTCGGTGGTGGCGCAACTGCCCACCGAATCGGCGCGCATGGCGGCAATGGTGGCGTTAAAGGCCATGCCCATCACCCCCACGCCATTGCGCGCGCCCGCCGCGACCAGCGCCGCGATCGTGCCATGGTCGCTGTCCGCATTGGCCAGCCCCCGGCTGCCCACCAGATCGGTTGAGGCGCTGGAGATGCGTCCGGCAAATTCGGGGTTTGTGGTGTCGATGCCGGAATCGACAATGCCGATGGTCACGCCCTGTCCGCTGGCGCCGGCGGCCCATGCGGTGATCGCGCCATGTTGCGACGGGCCGGTCGAGCGGTTGTATTCTGCGGTCTGGAAACTGGCCGATGGGGTGGGCGTGATGATGGGGGCCGGTGTCGCGGTGGGTGTGGCCGTGGCCGTCGCGGTGGGCGATGCAGTGGGCGTGGCGCTTGCGCTGGTGGTGCCGCTGGGGGTGGAATTGACCGAGCCGCCGCCTCCACCACCACAGGCCGCCAGTCCGGCCAGCCCCACCCCCACCACCGCCGTCAATGGCAGGCGGCGGATCAATGCCAACCCGTTTTGCAACCCATGCCTTTTCATCTGTGCCCCCCGACCGCGCCCCCCGCGCCATACTGATATATTGCACCCCTTGCGGTAAACACCGGGTAACGATCCGCCTTCTGACTTGTTCTATGGCGCATCAGGCGATAGGCGCTGTGGGTAAATATGGCTTTCGCCAGTCCCCTTCGCAAAGAGGCCCTGCACATGACCGACTTTACCAACCTTGCCGCCGCCATCGAGGCCGCATGGGAAGCCCGCGACACCGTCACCCCCGCCAGCGCCGACGTTCGCGCCCATGTCGAAGAAGCCTTTGGCCTGCTGGAATCGGGCGCGGCACGCGTGGCGGAAAAGATCGACGGCGAATGGGTCGTCAATCAGTGGCTGAAGAAGGCCGTGCTGCTGTCGTTCCGTCTGAATGACAATGCCGTCGTCCCCGGCGGCGCAGCGGGCGCCCCGGCCTTTGACAAGGTGGCCAGCAAGTTCGACGGCTATGACGATGCCAAGTTCCGCGAAGGCGGTTTCCGTGTCGTCCCCGGCGCCGTTGCCCGCGCGGGTTCGTTCATCGGCAAGAATGTTGTGCTGATGCCCTCGTTCGTCAACATCGGCGCCTATGTCGGCGAAGGTTCGATGGTCGACACATGGGCCACCGTCGGTTCATGCGCACAGATCGGCAAGGGCGTGCACCTGTCGGGCGGCGTGGGCATCGGCGGCGTGCTTGAACCGCTTCAGGCCGGGCCTGTCATCATCGAAGACGGCGCCTTTATCGGCGCGCGCAGCGAAGTCGTCGAAGGCGTCATCATCGGCGAAGGCGCTGTGCTCTCGATGGGCGTGTTCATCGGCGCCAGCACCAAGATCGTCGACCGCGCCACGGGTGAAGTCCACATCGGTCGCGTGCCGCCCTATTCGGTGGTCGTCCCCGGCTCGATGCCCGGCAAGCCGCTGCCCGATGGCACGCCGGGGCCGAGCCTCTATTGCGCCGTGATCGTCAAGACCGTCGACGCGCAGACCCGCGCCAAGACCGGCATCAACGACCTGCTGCGCGACTAAGCCCATGCGCTGGGCGTCGCTTTTACTCGCCGTGCTGGCCCCGCTGGGGCTGGCGTCCTGCGCGGTGGCCGACGCCCAGACAGAGCGCGCGACCAAGGTTCCGGTGGCGGCGGCGCAGGTTTTGCGCCGCCTGCCCCATGACCGCAAAGCCTATACCGAAGGGCTGTTCATCCATGGCGGCGCGATGTTCGAAAGCACCGGGATGGAAGGGCGATCAAGCCTGCGCAAGGTCGATCTGAACACCGGACGGGTGCTGGAACAGACCGACCTTCCCCGCCCGCTGTTTGGCGAAGGGATTGCGCCGTGGCGTGATCAGATCCTGATGCTGACATGGCGCAATGGTGTGGGTTTCCGCTTTTCGCGCTCCGGCTTCAAACCGCTGGGCCGCTTTACCTATATGGGCGAAGGCTGGGGCATGACCACGCGCCCCGATGGCGGCGAAATCATCATGTCCGATGGCAGCAACACGTTGCGATTCATCGACCCCGCCACATTCCGCACCAACCGCCTGTTGACGGTCACCGCCGATGGCATGGGCGTGGATATGCTCAACGAACTGGAATGGGTGAACGGCGAAATCCTGGCCAATGTGTGGATGACCAGCCGGATCGCCCGGATCGACCCTGCAACGGGACGGATCAAAGGCTGGATCGAACTGGCCGCCCTTGCTCGCGAAGCAGGCGCCACCGGGCCGGATCAGGTGGCCAATGGCATCGCGTGGGACGCGGTTGGCAAGCATCTCTATGTCACGGGCAAGGAATGGCCGGTGATGTTCGAAATCGCCATTCCGGGGGCATCGGCCAAGCCCCATTGACGCATCCGATGGACAAGGCGCACGCAAACCGTCATGTCACCATCCGTGATGGGCAACAATCTGTTCGCGCAATTTGCGGTATCCTCGGTCATGGTCGTGCTGTGCGTGATCGTGCATGGGTTTGGTCTGTTCGGCCTGACCCGCGCCTTGCGCAGCGAGGCGAATGTCGAGCGTCTGCGCCATATCCGCCCTCTGTCGCCACGCGGGGCGATGTTCACCCTGTCGATTGTCATGGCCATCATTGCGCTGCATGGCGTTGAAATATGGGCCTTTGCCGTTGTTTATGTGGCCGTTGGCGCGGTTCAGGGGCTGGAGCCTTCGCTCTATTTCTCGACCATCTCCTATTCGACGGTGGGATACAGCGACATTCACATCACTAACCAATGGCGTCTGATCGGCGCGTTTGAGAGCATTTTGGGGATGCTGCTGCTGGGTTGGTCCACATCGTTCTTTTTCCGCATGCTGGGGCGGATCGACGCGCATTGATATGGGCTGTGGATCGCGCGCTTGCGGCGCGGCGCACCGTGCTTTACCGATGAGAGGCAAGCGCCAAAACGGGAAACGCCTCTTTCATGCCGATTATTCATAGCCTGCTGGGAATGTTGCTCATTCTGGGGATCGCTTTTGCGCTCTCTTCCAACCGGCGCGCGGTGCAGCCCAGAGTGGTTCTGGCCGCTTTCGGGCTTCAGGCGGGTCTGGCGGCGCTGGTGCTGTATGTTCCGGCGGGCAATGCCGCATTGCAGGTCGTGGCGGGCGGCGTTTCCTCGCTGTTGGCCTATGCGCATTCGGGGGTGGATTTCCTGTTCGGCCCTCTGGCCAAGCCTGAAATCGGCGGGGCCAGCTTTGCCATTTCGGCGCTGCCGGTGATCATCTTCTTCGCCTCGCTGATTTCGATCCTCTATTATCTGCGCATCATGCCGCTGGTGATCCGCTGGATCGGGGGCGGCCTTGAAAAGATCACCGGGATCAGCCGCATCGAATCGCTCTGCGCGGCCAGCAACATCTTTGTCGGCCAGTCCGAAGCGCCTCTGGTGATCCGGCCCTATCTGGCAGCATTATCGCCGGCGCAATTGTTCTGCGTGATGACCGTGGGCATGGCGGGCGTGGCGGGCACGATTCTGGCCGCCTATGCCAGCATGGGTATCCGCATCGACTATCTGGTGGCGGCCGCATTTATGTCGGCGCCGGGCGGCATCTGCATGGCCAAGATCATGATGCCCGATCCGCGCACCCCGCCGCCGGTCGATGGCGATCTGCCGGAAAACATGGTGCCGCCTGCGGGCCTTGCCGCCGCAGCGCTCAACCGCGCCGATGTGACGCATCAGCCCGGCGTCCATGTGGACGAGCCCGTGCCCCTGCCCCATGACGAAGAACGCCCCGCCAACATCATCATGGCCGCCAGCGAAGGCGCACAGACCGGCGTGAAGCTGGCCGTGGCGGTGGGCGCGATGGTTCTGGCCTTTGTGGCGCTGGTGGCGCTGGCCAATGGCATGGTGGCGGGCATCGGCCATTGGTTCGGCATTCCCGACCTCTCGTTCCAAAAGGTGCTGGGCTATCTCTTCGCGCCGATTTTCAGCCTGCTGGGCGCGCCGACATGGGCCGAGGCCATGCGGGCGGGCGGGATGTTCGGGACCAAGATCGTGCTCAACGAATTCGTCTCCTTCATCGATCTGGGTCAGGCCAAGGAATTGTCGGCCAAGACCGTGGCCATCGTCACCTTTGCGCTTTGCGGCTTCGCCAATTTCTCGTCCATCGCGATCCAGATGGCCGTGACCGGCAGCCTTGCCCCCAACCAGCGGCCGCTGATCGCCAAGCTGGGGCTGAAAGCTCTGGTCGCAGGCGCGCTGTCCAATCTGATGAGCGCGGCATTGGCCGGCATGTTCCTGTCGCTGTAACGCCCCATGTCGAAAAAATGGGATGAAGAATGGGCCGCGTCCATGCCCACGCGCGCGCGGCCAAAGCGCAAAGCGGGCATCGGCACGGTGTTCATCAGCGTCGCCGTCCTGATGGGTATCAGCGTGGTCAGCACGCGGTGGAAGCAATGGACCACGCCCGCGCCCACCGGCATCACCGCATCCGACCTGAAACCCGGCAGCGGTGACACAGAAACCGCCCATTTCGCCCTATGCAAGGGCAAGGTCCGCGTCACCTGCGTCGTGGATGGCGACACGATCTGGTACAAGGGCGACAAGATCCGCATCGCCGACATCAACGCCCCGGAAATCAGCCACCCGCAATGCGACTATGAAGAAGAACTGGGCGACAAGGCGCGCGACCGGTTGATGGGCCTGCTCAATGCCGGCTCCTTCTCCGTGGTGACAGAAGGCAGCCGCGACACCGACAAATATGGCCGCAAATTACGCGACATCACCCGGGGCGGAAAAAGCCTTGGCGATGTGTTGGTCAGTGAAGGTCTGGCCGAAAAATGGACGGGGCATCGGCGGGATTGGTGTCATTGAAGGTTTGAGGCGTTTAGGGTGCCTCCGGCGGGTTAAGGGCGGGGGCCCTTAACAATCCCGGTATTGTCGGTGTTGCGCCATGCCTTGGCCAAGGCTGATGGGGGCAATGTTCAAATGATAAAGCCTGCGGCGCTTGAAGGTATGACCTATCCGCGCCGCAGGCTTTCAAATCATGGCATTGGAAACAACTTCGCCATCCAGCCACCACCCCAAAAAATGGGATTGCAAAGGGACCAAGTCCCTTTGCCCGCCGGAGGCAAACCTTACCTGAGAATCACAAAGTCCAATCCGCCGCATCCCCCAGTTCACCCTTGAGGTCAGCCAGCGTACCGCCCGCGTTCAAAAGCCCGCGCAGAGCATCCCCACCCATCTGGTAATATTCACGATGCGGCACGGCCAGAACGACCATGTCATAGGTCCGCTCCAACGCGTCATGGACCAGCGGGATGCCATATTCATGCATCGCCTCGTCGCCATCGGCATGGGGGTCGTGGACGGCCACGCCATGGCCAAGACGGCCCAGCGCCGACACCAGATCGGCCACCTTGGAATTGCGCAGATCGGGGATGTTTTCCTTGAAGGTCAGGCCCAGCATCAGCACGCTGCCGGTCTTGCCGCCGCGCGCCTTGTGCAATTCCTTGGCCACCCAACCAGCCATGCCGTCATTGATGCCGCGCCCCGACAGGATCACGCGCGGATCGAGGCCAAGCTGTTCGGCCCGATGCGACAGATAGTATGGATCGACCCCGATACAGTGCCCGCCCACAAGGCCCGGCGAAAAGGGCAGGAAGTTCCACTTCGTCCGCGCCGCCGCCAGCACATCCCAGATCGAGATGTCGAGCTTGTTAAAGATCTGGGCGATCTCGTTCATAAAGGCGATGTTGATGTCGCGCTGGGCGTTTTCGATCACCTTGGCGGCTTCGGCGGCCTTGATGCTGGCCGCGCGGAACGTGCCGCCGCTGGTGACGGAACCATAAAGGTGCGCCACACGGTCGAGGATTTCGGGGGTCTGGCCCGAAACGACCTTGGTGATCTTGTCGATCGTATGTTCCCGGTCGCCCGGATTGATGCGTTCGGGGCTGTAACCCAGAAAGAAGTCCTTGCCGCACAAAAGGCCCGAATGCGCCTCAAGGATGGGGGCGCAAATATCCTCGGTCACGCCGGGATAGACGGTGCTTTCGAACACCACCACCGGCACGCGCCCTTCGGCAACCGCGGCGGGCAGCATCGCGCCCACGGTCCGGCTTGCCGCCTCGACCATGCGCAGGTCGGGGCGATTCGCGCCGTCGATGGGGGTGGGCACGGTCACGATGTAATAATCGGCCGGCGGACACACATGCGGATCGGCGGCCAAGGCCAGCGTGCTGGCCGTTAACCGGTCGCGGTCGATTTCGCCGGTGCGGTCATGGCCGGTGTTCAATTCATCGATGCGGCGCTGGTCAATATCCAGCCCGATCGTGTCAAATTTACCCGCCAATGCCACGGCCAGAGGCAGGCCGACATAGCCAAGCCCGACCACCACCACGCGGGTTGCGCGCTGCGCTGCGTCCACAGCGCCAAGCGATACTGGCGCGGCATCACCCACCGCAACCTTGGAATACATATACGTCAAAGCGAACCCCCTCTGGCGGCTCGGCATGGAATTTGCCGCCAGGAGGCTTAAACCCAAGGCTCTTATAACACAGTTAACACCTGCGAAGCTAAAACAAGCCAAGCAATCCGGGGCCCTGCGCCGCCATTACAGCAGAGTATTTGCATGACCGATTCGCCTGCACAGAATTCAGCGGCCAAGATTCTTGTCATATTCGGCACAAGGCCCGAAGCGATCAAACTGTTCACCGTGGTCGAGGCGCTGAAACAGGATCCGCGATTCGAACCCATCGTATGCGTTTCGGCGCAACATCGCGCGATGCTGGATCAGGTGCTGGACATTGCAGGTATTACGCCGGATTACGACCTTAACCTGATGCGCCCGAACCAGACGCTGGACGGGCTGACCGCCGCGTTGCTGACCGAACTGGGCGCGGTGATGGATCGGGTACAGCCCGCGCGCGTCATTGTTCAGGGCGATACGGCCACGGCCATGGCGGGGGCCTTGGCGGCCTATTACCGCAAATTGCCGGTCGATCATGTCGAAGCGGGGCTGCGTTCGGGCAATATCTATCACCCATGGCCCGAAGAGGTGAATCGCAAGATTATCGGCGGCATCGCCTCTTTGCATTTTGCACCGACCACGACCAGCGAGGCGGCGCTGCTGCGTGAAAACGTCAGCGCGGATCGGGTCCATGTCACCGGCAACACGGTGATCGACGCGCTGCATTGGGTGCTGGCGCGAATCGAAACCCAGCCGGAATTGGCCAGCGGACTGGATGAATTGGCGCAGCGTTTCAAAGGCAAGCGCATCATCGGCGTCACCAGCCACCGCCGCGAAAACTTTGGCGAAGGCATGGAAAACATCGCCAGCGCCATCCGCCAGATTGCCGAGCGCCCCGATACGGCGATCATCTTCCCGGTACATTTGAACCCCAATGTGCGCGCGGTGATGAATGAGCGGCTGGTGGGCCTTGATAATGTCGCGATGATCGAGCCGCTCGATTATCCGCATTTTGCGCGTTTGCTGTCCATGGCCGAAATCATGTTGACCGATTCGGGCGGGGTGCAGGAAGAAGCGCCCGCTCTTGGCAAACCTGTATTGGTCATGCGCGAAACCACCGAGCGGCCAGAAGGCGTTGTTGCAGGTACTGCGAAACTGGTCGGCACCGATTCTTCGCGCATTGTTTCCGAAATCTTCAGCCTTCTTGACGATAAGGCGGCCTACGAAGCCATGGCGCGCGCCCACAATCCCTTTGGAGATGGGCAGTCCTCGCGCCGCATCGTCGAAGCATTGGCGCAGGAGGTATGGGGCGCATGAAATCGGACAAGAAGCCTGACGTTTGTGTAGTCGGGTTGGGGTATATCGGCCTTCCTACCGCCGCCATTGTCGCCCGTTCGGGGTGCCGTGTGCGCGGCATCGATGTCAGCCAGAAGGTCGTGGACACGATCAACCGCGGCGAAATCCATATTGAGGAAGTCGATCTGGACGGTCTGGTCCATGCGGTCGTCGGTCGCGGGCTGCTGACCGCCTCGTTGGAGGTGGCGCCGGCCGATGTGTTTGTCATCGCCGTGCCGACGCCCTTTGGGCCGAACCACGAACCGGACGTGTCCTATGTGCTGACGGCGGCGCGCTCGATCGCGCCGGTGTTGAAGCAGGGCGACATCGTGATCCTGGAATCGACATCGCCCGTTGGCACCACCGAACAGATCCGCGATCTGTTTGCCGAGGCGCGGCCCGATCTGAAGATCCCCGGCCTGACCCGCGATACGCCCGATGTGTCGATCGCCTATTGCCCGGAACGCGTGTTGCCGGGGCGCATCCTGCACGAGCTGACCGAGAATGACCGCTCGATTGGCGGCATTACCCCGCGTTGTGCGCGCAAGGCGGTCGGCTTCTACAAGATCTTCGTGCGTGGTCAGTGCATCGCCACGGACGCGCGGAGCGCGGAAATGACCAAGCTGGTCGAAAACGCCTATCGCGACGTCAACATCGCCTTTGCCAACGAACTCTCCATCGTCGCCGACCGCATGGGTCTGGACGTGTGGGAGGTCATCAAGCTGGCCAATCGCCACCCTCGCGTCAACATCCTGTCGCCCGGCCCTGGCGTTGGCGGCCATTGCATCGCGGTCGATCCGTGGTTCATCGTGGCCAGCGCCCCCACCGAAACCCCGCTGATCCGCACCGCGCGCGGCGTGAATGACGGCAAGATCCACCACGTCATCGCCAAGGCGGACGAGTTGATCGCCCGCTATCCCAATGCCCGCGTTGCGGCGCTGGGTCTGGCGTTCAAGGCGAATATCGACGATTTCCGCGAAAGCCCGGCGCGCCTTGTCGCCGCCACCCTCGCCCGCAAATATCGCGAGCGGATGAGCATCGTGGAACCCTATGCCACCGCCCTGCCCCGCGAATTCGAAGGCACCGGCGCAACCCAGATCGACCTCGACGAGGCGCTGGAGGAATGCGACATCCTTTTGGTGCTGGTGGATCACGACGCCTTCCGTCAGGTCCCTCTGGCCGAGCGCGCGGGCAAGATCGTCTATGACACACGCGGCATCTGGCCGGATCAGCCCAAGGGTGGGGCCGAGGTCAGTGAAGGATTGCGGTTGGTGGGGTGAGTTTGCCTCCGGCGGGCAAAGGGACTCGTCCCTTTGCAATCCCATTAATGGGGTGGCGCTGGATTTGCAGATTTGGGCCTGACTAATGAATTTTAAAGCCTGCGACGCGGCACCCTTTGGGACCAATGCGCCGCAGGCTTTATCATTTCAACATGGCGTCCGACACAAAAGGCCAAAGCCATGGCGCAACATAGACAGTACCGGGATTGTTAAGGGCCCCCGCCCTTAACCCGCCGGAGGCCCCCCCCCAGAAATCCAAAAAACTCAAATCCCCCCATACCACTGATACCCCGCCACATCCTCCCAATACCCCCCCTTGCCGCCATACAGCCCGGCCAGTGTATCGCGCACCTCGATCCGCATCACATATTTGGCCTGTTTGTACCCCAACTGCCGCTCGACGCGCAGACGGACCGGGGCGCCATGTTCCAGCGGCAATTCGCGCCCGTTCATCGCCCAGGCCAGGATCGTCTGCGGGTGGAACGCGTCGATCAGGTCGATGCTTTCGTAATAGGGATCTTCGTCGGTTTTGTCGGCGCAATGGAACACAACAAAGCGCGCCGACGGCATCAGCCCCGCCATGGCCAAAATCTGACCCAGTTGCGGGCCTTGCCATTGGCCGATGGCGGACCATCCTTCGACGCAATCATGGCGGGTGATCTGGCGGCGCTGGGTCATGGCTTTGATCGCGGTCAGCGGCAGATCGAGCGGGCGTTTGACCAACCCATCGACCCGCAGCGACCATCGCGCAAACCCTTGCGCCGCATGGGCGGCCCAATCCGCGTCACCCTGTGTATTGCCGTTGGAGCGGAAGGTTGGCGACAAATCCGCCTCACGAAATTCACGCGCCAAGGCGTCACGGCCCAGCAGCAGGCGCTGTGCCGGCATGTGCAGTCCAGCCGCACCTTCGACCCAGCCTTCTATCGCAGGCTGACGTACGATTCGGTCACAACCGGATAACAGCAAGCCCCCGCCGGCAATCAGGCTCCGTCTGGAAATCATGACGCCTTCTCCTGCCGCCAGCCGGTGATCATCCCTCGCATCTGATTGATCGGCCCGGAGGCCAGCACCATTGCGACATGCACAACAACAAAGGCCACTATCCCGCAAAGCCCCAGAAAATGCAGCGAACGCGCCGATTGTCGCCCGCCCAAAACATCGACCAGCCAAGGCGCCGCCGCATCCATCCCCGGCGACAGGGCCAAACCCGACGCGATCATCAACGGCAACAGGCCAAACAACACGCCCGCATAGGCCAGCTTTTGCAACACACCATAGGCGCCATCGTGAAAGCGAAAGCGCAAATGATCGACCACATCGCGCCCAATCACCCGCGGCGACCACTCCGAAATCGTGATGTGCAAATCCCGCCTGATATGCCCATTGATCAACGACCAGAGCAAATAGGCCGCCAACCCAAAGGCCAGCACCAGCCCAAAGGCCAGATGCCAGCCGCGCGCCATGGCCAGATCATAGGTCGAGGGCAGCGTCATCCACCCCGGAAAGGCCAGCGCCAGCTCCGCCCCATCGGCCCCGCGCGACAGGCCGAACACGCCGGTTGTTTCCACCGTATGGTTCAAAAAGGTGATTCCCCCATGATTCACCCCCGCATCATCGGTCCATGCGCCCAATTCCAACCATGCCGGATCGTCATTGGCTCCATAGGCGCCCCAATAAAGTCGCGGGTGGGCATTAAAGATCATCAGCCCGCTCATCCCCATCACCAGAATGACCAGCGCATTGATCCAGTGCCAAATTCGCGTCGAGAATCGGTGACGACGAACCAGATCGCGTCGCAGGTGACTGCTCTCACGCCGGATTCGGCCGCGAAATGGGGTGAAATTCTTGTCCTCATCCATCGCGCAAACCTATGTCAGCGCCCCGTTTCCGACAAGATAGGACCAAATCCGTAGCGTCGATATGTGCGCACGCCATGGCGTTTGCGTAAACTTGCCCGATGTTCAGCCGCCCATTCCCCCGCAATTTGGCAAATTACGCCCCACATCGGGGCGAATTTGTCGCGGCGCGTTCGGCGGCAAAGCATGCGTTCAATCGTGGTTTTATGAGCATGCCGCACGCTGTGGCCAACCGCCATGGCGCGCCCGCATCCGGGCCAACGCTTGATTTCGCAACCGCACAAAAATTCATGCCCCGAGATAAGGGCAAAGCGCGAAAAACCGCGCCAAACCTTGGTTGTAATCGTCTGTTGTCCGCGCCTCACGCCGCGCTGAAAATTTTCGCGATCTGGCGAAATTTCGAGCCGCACAGGCAAGCAAATTCATAAAAATTTTGAATATTTTTTATCCGGAACGCTGAAAATGCAGAACTGGCAATAAAACCACAATCAACACTTGCCCTGCTTCTATCCAGCATTTCGTACCATTTCGGATGCGTCACCGTTTAACTGAACACGTCACAAATACTACGCTGCACTGCACACAAGGGGAGTCATTCTATGGTTGCAATGCCTGCGCAATCCATCGCTTCGACCAGAGCACACGCTGTCAAAGTCGAAGATCGCCCGGTCAACACCCAATTGCTCTTCGACCGCAATGACTGTTCGGCGGAGCAGGAATGGGACGATTCTCTGGATGATGCCAAAGGTCTCGATTGGTTTCGTGTCCTTGATATCGTCCTCTCGCTGGCGGCGCTTATCGTCTTTGCGCCCTTGCTGGTGCTGGTGGGCCTGGCGGTCAAATTGACCAGCAAGGGACCGGCCGTTTTCCGCCACCGCCGAATCGGGCGCGATGGCAAGGAATTCTATTGCTTCAAATTCCGCACCATGGTCTGCGACGCCGACAAAAGGCTGGCGGAACTGTTGCGCGACAGCCCGGCGGCGCGCGCGGAATGGGAACGGGACCACAAATTGCGCAATGATCCGCGCATCACCCCGATCGGCGGTTTTCTGCGCAAGGCCAGCCTTGATGAATTGCCGCAAATCTTCAACGTCCTGTTCGGCACGATGAGCTGGGTCGGACCGCGCCCCATCGTCGCGGGTGAGGTGATCCGTTACGGCCACCGCTTTACCGCCTATTGCAAGGTGCGCCCCGGCATCACCGGCCTGTGGCAGATCTCGGGCCGCAACGACACGTCCTATCGCCGCCGCGTGGCCATGGATGTCCTGTATGTCCGCACGCGTAGCCCGATGCTGTACAGCAAGATCATCTTTGGCACGATCCCGGCCGTGCTGCGCCAAAGCGGCTCTTATTAAGCTCTCTTGAGGCTATTATCGGGCGGTTGAGCTTATCAATTCAATCGACTGCTCCCGCCCGATCCCATTTCCCTCCCGAAATATCACATTTTAACAGGCCCCATCAGATCGGCGTTCGGTGCGATCTGGTGGGGCTTTTTTCATCGGCGCCTTATTGGACGTGGCGAACGACCGCCGCGCTCAAACCCGCAAACAAGACGCTCATGCCTAAATATGGAAAAACCCGTACTCCAATGGAATTTATGATAAACCAGTGATGCTAACGAAGAATAAGTCCTAGTTGTGTAGAAAGAGGGCACAGCAGAAGGATGTGTCAAATGAAACTGAACAGTGTGATCGGACTTTCTTTGGCAACCGCGAATAACGTGGACCACAATCCGCAGGACAATCGAGTTATCAAAGTGATGTTCGAAAAGCATTCTCGCCGCACCAGCAAGTATCGCATCGTGCCGCAGAAGGTTGTTTCGGAAACGGTTCGCTTTGACGGCAAATATTCTCCCGCAGTGCGCCTTGGCCTTCTGGCTGCTGGCACGGCACTGACTTGGGGCGCGGTTTTTGGTCTCGCCAACCTGCTTCTTAATTAACACATTACCGCTTCGATTCGGCCGCAGCCCATGCGGCCTCTCCCTCTTGCGCCTTGGGCTGTCGACGCAAACTGTCCCAGCCCTAGCAAGCCATTCGCTCCAATCTGGTTCGGCACGCCCCCGGCACGATCGGCCCCATGGCCCGTCATGCCGGGCATTTGCCGTGGTGGCATGCGTGGGCCACAAACCTATGGCCAGATCAGCACCAGAAATCCGCCCGAAACCTTAACCGGCAAACCCGGTGTTTGCTTCAAAACGAACACAGTTACGGCCTGATACATATTATTTCATGCTACGCACAATCACCTCATGCGGCTTGCTGATGCATGTCCGCAAACTTTCACCTGATCGCGTTGACGACAGGTTATTTGTCAGGAGTGATTGGTCCATGCGCTCAACACAAGCCGGCAGGCATTTTCTTGGCTTGGGTCTTGCTCTTATCCTGTCCATTCCCTTGGGAATGTCACAGGGTGTGGCCCAAACCGCCCCCGCCCCCCGCATCAACGCCGCCAATGTGGCCGATGCCGCCTCTTCCGTGCCCAGCGACTATCGCTTTGGCGCAGGGGACCGGTTGCGCATCACCGTTTACGGCGAAACCTCGCTGACCGGCGAATATGCGGTGACCAGCGGGGGCCTGATCTCCTTTCCACTGATTGGGGATGTGGTGGCGGGAAACCGGACACGCAGCGAGATTCAGACGACGATCCACGACCGACTGGCCGCGGGCTATCTGCATGATCCGCGCGTGGCGGTCGAAATCGTCGATTTCCGCAATTTCTATGTCCTGGGCGAAGTGAACAAGCCGGGCGAATATCCCTATCGCCCCAACCTCTCGCTGGAACAGGCCATCGCGACGGCGGGCGGCTTCACCTATCGCGCCAGCCAGAAGAAAATCATGGTCCGGCACAATAGCGAGGACAGCTATCACCCGGTCAAGGCCGACGCCAACACGCCCTTGCAACTGCAACCGGGCGACACGGTCAAGGTGGGTGAGCGCTTCTTCTGATCCGGGGCGGAGGGGCAATCGCCACGCGGTCAAAGCCCTCCCAAACCCGCAGCGCATTCCAACCCTTTGGCGGCAGGTAACAGGAGCATGGGATGATTGTTTCGGCCAGGCGCGATGACATTGACGGCCTGCGTTGCGTCGCCATTCTGTCGGTGCTGCTGTTCCATTTCGGGTTCAGCTTCATCCCCGGCGGTTATACCGGCGTCGATGTGTTCTTTGTGATTTCGGGTTATGTCATCACCAAGAGCATCCATCACGATATTGCCAAAGAGCGTTTCAGCATCGGCAATTTCTATTTCAAACGCTTTCGCCGCATCACGCCGGCCTTTGCCGCCACGCTGCTTTTGACCAGTGTTGCGTGCTATTTTCTGCTGCTGCCCGATGATCTGATCGATTTTGGCAAATCGGCGGCGGCGGCCAGCGGCTTTGCCTCTAATTTCTATTTCTGGAAAACATCGGGCTATTTTGCCAGCGCGGCGCAAACCAAACCTTTGCTGCACACTTGGTCGCTCTCGGTCGAAGAGCAATTCTATATTTTCGCGCCGATCCTGATCTATGCCCTGACGCGCCTGTCCACGCGCAAAAGCCTGTGGGCGCTGGCGGTCATCATGTTGATCAGCCTGTGCGCCAGCGTTGCCGCGATCTTTCTGGCGCCGACATTCGGCTTTTTCGGTCTGCCCTCGCGCGCTTGGGAATTGCTGATCGGGGTCTGGCTGGCCACGCGCGATCCCGATTTGTCATTGTCCCGAACACAGCGAGAAGCGCTTGGTTTTATCGGCGCGGGTTTGATCGGCGCGGGCATGTTGTTCCTGCATGAGGATGACCCGTTCCCCGGCTGGTATGCGCTGCTCCCCTGCCTTGGCACGGCATTCTGCATTGCGGCCGGGACGAATGCCCGTGGTCGTTCGGAATTGAGCATGGTGGGCCGCGCTCTGTCATGGCGTCCCGCCGTGTGGATCGGGTGGATTTCCTATTCGGTCTATCTGGTCCATTGGCCCATCGCCGCGCTGTTCCAATATCGCATGTTGCGCGCACCCACCCCGGTTGAGGGCCTGATCATGGCCGCCATCAGCCTGATGCTGGGCCTGCTGTCATGGCGCTTTATTGAACAGCCCACCCGCCATATCGATCCGCGTTACATGCGCCATGTGATTGTGGGCGGCGTGGCCACGGGGCTGGCCGGGGTGGCTTTTGGACTGGTTCCGGTAATGGGCGATGGCTTTGCCGGACGCTATCCCCTTTGGCATCAGCAAAAGGTCGCCGGTCTGGAGGATTGGGGCGGCGCGCAATGTTTCCATCAGGACCCCACCACGCCCATCGATTGGGATGCGGCCAAATGCACCCGCATCCACGGAGAAAAGGGGCGCATTCTGTTGTGGGGCGATTCCTTTGCCGCGCAATATACGCCGGGCATTTTGCGCCATGGCGCGCTGATCAACTCGGACGTGTTGCAATATACGTTTGCCGGATGCCCTCCGCTGCTCAGCTATAATTCGCTGGCGCGCACGGGATGTCGGAAATCGAACCAGCGTATCCCCGATCTGATCCGTCAGCAGCATATTGACACCGTCGTAATGGCCGCGAAATGGACCGATGTGCCCCGGCACACCCTGCTCGAATTGCCCGATACGATTGAGACTCTGCGCCGTGCCGGGGTGCGGGTGATCATCATCGGCCAATCGCCCGAATTTGCGATGGACGTTCAGCGGATCGACTATCTTTCGGGTCAAATGGCGCAGGGGGACAAAAGCCGGTGGATGACGTCGGTGGACGCCGATTTCAACGCAAAGATGGTCGCGCTCACCAAGGGTGCAAGCTTCATCGACCCGATGGGCGCCTTTTGCGATGGCCGCCTTTGCCAGTACAAGTCCGGCTCGGCCTATTACTTCGTCGATTACGGCCATTTCTCACGCGAAGGCAGTATGCGGGCGGTCGAGGCCTATTTCCCCTCGATGGCGCAACATCGCGGCGTGCAATTGTAATTTCATCTCTGAAAAGGGGCCAGACGGGTGAACAACCTTGCTGACACAATGATGACCGCTTCGACCGACGCGCCTGAACAGGTGACGGTCGCGATCTGCACCCTGCGCCGCCCCCAGATCGAGGATGCGCTGCGCTCTTTGGGGCAACAGATCATGCCCGATCAGACGCAGTTGCGCGTACTGGTGATCGACAATGATGACCATGATCGCCGCCGCTCCGACATCGTTGCGATGGGACGGGCAAACGGGCTGGATCTGGAATATATCCACGCGCCGCGCTTCAACATTTCCACGGCGCGCAATGCCGGGCTGGACGCCTGCACGACGCGCTGGCTGGCCTTTATGGATGATGATGAAGTGGCGATGGACGATTGGGTCGCCAACCTTCTGGCCCATCGCCAAGGGCAGCAAGCGGTGTTCGGCATCGCCCGCGCGATCTATCCCGAAAGCGGCGCGCCATCGTGGATCGCGGGGGAAGATTTCCACTCGAACCAGATGGCCCCGCAGGACCCGCCGTGGAAGGGGTATACGTGCAATGTCCTGATCGACATGGACTTTGTTCGCCGCCACGGGCTGCGCTTTCGCGAAGAACTGGGGCAAATCGGTGGGGAGGACACGATCTTCTTTCGCGAAATGTACATGCACGGTGGCAAGCTGGCCTATGCCCCCGGCGCAGTGGTCGAGGAACCTACGCCGCTTTCACGCATGACGCTGGGCTGGTTGATCAAGCGGCGGTTCCGCAGCGGACAGGTCCATTTCATCGTCCTGCGTCAGGATGGGCAGATGATCAAAGGTTCAGCCATGGCCATGGTCAAGGCCGGCATTTTCCTGCTACTGGCCGCGCTCAACCTGCCCCGCCCGCCCAAGGCCGCCGGCCATGTGTTGCGCGCCGCGCTGCACGTCGGGGTCTTTGCCTCGGCGCTGGGATTTGCACCCTATCGCGAATATTCCGCCCCGGCCTAGGGGCAAAGTGGATTAAAGGAAGATGCCTCCGGCGGGCAAAGGGCGGGTGCCCTTTGCAATCCCCTTACTGTCCCTGTTGCGCCCGAAAGGCAATGACGCGCCCCGACGCCGACCGACTGGTTTTGAAAGCCGCTTCGCGGCGGGGGGATGTCGGCAAAGTTTTTGGGGGGGCATAGCGCTGGCTATGGCCGGGATTGGTGGGAAGCTGCCGTTGGCTGTCGAGAGCGGCACGACTTCAGCGATCTTCAAGATTGGCCCGCCCGTGAAATGGCAATAACCAAGCACCATCATCGCACCCGGCCACTCAGTTTCACATTGCCCAATGATGCCGACCATCGTGTAGCGCGCAGCCCGTTGGGGAGCATGCTCAAGAACTTGCTCGCGAGCGTAGATGCCAATGCGATGACCTCTAACTGACCGATCAGAGTTTGAGCTATTAGCGTTGGCTTGGCTCGCACGCCTAAAGAGGGCGCGGCGCGCCCAGAAGCCTTGGACCGCCACACAGGTGCCGTTCAGCGCTTCAGCTCGCCGTAGCACGTCGTCGAACGAAAGATGAAGGGCAATTGTTCGATTGCATTTCGCCGGATCAGCCCAGGCCCCGCGTATAACGTCCCCTGAATTGTCAGGTGGGTTGCCGACCGTCTGCGCGGTAGCAGCTGTGGCGAATACCGCAACGGCAGTTGTCAGAAGAAAGCGAGCGTGCATGGTTCAAACTATCATGTGTCACTTCGTCCGCAAGTGGGGCGATTGCTGTCATTCAGGCAGCCGAAGCTTTGGCACCGTCTCCGGAGCGTTAGCTTCAAGACGGAAAACCTCAAAATCCGTCGATTTGCATCGACCAGCGCCGCCTCACATGGCGCAAAAGCTTCCGCGTCAATCACCTACTGCCCCCCACCTCCCGCACGCCGCCGCGATCAAGCGCGAACCGCAGGCCGCAGCATCCGCCGCCAGTCGCCGCCCGCCATGATCTGATGAACCACCCCCGCCACCAACAGGGCTGCCCCGCCCGACATGGCCCAAAGCGCAACCGTCCCCATCCAGCCATAGGCGACGGCCTGCGCCCCGCCGGCCAACACCACCGCCAGAGCGCCCACCATGCCCACCGCAGGCAGGCCAATCACGACCGCGCCGAAATCACGCAGCGGCATCAAATGACGGGTCAATCGCGCCGACCACAAGCACACCGCGACATTCTTGAGCGTGATCGCCCAAGCCACCTCCGCCATGCCGATCCAGCGCGCCAAAGCCACAAGGCCAATGGTCATCGCCGTCGAAATCAACGTGCGATTGCGCAGCAGCCGGTTTTGTCCATGGGTGGAAAAATAGGCCCCCTGAACATTGGCGATCACCCGCGAATATCCGCCAATCGCCATCGCTTGCACCACGGGCGCGGCCATCATCCATTGCGCGCCGAAAATCAGCGACACCACCGTATCGGCATGGACCACCAGAACCGCGCTGGGCACACCGAACAGAAAGGTCATCATCGCCATCGCCTTTCGGAAATCGCGGCTCAGACCATCGCCCTGATGCGCGGCAAACCGGGGTTGATAGAGCGTGGAAACAAAGGCCTGCGACGCGGCAATCTGGGCCATATCCACCCTCTTGCCCAGATTATACATAGCAAGGGTGGCGGGCGTCAGGATCGCACCGATCAACACCTGATCGAGGAAATTGTTGAGCGTACCGATCGCCCGCACCTGGCTGGACATCCATGCCACCGGCATCAGGGGCGCGGCCTTGCGCCAGTGGAGCGACACCGCCGCCCCGCCGCCCGCGACAATCACTGCCAGCCAGTTGAGCATGGATTGCCCCAGATAATAGCCCACCATGCCCCAGACCGGCCCCACCCGATCCGACATGGCCAGCCCCACCACAATACCGCCCACATTGCTCAACAACCCGCGCGAGGCCATGGCGCCATAGGCCTGCCTCCGGGCGAGCAAAGCGGTGGGATGCTGGGCCAGCGTGTCAAAGGTCAGTTTCGCCCCGACACAGACCGCCGCCAGTGTCAGCCCCGCACCGCCCATGCGCGGCAAGGACAACAACACCACGCCCATATAAATGGCACTGGCCCCCAAAGCGCAGGCCATCAGCAATCCGCCCGCCGCCGCGTCGCGCGCGCGATCCGCCTCGCGGTCGACCAGCATGGCCTCGTACAAGCCATTGGGACACAGGGCCTTCAACACCTCAACCCAGGCAAGGCAAAAGGCCATCACCCCCATGATGGTCGGGGGCAAATGGCGGCTGAAATAGACAAACATGCCCAACGGCGCCAACACCGCCAGCCCGGCATTGACCGCCGAAATCGCCGTATGCATTTTGCCATAACCGGCCGCCCCAGACATAAGTGCCCCCTAAATCCTTACGAAATTTGCGGCGATCAATCGCGCGCCATGGCGTCGGGCAATTGCCAGACGCGGATATAATCCAGCTGCATCTGCGCCGGAAATTGCGTGCTGGCGTCAGGATTGCCCGGCCATTTGCCCCCCACGGCCAGATTGGCCAAAATGTACATCGGCCGCCGCATCGCCGGGCAGGTCGGCGCCTCGGCCACCTGTTGCCCGTCAACATACCAGTGCAGGCGTTGTGCCGTCCATAACAGGCCAAATGTATGAAACGCCGTGGGATTGGCCAGTTTCCTGTCGCCCGCAGGCTGACTCCGCTGACCGGGGCAATGGGGGGTGAAATAGAGATGGTCCCCGCCAATCGCCTCAACAATGTCAATTTCCGGCGGCCAGCTTTTGTCTATCGGCAACAGCCAGAAGGCGGGCCACAATCCCTTTCCCACCGGCAAAGCGGCGCGCATTTCGAAATAGCCATAACGCTGGGCAAAGCTGAAGCGTGAGGCGATCATGCCGGAGGTGTAGTCCAGCCCCCAGATCGCCGCCTTGGTCGAAGGCGTCGCTTTTTCCGCGGTGATGGTCAAAACGCCATTGGCGACATGGAACGGATCGACGTTGATCGTTGCGGCGCCCACGCCGCGAAAAGCGCGATCAACATAGGCCTGCCGCTCTCCATTGCTGACCAAGCTGCGGCTTTCGACCGCCGATGGGCCGCCATAGCCGAATTGAGTGCGCCAACGTCCGGCAAAGCTGTTTTCGTCAAAGAGTGAGAAGTCGTCGAATTCATCCTGAAAGGTCAAATGCACGGCAAAAGGCAGGCTGGCCGAGGGCGCGGGTTCCGCCAAGGGCGTCGGCGGGCTTTCCTTTGCCCCGGCGCATCCGCCCGCCCATGAGAGCAAAGCCGTACAAGCCACGGCCCAGAGCCCAACACGGCCACGCCTAATCATAGCGCGCCATTTCCGCTTTACGATGCCCCGCATGCGGCCATGCCATGCCCCATGCGACCCAGACCAGCACCGTGGTATGATAGAAAGGCAGCGGCCCCAAAGCCTCAATCGGAATGCGCGTGCATTCATACGCAAGGATCGCCAGCCAACAGGCCGCGGCCGTTTCACCATGGCGCATAGACCGGAGCAACAGGCCCGCCGTCCCCACCAAGGCCGTGACACCCAGCACGGTCACGCCGACATAGCCAACCTCGACCAGGTTTTCGATGATCGTGTTGTGAAAATTGAAACCGGACCGCGCCGGAATACGCGCCCAGGTCCACAGTCCTTCGGCATCGATATTGCCCGGCACCCAGAACGCGCTGTAGCCCAGCCCCAGAACCGAATGACCGGCAATAATATCTTCCGATCTGGCCCAGAGATATTGGCGCCCGGTCAGCGTCGGATCCTTGTTGAACATAGCCAGCAAGGCCTGCATCAACGCATCGCCCGCCACCAGATAGGCGGTCAACGCCAGCAAAGCCGAAAGCGCCAGCAGGATCAGCAGCCACGCGCGAACAACCGGCCCCACACGCCCCATGACCACCATCAGCACCATCACCACGCAGCCACCGAAACCGGCCACAATCGCCCCTGCCGATTGCGAGAGGATAATGGCGTTCACCTCCGCCAACAGAGCAAGCAAGAGCAGGAAGGTGACAATCGGACGCTTCATCCAGATTTCGAAATGCAGCCCGACCATGGCCAGAATGCCGATGGCGGCAATATCACCAAACAGATTCTTGCCCGAATTGAAGCCGGAGAAAGCCGTTTGGCCCGGCGTCAGCCCCACCGCCACCGTTTGCCCCAAAACCAGCGCCAGAAGCAGATAGACCATGCCCGCCAGCGCAAGCCCGGCCAGCACGTCACCGGGGCGCGGAGAACCCGCCAGCCACAGGCCGATATAGATCGTAAAGATAAGCTCCAGACTGAGCCGAAGCGTGGTGATCGGTTCAATCGACCACGCAACCGAAAGCAAGGCAAAAAATCCCGGGGCGAACAAAATCCACCGCCCCTGCATCCGGCGCGTCGATTCCGCCGGGCGGAGGATTGTGATCACAGTGTAAAGGCCGATGAGCAGATAGGGCGAGGCCCCATGCGATTGGGGCAGGAACAGGAGCAGCGCAAAGGTCGCCAGCGAAATCCACGTTTCCCCCGTCATGCGCAGCGCGCCATGAATGGGGCGCACCGGGGCAACCGGACCCATGGGAATAGGCGAGAACAGAGGCTGACTGAATTGGTCCATGGATCACCCAGTAAAAAATGGGATAGATTCGAAGACGATCAGCCAGAATGCCGCCCCTTCTTCCTAAACGCTAATCCGCAAGGCCGTATAGGGGAAAGGACAGATGGATCGCCTTTGGAGGAGATCAGGCGCAAGTCGCACCCATCGGCATTTCACACCAGCGAAGCCGCAGGAACGAATCGACGCGGTCCCATAACGGTTTCATGCGCAAGATTGCGCCGAACGATTGTCGCGAAGATTTCTCCATCACCCCATATCGGCCCACCACGAAGGCAAATTCGCGGACCAATATTTAAGTATTAACCCTTAATTTAATAAACTTAATCCAAAATACCTCTTTTCTTGCAACCAAAATTACTCCAAGCTATTGTTTGCCACGGCATATTCACTTGATAAATTTTGGTTCATAGTGGTTTGAAAAGTATTTTTTTCGTATTTACCACTTTCTTCTTTGGACTAGAATGCAAAGCGAACTGGAGGGGAATGATTAGATTCGGTCCGCCAGTGCCAGTGGAGGCGATTTTATGGCTACCTATAACTATACCTATTCAACCAGCGCAGTGACCCAGACCCTCGATAACAGCGGCAACACCGTCTACGGCTCGGCCTATGGCGACACGTTCATCGGTGGCACCGGCAACGATTATCTTCTGGGCGGTGCAGGCGATGACAAGCTGTACGGCGGCGCCGGTAACGACCGTCTTGACGGTGGCGCAGGCAATGACACGCTTTGGGGCGGTTCGGGCATCGACCGCATGTCGGGCGGTGCGGGCAATGACACGTTCCTGATCAAGGCCGCCGATCTGGACGCCTCGCTCTCGGGCGCGACGACCCAGAAGCTGATCACCGATTTTCAGGGCGCTGCGACCTGGGTTTCGGGCAACAATGACCTGCTGCTGCTGACCGGCTTTGGCGCTGGTTCGACCCTGACCGTGACGGGTACGTCGACGCATTATACCGCCCCGACGACCAGCCCGGACGCTGTGCTCTATTACTACAACCTGCATGACGCCGCGACCGGCCATGACTATACGATCGGCATCGTGTCGCTCAATGGTCAGGCCCTGTCGTCGGCTTCGGGCGATATTAAGTGGTATTGATTTGATGTGAACGCATTCGCTGAATGCAGTCACTCAAAAAAAGGCGCCGGCGTGTTCGCACACGTCGGCGCCTTTTTTCATAAATCATAAAGAATCATACCGCGCGCCCGGACAAAGTCGATCCAAATACGCGGGTTCTTACTTATAATCCCACCAGAAAAGAGCCATTTGGATGAGCCATGGCCGGACAAGGCTGATAGATTTGACGGCGCAGGCGCTGAACCTTTGACGCCATGATGCGCAAGGTGATCGGCGGGCTGCACAGCTTATTTATAAAGGCGGTGCCATGCCGACATTCGACGTTTCGATCATCATGCCGAACTTCAATTGCGAACCCTATATCGCGCAATCGATCCGCTCGGCCCTGCAACAATGCGGCGTTTCGGTCGAGGTTGTGTTTGTCGATGACGCCTCATCCGACGGCAGCGTGGCGGTGGCACAGGCCATGGCCGATGAATTCCCCGGCCTTGTCCAAGTGCATCGGCTGGAACGCAATTCCGGGTCGGCTGTCGCGCGCAACATGGCGCTGCGCCACGCCAATGGCCGATGGCTGGCCGTTTTGGACAGCGATGATCTGATGTATCCGCACCGCCTTGCCAAGCTGATCGAGGCCGCCGATGAACAAGGCGCGGATATTATCGCCGATGATCTTTTGACCTTTTACGATGATGGCAAACGTGCGCCCCACGGCCTGCTGGGGGGCAATCATGCGCGCGGCGGGCATCATGTCTCGTTGGCCGATTTTGTGCGCGGCAATCCGATGTATGGCCGGTATGGTTCGCTCGGTTATGTCAAACCGATGGTGCGCGCCGAAAAATGGCGGGATAGCGGCGTCTGGTATGACCCCGCCCTACGGTTGGCGCAGGATTATGATTTCCTGCTACGCCTGCTCGAACATGGGCTGGAATTCTACCTTCTGCCCGAACCGTGGTATTTCTATCGCAAGCATTCCAGCTCCAATTCGGCCAAGTTGAAGCGCGCCCAGATTGAGGCGCTGAAGCAGGCCGATATCGAATTTTCACAGCGCATCGCGGGACAAACCGAGGTTGAGGCCGCCAGACTGGAACGACATGCGTCACTGGATCGGGCGCTGGCCTTTGACACGCTGGTCGGCGCGATCAAGGGGAGGCAATGGGGCGTCGCATTGGCCGAAATGGCCCGTAATCCGGGGGCGGCGGCCCTGCTTGCCTTGCCGATACAGGCGCGGGTGGATCGGATGCGGAGGCAACGCGCGACCGCCGATTTGCCCGGCGCATGTGCGGCGGTGCTGACGTCGCGGGTGCTGGATGATGAAGGCCGCGCCCGTCTGGACGCCATCGGCCTTGCCTTGCGGGAAAAGAGCCTCAGCCCCCGGTTGGTCCTGCCCTTTGCCCCTGACGCTCAAACGCCGGACAGCTTTCCTGCGGCTGATCTGGGCAGCTATGATCAAGTCTCCATGGCCGGGTGGGAGCGGCGCGGCGACCGCTATGTCAAAGTGGCCGGCCCTTCGTTTGAACCGCTGATCGTGGCGCAATCGGCCTATCCCAGCCTGGAGGCGGTGCTGGTCGATACGCCCAAGGCGGCGGATGCGGAAAGCTTTCTGATCAAGCCGGTCGAAACGCGCCTGGCGTGGGATGAACAAGCGGGCGCGCTGGTGGCGGCGTGACCATTGCCGAACCGCTGATGGATCGTGTGCGGGCTTTGGCCACGATTGATTATGTGCCCGAAGCCTTTTCCATGCAAAATCAAACCCCCATGGGGCGACAGGCGGCGGGCGAAGGATTTTTACGGGCCTATTTGAAACATTCCGGTGGCGATGATTTCGGCGCCCTCGTGCGTTCCGCCGCCGACGGAGCCAGCTTTGAACAGGTGGTCAAGCAATTGGCCCCGTCAGCCCGCGCCCATTGGATGAACACCCGTGACGTTTCGGGGCTGGAACAAGCCGGGACTCTGTTCTGCTATCACCCCAGCCTGACCGAACATGCGTGGCGCAGGCGCTATTTTGGCGCGGCGCGCTACAGCATCTGTGGCTTGACCCATACTTTGTCCAGCGACCGGGCGATGCGCGCGGTGACCGAATTGGTATCGGCGCCGTTCCATGCGTGGGACGCGCTGATTTGCCCGTCGCGGGCGATCCGCGATGTGACCCTGCGCCTGATTGAGCAGCAGCAGGCCTTCGCGGTGGAGCGCTATGGCGCGCGCGCGCTGGATTTGCCGCAATTGCCGGTGATCCCGCTGGCCGTGGCCGCGAATGACTTTGACGGGTTGGACGGATTGCGGAACAAGGCGCGGCAAAAGCTGGGTATCGACCGGCATGACGTGGCCTGTGTCTATGTTGGCCGCCTGTCCATGCATGCGAAAGCCAATCCGGCGCCGATGCTGATGGCGTTGGAGCGCGCAGCGGCCCATGTGCCCCATGGCGGAAAAATGGCGATGTTGTTTGTCGGTTGGTTCGCCAATGACCACCAACAGGCCGCCTTTCGCCAGGCGGCGGCACGATTGGCCCCGTCGGTCCGCGTTTCCTTTGTCGACGGGCGCAAGGCAAACCTGCGTAGGGAAGCGTGGGCGGCCGCCGACATCTTCTATCAATTGGCCGACAATGTTCAGGAAAGCTTTGGACTGGCCCCAGTCGAGGGCATGGCGGCGGGGCTGCCGGTGGTGGTGTCCGACTGGGACGGTTTTCGCGACAGTGTCGTGGATGGAGAAACCGGTTTTTTGATTCCCACCACTCAACCGCCGCCGGGACATGCCGGTGACATTGCGCGATTTTACGCCGAAGGGTGGATCAATTACGACGCCTATATCGGATCGGTCAGCCAGTTCACCAGCGCGGATATTGATGCGGCGGCAAAGGCTCTCTCGACACTGGCCGCCGATCCTGCGTTGCGGGTCAAGATGGGGGCCGCGGGCAAGGCGCGCGTCAAAGCCCTCTATGTCTGGCCCGTGGTGATCCGGGCGTATCAGGACCTGTGGGCCGAATTGGCCGAGATCAGGGCAAAGGCTCCGCCCGCGCTGATGCGCCACCAATCGCCCGATCCGGCGGCCAGCGATCCTTTCACCATCTTTGCGGGATTTGCCACGCGCCACCTGACGCCCAATGTTTGGGTGGGGCCGGGAGCCGATGCTGGGGTCAATCTGGACGCCACGCGGCTGGTCGAAAACTTGCTGCCTCCCGCCGAACTGATCGCCCGGATCGGGGCCATCATGAATGGTCAGAAGGTTCAGATCGGCGCCCTGATGACCGCGATCCCCGATGTGCCGCCGCCGATTTTGCTGCGCCATGCGGCGTGGTTGATCAAGGTGGGCTATCTGAACGTCGTTGAATAAGGCACATATGAAAAAGCCCCCTTGGCGGTGTGGAAACCGCCAAGGGGGCTTTTTCTATGCCTGATTACAGCTCATGCCCGCTGCGCCACAGGGCCTGACGGAAGGGTTCCAGCAGATATTCCATCAAAGTGCGCTTCTTCGCCTTGACCAGCACCTGTGCGGGCAGGCCCGGCTTCAAAGCGGAGGTCCGCCCCTTGAGCTGGTTGATCTTTTCAATATCGGCCGGATCGACCGTCACCTCGATCGTGTAATAGGATGTGTTCGACTTTTCATCCGACAGGATATCGGCCGAAACCCGCGTCACCTTGCCCTCAATCATCGGCAAACGACGTTCGTGCAGGGAAGGAAAGCGCAATTCGGCCACATCGCCGACACGCAGGTCATTGGCCTCATTGGGATTGACCTTGGCCGTGACGACCAGATTGGCCTCCTTGGGCACGATCTCCATCAATTTCTGGCCCGCGCCGATGACGCCGCCCACGGTAAAGACCGACAGGCCCACCACCGAACCCGATGCCGTCGCCCGGATCTTTGTGGCTTCGACCAGATGACGCGCCGCATTCCATTTGGGCAGGATGTCGGCCAGATTTTCATCCACCTTGCGCATTTCATCGGCGGCCACGCGGTCATTATCGGTGCCCAAAGACATCGACCGCATTTGCGTTTCGCCCAATTGCGCCCCCACCGAGGCGTGATCGGCCGACAGGCTGGCATTTTGTCCCGACAATTGCGCCCGCGCGCGTTCCAGTTCGCGCACGCGGTTCATACTGGCATAGCCTTGTTCGGCCAGAGCCCGCACGCCCGCCAATTCATCATCAAACAGCGACGCCTGCTTTTCGGCGGAGGTCAGTTGCTTGGTCAAGCCGCTGCGGCGTTCCTGCAACTGGGCAGCCTGTTTTTGCAGGATCCGACGCTGTTGCCCGATGGCGGTGTAATGCGCGTCCAGCACGGCCCGCTGAAGCCGCATGGCATCATCGGCCAGCTTGCGGTCTTGCGGATCGAGGTGAGCAAAGCTGACCGGTTCATACATGGCACGTTGACCGACCAATTCGGCCATCAAACGTGCCTTTTCCGCCTGAAGCCCGATCACCTGACTGGCCAGAGCGCGTTCATTGGCGACCACTTCGCCGCCGTTGAGTTCGAGCAGGATTTGGCCCGCTTTAACCTGCTGCCCTTCCTGAACATAAAGCGCGCTGACCACGCCGCCATCGCGGTGCTGGACCGTCTGGCGGTTGCCATAGACCGTCACTGCCCCTTCCGCCGTGGCGGCGCTGTCCAACGGAACCATGAAGGAGAAGATGCCAAAGCCCAGAAAGAACAGCAGGATAACAGCCCATCCGCCCCAGATATCGCGCTGGCTATCCTCCTCGATCGTTCTGATCCCGCTAGAGATCATCATCTTTTCGGTGCTGACGACCTCCATCGCAACGATATTACTGTCCGACATAGATCAATCCTCCGCCGCTTTTTCCGATGGTTGCGGCGCCATGACCGCTTGACCGCCCGACAGGCGCTCCATCACATCCTTGCGTGGGCCGAACATTTCCGCGCGGCCGTCACGAATGACCAGCAACTTGTCCACATCGGCCAGAATGCCCGCGCGATGGGCGACAACGACGATGGTCACCCGCCTTTTGCGCAATTCGGCCAAGGTTCGGATCAGATGCATCTCACCATCAGCGTCCAGCGCCGAATTGGGTTCGTCCAGCACCAGCAGGCGCGGCCCGCCAAACAGCGCCCGCGCCAAAGCCACGCGCTGTGCCTGTCCGACCGAAAGGCCGCTGCCATTATAGCTGAGTTCGGTGTCATACCCCTTGGGCAGGCGCAGGATGAATTCATGCACGCCGCTCAATTGCGCCACACGCACGACCTCGGCGTCGAGGCCGCCTTCGCCGGGGAAGGTTTCCTGAAAGCGGGCGATATTCTCTTTGATTGTCCCGCGAAACAGCGTCGGTTCCTGTGGGACATAGCCGATGGCGCTGGTCAATTGGCGTTCGGGCCAATCGGCCAGAGCGGCGCCATCAATGCGCACCGCGCCATTCACCAAAGGCGCAATCCCGACCAGCGCGCGCGCCAAAGTCGATTTGCCCGCCCCGCTCGGCCCGATCACGCCCAGCATATCGCCCGGCAGCAGGCCAAAGCTGATCCCCTGAAGCAGGAGGCGATCGCGCGCAGGAGATGCCACGCTCAAGGCTTCGACCTGAAGCCGCCCCTGAACCTCGGGCAGCCACGTGCGTTGCGGCACCGGCCCGACGCCTTCGAACAGGTTTCCGATCTGCTCATAGGCCGAACGCGCCTGCGCCAGACTTTTCCACGCGGCCGTGACCATTTCGATCGGCGACAAAGCGCGCGAAACCAGCAGCGAGGCCGCAAAGATCGCGCCGGGCGACATCTGCTGGCTGATCACCAGATAGGCGCCCAGCCCCAGCGCCAGCGATTGCAGCATCAACCGGATCGCCTTCACAAAGGATGTGATGACCGCCGTCTGCAACCCGGCCCGCGCCGTGATCAGATTGGTCGAAAGCCTCTCTCCAATCTGGATCCGGACAAAGGACGGGCGCATGCCCAAAGCGCCAATGACACCGGCATTGTTCAGCGCGCTGTCCATGGCCTGAAAAACCGACTGGTTTGCACCATGGACCTTTTGAATGGCCGCCTTGGTGATCTTTTCGTTCACCCAACTGAGCAAGCCAAGAATCAGCCCGCCCACGGTGGCAAAAATGCCCAGATAGGGGTGTAATATCGTACAAACGATGATGTAGATCGGCGCCCATGGCAGGTCGAACAGGGCCAGCATGCCTTGCCCGGTCAAAGCCCCGCGCAATTGGTCAAATTCACGCATCAGCGTGGAATTGGTGACCGTCCCGCTGTTGGCCCCCGCCCGCATCAGGGCGTCGAAAATCTTGCCCGACAGTTGCACGTCCAGCCGCTGGCTGGCGATCACGAACAAACGGGTGCGGATCAGGTCCAGCACCGCAATGGTCGCCGCCGAAGCGACAAACAACAGGGTGAGCAGCCCGAGCGTGGCAAAACCACGCGTCGGAACCACACGGTCATAGACCTGAAGCATATAAATCGTGGGTGCGAGATAGAGAATGTTCAGGAAGGCGCTGAAAATTCCCGCGTTCACAAAGAACACGCGGCACATTTTCAGCGCTTCCTGGATCTGCATCTCCCGCCCGGATTGGGGCATTCGCGCCTTATTCACGGCATCCTCCATTCCGCGGGGATCATATTCTCGCCCAATTTACGAATGATAGGTCGCAAGGCTACGATGATAGCCATAGGCCTCGCCCACGCCGATTGAGGCATATTTGCGGGTATCGACCAAAGACAGCGCCGTACCCACCACGCGAGCGCCGGATTGGTTAAGGATATCGACCGAAACCTTCGCGGCCTTGATGCTGGATTTGCGCCAGCGGCAGACCATCAGGGTCGAGTCCGAAAGCCAGCCCAGCAGGCGCGTATCGGCCACCGCCAGAACAGGCGCCGTATCGATGATGATGACGTCAAACTGTTGGCGCAACTGGGTCATCAGCGCGCCGATGGCTTCGGCCTGAAACGCGCCAGACGACATTTCCTTGACCAGAGCGGGCAGGACCACAAGGTTGCTCCGCTCATCCTTGACCAGTGCATCGGCCAGCGAAACCTTGCCATCGAGCACGTTGATCAGACCATGACGCGCGCCCGGAACCAGCAACTGGCTGGCCGAACAACGGCGCAAGTCGCCATCGATCAGCAACACCCGCGCATGCCCTTCGGCCAGAACGCGGGCCAAACTGATCGCCAGAGTCGTCTTGCCCTCACGCGGCAACGAGGAGGCCAGCGTAATGACCTTGGACGCGCCGGGCCGGTTCAATTTGAGGAAAGCGCCAATGTTGCGCACGGCCTCGGTATAGACCGAGAACGGGTAGTCGAGGACGTAATCCTCCGGCGCGCATTGCGCCTGAACCTTGGGCAGCTTGTTGATGTCGGGCAAACCGCCCGCATATTCAACATGCAGGTTCTTCACAATATCCTGACGCGTGCTGATGCTGTCATCCAGATATTCGGCCACCGCCACGGCCACCAGACCGAGCATGACCGCCACAATCCCGCCCAGCATCAGGGCCAGCGGATAATTGGGCCAAAGCGGCTTTTCACCGGGGCGCGCGATGGCGGCAATGCTGGCATCGGGCAGCGGAACCTTGACCTGCCCCTCAACTTCCTTCGAGCGCTGAAGGAAATTGGCATAGACGGTCTTGCTGGCCTCTGCCTTGCGCTGAAGATCGGACAGGCCGACCTGCGCCGAGCCATTGGCCACCAGCGAGCTGCGCGCACCGCCAAGGCTGGCCTGAAGCGAGGCAAGGTTCGAACTGGCCGCCGACACATCGGCACGCAGCGAGGCCAGAATTCGCGCCGTTTCCGCCGCGATCTGTTGACGCACATCGGCCAAATTGCGCTTGGCCCGGATCACATCGGGGTGCAGATCGCCATAACGCGCCTGCAATTCGGCCAGTTGCGCGCTCTGTTGCGATTCCTGGATGCGCATCGAACGGATCGTTTCGGACTGGACCACCGCGCCCACGCCGCCGCTGCCGCCGCTCGACAATTGCGACCGCGCGGCCTCGTAACGGGCCACGGTCTGGGCGTAATTGGCGCGCGCAGTGGCGATCTGCTCGTTAAGAGTCGAAACCTGCTGTTCGGCAACCGTTGCGCCCTGTGCGCTCATCAGGTTGTGCGAATTGATATAGGCCTGCAGCTTGGCATCGTCTTCCAAAGCCGTGCGGCGCAATTCATCGGCATGGGCCGAAACAAAGGTGCCGGCCTGTTCGGTCTCATTCTGCTTGGTCGCGCGCTGGGTCGCCAGATATTGCCGCGCAATGCTGTTGGCGATGGCGGCGGCCATGTCGGGCGATTGCGCCGTGGCCGTCACATCGATGACATAGGTCAGACCCGACCGCTGAATCCGCAGGCGGCCCAACAGGCTGGCCACGGCATTGCGTTCACCCGCCGTCATCGGCACGGCCTGTCCGCCGCTGTCCTTCACCGCGGGCAGCGCGGTCGAATTGGACGTATCCGCCCGGCGAAATTCCGGATTATCGGCCAGTTTCAACTCTCGCACGGTGGCCAGCGCCACTTCGGGCGCACCGATCAGGCGAGTTTGCGTATCGACCACATAAGTATCGGCGGGCAGGCCCGACATCACCGGCGTCCCGCCAATAGGATCGAGCTTGCGCGGTTCAATAAGAATGCTGGCCGTTGAAGAATAGATCGGCTTGGTCATGAACAAAGCCGCCAAAACGGCGCTCATCACCAACAATGCCACACAAACAAAAACAACGATTCGCCTTAGAAAAATCGCCAGAAGATGACGCGGATCGGGCAGGATCTCGCTTTTCTCCTGTGGTGGACTTTCATACCTAATCTCAGCTGATGCGGTGGCCATTAGCTTTCTCCTTACCGTAAGGGTATTCCGGTAACTCTTGGCCAAGCACAACCAAAGTTGGGTCCGAAACGAAGACGACCAGTCCAAAGCGGCTTTGGTTCGGAGAAGGTGATCGATCAAAGCGATCACGCCATGTGTTGAGTCGCGGCACGATATTAAACAGGCATTGAAAGCCCAGCGCCCGACCATCGACCTATGTTAACAATATTGGGAAATTCACCCGCGATTAACCGTCATCTTGTGTGCCATTTGCATGGAATTTTTCCATGCCGTCCGAATCGGGCGAGAGCGAGATGCCGAATGTCGAAAAAAGGGAGCCGCCTTGCCAGACATAACGCGATCAATGAGCATCCGTATTTGCATTCAATCCGATCTGGATAAAACCGTAATGGTTTTTCCGGGGCGATATTCACCCTCCTGAATCGCACAAATTGGCCGCGAAAAATGGATATTGCGCAATAATCCGAAAATCATTCTTGCGAAATGAATAGGTTCACGCCTCCGCGATAGTGCCATATTGGTAATTGACGCGAATGAAATGCGATCAATTCGGCGGCATCGCGGCATGAACCCTGCCCTCAACTGTGGCAAAACTCGTGCGTCAGCCAAAAGGGAGCGCCCGAGGCGAAACGCAGTTTGACCCCCTCACCTCATCTATCCACCACTCCAATTGGCAATCTGCCGGACAGGGATGGCGCCATACGGCTGCATCCCTCCCGCCTCAACGCCAACACCGCGTCGGACGGCGTCGCCTCGGCCAAGATGTCGCATGCCCGCCTGCCCTTTCTGGATGGATGGCGTGGCGCCTCGATCCTGCTCGTGCTTGCCGGACACTTCCTGAACATATCGTCTTTCGAGGCGGGCAAACTGGGCGTGGAATTGTTCTTCGTGCTCAGTGGGCGGCTGATGGCGGAAATCCTTTTTGTCCAGCAGATGCCCCTGCGGCAATTCTATCCCCGGCGGATCGCGCGTATCTATCCCGCGCTGCTGGCCATGGTGCTGGTCGCCACACTGGCGCTGATGCCCAGCGATCTGGCGATTGGGCCAAAATATGCGGCGGCGGCCATCCTGCTGGTTTACAATTATGCCGCTGCCCTTGGCTATCACGCCGGGGCGGTGGATCACATCTGGTCGCTGTGCGTCGAAGAGCATGCCTATATCACGCTGGGCCTGATCGCGACGATCAGCTCGCATCGCCCCCGGCTCGCATGGGCGCTGATCCTGACATTGTGCTTGCTCGCCATGGTCAATGGCGTGATCAGCACCGCGGTTCTGGGACAGGACTGGTATCAGGCCTATTGGCGTTCGGACGTGCATGTGGCCTCCATTCTGGCGCCTGCGGTCCTGTTTCTCAGCCGCCAATGGCATCCCGATTTCTGGGCGGTTCGCGCATGGATGGTTCCGGCGGCGCTGATTTTGGGGGCGGCCTGCTTTGTGGGTGATCTGCATCATCCGCCCTTTTGGACCGGCACGTTGGGCACGGCGTCCATCGCCTTTGCGGTGGTCTGGATCGACAAGGGCCCGGCATGGATGGTGCGCGCCCTGTCGTGGCGCGGGCTGGGGGCCATCGGCCTGCTCTCTTACTCGCTCTATCTCTGGCAACAGCCGTTTTACATCTATGCGCGCGATGGGGATCTGACGCTGCGCATGGGTGCCTTGGGCTGCGCGATCGCGGTAGCGCTGGTCAGCTATTTTGCGGTCGAAACGCCCGCTCGTGTCTGGCTGAACCGACGCTATGCGCGCTGGCTGGCGCAATCGCATGACAAATCGCGTGGCAAGGGGAAGAAATAATGGCCCCGCCCTATATCGCCTCTGTCGATCTCGATTTGCCGCCGCCCGGTCCGGCGGCACGGCCTAAAGTGCTCTATCTGGTGCATAACCGCGATGACGCGGCGGTGCGCCGCCGCCTGACCATGTTTGAAACGCATGGGGCCAAGGTAACTCTGGCGGGCTTTTGTCGCCACAATGCCCAAAAGGAGCCGATCGGTTCGGCCGCGATCATCGATCTGGGCGTCACGGCGGATGGCCGGTTGATGCAGCGCGCGTGGCTGGTCTTGCGCCATTGCCTATCGCCCGGTCGGTTAAGGCAGTGCGCAGAGCAGGCCGATGTCATCGTCGCGCGCAATCTGGAAACCTTGGTGATCGGGCGCCGGATTCTCTATCCGGGGCAAAGGCTTGTCTATGAATGCCTCGACATACATCGGCTGCTGTTGGGTCAGGGGTGGAAGACAAGGTTGCTGCACCGGATCGAACAATGGGCGCTGTCACGTACCGCCTTGATTCTGGTCAGCGCGCCGCTCTTCATGTCCGAATATTTCAAACAGCGGCGCGGATGGACGGGGCCGCATCTGCTGTCCGAAAACAAGGTGCCGCCGCAGGCCGTTCCCCATGCCGTGCCTCCGCCGCCCCCGGCCGGGCCGCCATGGGTCATCGGGTGGTTCGGCATGTTGCGCTGTCAACGCAGCCTGGCGATCCTGCGCCAACTGGCCGCAGAGGCGCAGGGGCGGATCAAAGTGGTGATCGCGGGTATCCCGTCCGAGGCGGAATTCGGCACCGATTTTACCGATAGATTGGCCGATGATCCGTATGTGGAATTCTTGGGTCGTTACAGCGCCGCTGATCTGCCCGACCTCTATCGCCGCATCCATTTCATCTGGGCCATCGACTATTTCGAGGAAGGGCTCAATTCCGCGTGGCTGCTGCCCAACCGCCTTTATGAAGGGCTGGCCCATGGCGCGATCCCGCTGGCACAGAACAATGTGGCGACCGGGCAGTGGCTGAACGAACATGGGGTGGGCGTCACGTTCGACGAACCGGCTACCGAATTATCCGCCTTTCTCGGCGGTCTTTCCACGCGAGACTATGCCGCATTGCATCAGGCCGTCAACACCCTGCCCGCAGAGGCGGTGTGTCAATCGGACGCCGAAAACCTCAAAGATTTCCATATCATCACAGGTGCCGCATGAACGCTATGACTCTGGAAAGTTCCAGCGCAACGGCGCAGTTACCACGTGCAGAAGAGGCATTGGCCCAGGCGCTGATCGTCATTCCCTGCCTGAATGAAGAAGCCCATCTGCCGGGCCTTCTCGATCAATTGCTGAAACAGAGCGGGGCGGCCACCATCGTCGTGGCCGACGGGGGCAGCACGGATCAAAGCCGCGCCATCGTCCGGCAATTGGCGGCGCAGCATTCCAACCTGATCCTGCTGGACAACCCGCGCCGGATTCAGAGCGCGGGTATGAATCTGGCGGTACAGCGGTTTGGCGCGGCGCATCGCTGGCTTGTTCGGATCGACGCACATTGCCTCTATCCCGACCATTACGCCGCCACTCTGATCGCCAGAGCGCAGGCGACCGGGGCCAGTTCCGTCGTGGTGCCGATGGTGACCGATGGCAAGGCGTGTTTTCAAAGCGCGGTGGCGGCGGCGCAAAATTCCCGGCTGGGCACGGGCGGCGCGGCCCATCGCCACATGGGGCATGGGCAATGGATCGAACATGGGCATCACGCGCTGTTCGATCTCTCGCTCTATTGTCAGGCGGGGGGGTATGATGAAGCCTTTTCGCACAATGAGGATGCCGAACTGGACAAGAGGCTGTCGGCGCTGGGCGGGCGCATATGGCTGGAACCGGCCTGTGCGCTGACCTATTTTCCGCGCCGGACGCCGCGGGCCTTGCTGCGGCAATATCGCGGATATGGCTATGGCAGAGCGCAGAATGTAGCGCGCCATCGCACACCGCTGCGCCTGCGACAGGCTATTCCCGTGCCCTTGGCCCCCGCCGGCTTGGTCGGCGCGCTGGCGCTGATGCTGTCGATGGTGGAACCTTGGGCCGCCCTGCTGGCCGTGCCGATGCTGTTATGGCTGTCGGCCTGCGCCGCCTATGGCGTGGTGCTGGCGGTGAAGGAGCGGTCGGGCTGTGTGCTCCTTTCCGGTCTTGCTCTGGCCACCATGCATTTTGGCTGGTCGATGGGCTTCTGGCAATTTGTGTTGACCCGCCCCGGCGATAGTGGAGCGCCATCGGCCATTGTTTTGGGCAATACAAACATTGGCCACTGAAAGACGCATCGCCCACACAAGATCGGCGGCTTAATTTAGGTTCGTCTTGGATGCGATCCTTTGCCCGAGTTTTTCGGAAAGAGCTATGAATACATGCACTTTCTGTAAATCATTTCGATCGGGTGATGTCTTGTCATGCGTATTGCTCAACTCTCTTTGGTAAAGACATCGCTGATGCTGGGCATCGCGGCGGTTGCGGTCATTCCGCATGGCGCGGGCGCGCAAAATATGGCCCGAAAGGTCCAGATCGCCCCCGTCATCACCCCCACGCAAGAAGGCGATGAGGCCGCCCTGCCCAAGGTTGATCCGGTATCAACCGCGGGCGAACCGATGGTGTGCCGTGCGGACATGGACTGCCCTCTGGCCGATCCGGTCCAAAAGACCCGCCCGCGCAGCCCGCGCGAAATGAACGTGTCGCCCCCCGTCACCAATCTGGGCGATGCCATTGCCTTGGCCTATAAAAACAATCCCCTGCTGCTGTCCGCCCGCGCGCAGACCCGCTCGGCCGATTATGGGGTGCCGGTGGCGCGTTCCGCCTATGGGCCTTCCTTGACGGTGACGATGGCCGACACATTCACCCGCACAAAGGAGGAATTGCTGGCCGGCCTTTGGGTCGGCGCACGCGGCTGGGCCTATACGGCCTCCGCCGTTTTGAGCCAGCCGCTCCTGACATTTGGTCGCAATGCCGCCAATGAACAGGCCGCCATCGCCGCCGTCGAATATCAGCGCGAGGCGCTGCGCCTGACCGAAATGCAGGTGTTGGGCAATGTCGTGGCCGCCTATATCGCGGTTCGGCGCGACACGGCCTTGTTGACCATCGCGCGCGAAAATGTGGCGATTCTGGACCTGCAATTGCAAGGCAACCGGGCAAGGTTCAAATATAAGGACCTGACCAAAACCGATCTGGACCAAACCGAATCCGAACGCGAAACCGCCGAGGCGGTCATGCTGCGGGCGCAGGGGCAATTGGGCGTCTCGCAAAAGCAATTTCTGCAATATGTCGGCGCGCCTCCGGGCGAACTGGCCGATATTACCTTGCCCGATGTGCCCTTCACCAATCTGGCCGATGCCTATTCCTTTGCCGAACAGAATAGCGCGCTGATCTCCTCCGCACGGGCCAAGGAACGCATTTCCCATGCGCAGGAACAGGCCGCCCGCGCCGAATTCCGCCCCCGCATCGATGCACAGGGCAGCGTCGGCTATTCCAGCAATTCGCCCTATAACAACCAGTTGCGCAACACGCAGGTCGTGGTGCAACTGGCGCTGACTCAACCTTTGTTCGATTCCGGCCTGCGCATGGGCCGATTGAACGAGGCCAAGGAAAACAATGAATCGGATTGGCGCCTGATCGATTCGGCCCTGCGCGACACGCGTGAGGCGGTGGGGACGGCATGGGACCAATTGGCCGCCGCGCGCCTTGGCATTGTCCATTTCCAGAACGCGATGGAGCGCGCCAAGAGCGCCTATGTCGGGGCCGTGCGCCAACAAAAGGCCGGCGACCGAAGCACGTTCGACGTGCTGGTTCTGGCCAGCACGTTCCAGTCTATGCGCAACAATTACTATAATGCCGTGGCCACAGAGGCTTCGGCCAAGCTCAACCTGCTTGGGGCGATGGGCCTATTGGAAACGCGTTTCCTGAACCCGAATGTGAAACTGTATGATCCGGCGGTCCACTATGACAAGGTGTCGAGGCAGGGCAATATCCCCGTCCTGACCCAGATCCTGTCGCATGTCGACCGCAGCTTTAACCCCGGCATCAGCCGCGCGCGCCCGGTCCGCGATGAGGGCGCCCGAGAGGCGCTGAAATCCAGCGTTACCGAGCCAAACCCATAAATGGCCTACAAAAAAGGGGGCGGATCAGTCAGCCTGATCCGCCCCTTTTCGATATGCTCCATTCCGCGCCCGGTCAGAGCGTCAGCACGGCCTGTATCATCACCCGGTTTTCATCAAACTGCCACTGCGGGTTTTGCGACGTCCGGCTTTGGTGCATCGCGTCCAGCGTCAGATTGAGGCGTCGGCTGACCAGATAGCGAACCTGTCCACCACCCGCGGCAACTTTGCTCTTGGGATCATTGCCCAGTGGGGTCAGGTCGGCATAGCTCCCCCGCCCCGCGATCAACAGGCGGGGTGACAATTCATGTTCGACCGACAGGCTGCCCTCGGTCACCCGTTGCCCTGCGGCATTGACCGAGGTGTTTTCATCAATCCGGCGGTCGGCCTTGATACGGACACTGGTGGAACGGCGCGGGGTCCAAACCACATCGGCGCTGAAGGCCAAACCGTTGAAGGATCGCAGGCGCGTATCGGCATAATCGACGCCCATCCAACCGGCCTTGACCATGCCGACCAGAGAATCGGTAAAGTCAAAGCGCAGCCCCGCCTCCACCCGCTTCTTGTGCGAATTGCGCAGCAGATTGTTCGTCTGCAACGCCTGGGCCACCGGCAGGCTGTATCGCGCCACCGTATAGGCGCCATTGGTGATGACCCTGACCCCTTCGGACAGGCGATAGCTGACGCTGCCCTGATAGGCGAGGAAGTCGCCGTTGCGGAATTGCTGATCGATCAGCGTTCCATCGCGGGCAATTGTATCCTGATATTCCAGCCGTGTTGCCTTGACCGCAGCGCTGACCTGAAACCGGCCAAAGCTTTGCTGCACCTTGCCCTCGGCAAAGTGGCGGTCATACATCACCGGTTTCAACGCATTGCTGGGACTGGTAAAATCGCTGCGGTCCAACGTGCCGCGCTCGCTGCTGATCACCGCGGTCACCGCCCCGGCCCGCCCGAAATCCAGCCGCCCGTCGATCACCCCGCCAAAGGTGGTTGTATCCTCCCGCCCATAACGCGCGTGCAGGTTATGTCCGGCAAACGCCTGAATATCGAAAGCGTGGCGCCCCCAATTGGAGGTCAGCATCATCTGACCATTCATGCGGGTGGTCACGTCGCTGGCCTTGTAATTGTTGTTGGCGAAGAGGTTGTCGCTCGCCTCCACCGACGTGGTCAGGCGGGGATAGAGAAAGAAGGAGCCGATGCGCCCGCCAATCGGAAAGAATTCCGGACGATAGCGCCCCATGACCGTCGCCGTGCTGGGAACGGTCAGCGTTTGCATCCGCACCTCGCTCGATTGCCCCTGCGTCACGATGGAGCGCCATTCAAGATCCGTCGATTGCGCCAAGGCGGGCGCCGAGGTCATCGCCAGCAACGCGCAAGCCCATCCCAAGGTCGACGAAGAAACAGAATGACAAATAGATGAAGCAATATTGGGCACAGCATGGCTCCTGATTGACCCGTATAGGTTAGGTATCATTCCTAGGTCAGGTCAATAACTTGGCCGTTACAATTGCATCGGATATCATTCCAATTAACCAAAACTGCGGCCACTTTGATCGGAGCCGCCGCGCCTCGCTCTCTTTTCGACTATTTCGATGCAAAGGCCCCCAAAGGCTTTATGCCCAAAACGACTGAAGCCGCCCCGCCTTATCGGCAGAGACGGCTCCAGCCCCCGACATAACCAGTGATCAATAGAACTTGATGTCCGAAGTCATGGCCAGGTGCTGTCCATTCTTCGACAGGATGCCGATCACATAATCGATGCCCGTCACACCGTCATGGATGTCATAATATCCCAGCGAGGAATTCGACGGATCATCGGCCATCCATGTGATGGTCGAACCGGCACCAAAACCATTGAGGACCAGCACGTCATTGCCACCGGCAACCCAGCAATTGGCGCCTTCAAAGTCGGTGATGACTTTCTGAACGCCGCTGCCGCCCATCGTGCCGTCCAGCGCGCTCCTCGACAGCATGAAGGTGTCATTGCCCGCGCCGCCGGTCAAAAAGCTCGATTCCGTGGTGGACTTGATGATATCCGCGCCCAGACCACCCTTGATCTCATTGGTCAGCGAACCGCCGGCCAGAGTCTGGGCAATATTGGTCAAACCCGTTTGCTCAATCGTCCCCGATGTCGCCAGCGCGGCCTGAACCTCGGCCGTGGTGGCGGTTTCGCTGATGCTATAGGCGTGGACATAGTCGATCTGCATCGTGGCCTTGTCGGGCGTCCCCACGATGCCCCCGCCCCAACCGCCGCCAACCGCCAGGTTGAGCAGCATGTACATCGGGGAATGCATGTCGTCGGGCGTGGCGGTCTTGGCCACAACGGCGCCGTCCAGATACCATACGATATCGGTCGCTGTCCAAAGCACGCCATAGGTGTGATAGTTCTGGGTCACATCGCTGACATGGACAACCGACTGAAGCGATTCGTTAAACTTGCCGTTCGCGCTGGTATGGGCGGTCATGTAAACCGTTTCGGGGTCCTTGCCCAATTGCTCCATCACGTCCAGTTCAGGCGGCCAGGTGCCATCGGCGGGCAGCAGCCAGAAGGCGGGCCACATGCCCTGCCCGGCGGGCAGCTTGGTGTTGACTTCGAAATAGCCATAGAGCTGCGAGAAGGTCGACTTGGTGGTCAGCAGGCCCGACGAATATTGCAGCCCCCAGTTTGATGCCGACTGTTCCGCCGTCAGCTTGGTTTCGGTGATGTTCAGGATGCCATTGGTGATCGAGAACGGATTGATCGGCGTCATCTTGCCGTCGGTGCCGCGCCAATTGGCATCGGTATAGACCTGGGCCTCGTCGTTCAGCGTACGGTTGCTCTTGGCCATCGCGCCGCCGTAACCATAGGTCGTGGTCCAGGTGCCCGAAGTGCCATTGTACAGGTTCAGGCTGTTGAATTCATCGGCAAAGGTCAGCTTCAGCTTGCTGGTGTTCAGGCTGCCGGTGATATCATTGGCGGTAAAGTCGCTGATCAGATGGTTGGTCAGGGTGACTGAGTCATTGGTGCCCAGCTTGATGACCACATCGCTGCCGACTTGCACCATCTTGGCCTTGATGCTTTCGAACGAGGTCAGACCCGATCCCGAAAGGCGCAGCGTATCGACGCCGGTGGTAAAGTCGACAATCTTGTCCATGCCTTCACCCGCCTTGTGAAAGAAGGTGTCAGCGCCGGTCCCGCCGATCAGGACGTCATTGCCCAGACCACCGTCCAGCCAGTGCGTGCCGCTGCTGGAGGCGATGATGTTGTCGAGAGCATTGCCCACGCCCCAGGTGTTGGTGCCATCAAGGCGCAGGTTTTCGAAATGATCGGCCAGTTTCCAGTTCACCGTCGAGTAAACCGTGTCGACACCATTGCCCGCCGTTTCGATCGGCTTGTCCTTGGTAGTATAGACATAATAGCTGTCATCACCGGCGCCGCCAACCATAGAGGTTCCGATGCCCTTGCTACGAAAAAGGTCAGCCTTCAAAGTACCCTCTACATAAGTAACACCAGTACCAATGCTGACACCGTTAGTGGGAGTTGAGCTGGCCTTCAACAGAACACCGGCGGCATTATAAGTTGAAACGATGCTACCCATTTGCTTCATCCTTTGACTTGATGAAGTCATTTATGGGCGCAATAAATTAACGGCCAAATCCACGGAACTGGTAAATAACCGGGTGATTTGACTTTCGATTTAGGAAATTTTTCAAAAGTTAATTACGTATATCGCCGGATCGCAAAATTCACTCCATAATTCCTATGTTAATAATTTCGTTCAAACGCGCCGACTTATCGCCACTCTGGAACAGATTTTTGCGAAACAATCGGTTTCATGCCCAATGATCGGATCATTTTTTCGCGACGACGCGATTAAAAAAATTTTCCCTGCCTCAATGACGCCATCGCAAATAGTAAATCGCATTTGACGCGATTCACGGTAACCATTCCCCCGCCCGCCTTGCGATCCGCGGCCAGAAGCCGTGAACTTATCCCCAACACAAAGAGAGGCGGCAAAGCCACATGGCAGTCGCGTCAGGCACAGCCCGCTGGCCGCCTGCGCCGCTTAAACACCGCAGACCGGAATCGAATTCGCGCCAGTGGAGGCAGGCCCAGAGAATATTGCGGACATGGCATGCCCAATCGGTGATTCGGCCAAACCCGAAATTCGCCGCCCAAAAATTATGATATGTCAGACATAAGGCGCCAATTACATGCCGCGCGCGGTGCAAATTGTCTGGGTACTTCACATGCTGCAATGCACACAGACCTGACCGCGTCAAAAATATTCGGTCATTTGCCGTTTCCTACACACTTGCCGCCGGAATCCTGTGCAAGGGGCCTCGACGAAAGCGCCTTCTGCTGATAGCGCATAGGTATGTTGTGCAGCCAAAGCATTCGAATTCACGCTTGCATTTGGCAAAGGCGAGGAACGCGATGACCCAAGACACCCTTTCCCTCGATTCGGTTATGACCGCCCCGACCCGCAATCAAAAGCTGATTGACTGGGTTGAAGAGGTCGCGGCCCTGACCCGGCCCAAGGAAATCGTGTGGTGTGATGGTTCTCAGGCCGAATGGGATCGCCTGACCTCGCAGCTGGTCGATGCCGGTACGCTGGTACGTCTGGCGCAGGATAAGCGCCCCAACAGCTTTTACACCCGTTCGGACCCGCGCGACGTGGCCCGCGTGGAAAGCCGCACCTTCATTTGCTCGGAAACGCCCGAAGGCGCAGGCCCGACCAACAACTGGCGCGACCCGGCCGAAACCCGCGAAACGTTGAACGGCCTGTTTGCAGGCTGCATGGAAGGGCGCACGATGTATGTCGTACCCTTCTGCATGGGCCCGCTGGGTTCGGAAAGCAGCGTGGTGGGCGTCGAGCTGACCGACAGCGCCTATGTCGTGCTGTCCATGCGCATCATGGCGCGCATGGGTCAACCCGCTCTGGACATGCTGGGCCGCGATGGTTTCTTCGTCCCTTGCGTCCACACGGTCGGCATGCCTCTGACCGAAGGTGTCAAGGACGTGGTGTGGCCCTGCAACGATGACAAGTGGATCGTCCACTATCCCGAAACGCGCGAAATCTGGTCTTATGGTTCGGGCTATGGCGGCAATGCGCTGTTGGGCAAGAAGTGCCTTGCGCTGCGCATCGCCAGCGTGATGGCGCGCGATGATGGCTGGCTGGCCGAACATATGCTGATCCTGAAGGTCACCCCGCCGGTGGGTGATGCGCATTATGTGGCGGCCGCTTTCCCCTCGGCGTGTGGCAAGACCAATATGGCGATGCTCGAATCCACCCTGCCCGGATGGAAGGTGGAAACCATCGGCGATGACATTGCATGGATGCGCCCCGGCAAGGATGGCCGCCTCTATGCGATCAACCCCGAGGCGGGCTTCTTTGGCGTGGCGCCGGGCACCGGCCCCGACACCAACAAGAATGCCATCGACACGCTTTATGCCAATGCCATCTACACCAACACGGCGCTGACCGCCGATGGCGACGTGTGGTGGGAAGGGTTGACCAAGGACGTTCCCGAGGGCCTGATCGACTGGCAGGGCAATCCCTATGATCCGGCCAGCGGCAAGCCTGCGGCCCACCCCAACGCCCGTTTCGCGGTGCCTGCATCACAGTGCCCCTCGATTGCGGCGGAATGGGAAGATCCGGCGGGCGTGCCGATCTCGGCCTTCCTGTTCGGCGGCCGCCGCGCGACCTCGGTGCCGCTGGTGACCGAAGCATTCGACTGGAACCACGGCGTGTATCTGGCGGCCAATCTTGCCTCGGAAGGCACGGCGGCGGCGGAAAACAAGATCGGCGCGCTGCGTCGCGATCCCTTCGCCATGCTGCCCTTCTGCGGCTATGCGATGGGCGATTATTTCAAGCATTGGGTCGATATGGCCGGCAAGGTCGCCAATGGCGGCGCGAACCTGCCCAAGATCTATCTGGTCAACTGGTTCCGCAAGAGCGGCGGCAAGTTCCTGTGGCCCGGCTATGGCGACAACATCCGCGTGGTCAAATGGGTGATCGAGCGCGCGCAGGGCAAGGCGGATGCGGAGGAAAGCGTCATTGGCCTGCATCCGGTCGAAGGCGGCATCGACCTGTCGGGCCTGTCCATCACGCCGGAACAATATGCCGAACTGATGACCGTCAGCACCGACAACTGGCGTGAAGAAGCCGAAGGCAACGGCCGCGATCTGGCCGCGCTGGGCACATTGCCGCAGGCCATCCTTGACCAGCAGGCCGCGCTGGAGGCGCGTCTGGCCAAGGCCTGATGAATTCAGACATGCCCTCGTCGCCATGCGGCGGGGGCATTGCATGGATTTGACAACAATTGCGTGACGTAATTGTTATTGGACCATTTCGGCATCAAGCCATTGACGAGCCATGCTGCAAATACGAAAAGGATAGGAGTTGTCCTAGAGGCCGCGGTCGGCCTGATCCAAGATCATGTCCGCATGGCGGCCCCTCCGTTCGCGGGGTCACGATTGGCGCGAGTATCCTGAATGAAAATCGCAGTTTTTGGCCTTGGTTATGTCGGGCTGTCCAACGCTGTTCTGCTTGCTCAGCACAATGAGGTCGCCGCCGTCGATATTTCGGCCGATCGCGTTGACATGCTCAATGCACGTAAATCGCCGATTTCCGATGCCGAGCTTGAGGATTTTCTGGCCAACCGCCCGCTCAATCTGCGTGCCACACTCAGCCCGGATGAAGCGCTTGCCGGGGCCGATTATGTGATCGTGGCAACGCCCACCAATTACGATGTCGAAACGAACAAGTTCGACACATCCTCGGTCGAGGCCGTGATCAAGACTGCCATGGAGCTTAATCCCAAGGCGACGATCGTGGTCAAATCCACCGTACCGGTCGGATTTGTGGAAAGCGTGCGTGCGCGTCTGGGCACACAGCAGGTTATCTTCAGCCCCGAATTCCTGCGCGAAGGGCGGGCGCTTTACGACAATCTCAACCCCTCGCGCATTATCGTGGGCGAACGTTCGGAACGCGCACGCATCTTTGCCGACCTGTTGTTGCAGGGCGCGGATAAAAAGGATGTCGAAGTCCTGTTCACCGACGCCAACGAGGCAGAGGCGATCAAGCTTTTCGCCAACACCTATCTGGCCATGCGTGTCGCCTTCTTCAACGAATTGGACAGCTATGCCATCGCGGGCGGCATGGACACGGGCCAGATCATCAATGGCATCTGCCTCGATCCGCGCATCGGGCGGCATTATAACAACCCCAGCTTTGGCTATGGCGGCTACTGCCTGCCCAAGGATACCAAGCAGCTTCTGGCCAATTATTCAGAGGTGCCGCAAAACCTGATCCGCGCGATTGTCGATGCGAACCGCACGCGCAAAGACTTTCTGGCTGACCAGATTATCGCCAAGAAGCCCAAAATGGTTGGCGTGTTCCGCCTTGTGATGAAGGCGGGTTCGGACAATTTCCGGCAATCCTCGATCCAGGGCATCATGAAGCGGGTCAAGGCCAAGGGCATCCCGGTCGTGGTTTACGAACCGTCGATGACGCAGGACGAATTCTTCGGCTCCAAGGTCTATCGCGATCTGGACGCCTTTAAGCAGGATTGCGATGTCATCATCGCCAACCGCATGACCTCGGCCATTGACGATGTGAAGGACAAGGTCTTCACCCGCGATCTGTTCGGATCGGATTGATCACCCCATGCGGTGATGGAAAACCAAATACCCCCGGTGCCGCGCGCCGGGGGTTTTCCTTGCGCGCTATGCCTTGCGCCGTTTGGGCCAGAGCGCGCCCATCACCACCCCCGCCCCCAATGCGCCCAGTGCAAAGGCGGCGGCATCCAATTCCGCATGATCGCGCCGCCAATGCGGGCGCAGGCGTTTCAGCAAGGGCTTGCGCCGCCCCAGCGGCTCGAACATTTCGCCCGGCCCTTCGGGGTCCAAAATCTTGTGATCGGCCAACCACATGCGCACCGCGTCCAGATCGGGCACCGCATAGGGCCGCAACGACCGCCCATCCCCGCGCAAGGCCTCGATTGTCTGGATGATCGATCCGGTCTGTTCGATGCTCTGTTCGATCACCTCGACCGGACAATCCAGATGTTCGGCCAGAAGCCCATTGCGAATCCCGGCAATTGTCGCACGTTCATCATCATTGGCAGGCCTTTCGGCATCGATCACCACATCGCATTCGGTATCCAGCCGCAGCGAGCGATTGTTGAAATTGGACGATCCCACGCGCAGGATCAGATCATCCACCACCGTCACCTTGGCATGAACATAGATCGGCTGTCCCCCGGCGGTATAGGGGTGATAGAGTCGCAGGCGGCCATAGGGATCCTGCTCATGCAGCGCCTCGACCAGACGGGCGCGGGCCGAATCCATCGCAACGGGTTCCAGCCAGCCTTGCGCCGAATGCGGGTGGACGATGACGAATTCCGGCCCATCGGGTTCGGACAATCTTTTGGCGATGGCCTCGGCCACCTTGCGTGAGGCGAAATACTGGCTCTCGGCATAGACGAACCGCCGCGCCCGCGCGATCAGGTCGACATAGAGCGCCTCAATATCATAGCGCGGTTCCTGATCGGCCATTTCCGGCACGGTCAGGGCGATGCCCACCTCCACCTCGGTAAAGTCGGTTTCCCGGCCATCGGGCCAGCAATCCGCGCCATGCTGGACCGGGGCGATGCGGTCGCCGCCTGACACCTCCCACCGGTCGCGGCACATCTGGCCAAGCGCCCCCGCGACGGGGCCTTGCAACATGGTGGTCGCATCATGCCACGGACCATAGGCGCGGCCATCGGGGCGGATACGGCGAGGCTCCTCATCGGCATGATCGCGCGTATCCCATCGGTCGACCGTCATGTCGATTCCGCCGCAAAAGGCGACATCATCATCGATCACCACCACCTTTTGATGATGCGACCCGGCCGGAGGATGATGGCCATCAAGCCGCACATGGATCTGTGGATCCTTTATCCATTTGGCGATGCGCAGCAGCGTTCGCCCATGGAACAGAGTCTTGATCGCGCCCGTATCCCACCGCAGAATATAGATATTCAGCCCCGGCGTCCGTTTGACCAGCCAGCTGAGAAAGGCCCCGACGCGCACCGGCGCCCCGTCATTTTCCCCATCACCAAAGCGGATTCTTGCGTCAAAATCCCATCCGACCAGCAGGATCTGCTTGCGCGCCTTCAACATCGCGGCCCGCGCCGCCTTGAAATAATCATCGGCGTCGATGATGACCTTGGCCCGGCGGGCATGTTCAATCCGCCAGCAATTGCGGTCCGGATCGAGCAGAGTTTGGTCCATACCCCTGATAACGGGCCAAACGCGCCATCGTTCCATGGGCCATCGCGTGACCATCAGTTTGGGAAAGTGGAGCGGGTGAAGGGAATCGAACCCTCGTATTCAGCTTGGGAAGCTGCTGCTCTACCATTGAGCTACACCCGCGAGCGCATGGAAAGCATGCCAGCTTTCATCCGCGTCGGCCGGAAACAGGGCAACACCCCATCAGGCAGGCGGGCCGATTGCCACACTCGGTCGGCATCGGTCAACACAAGTTTTCGCAATTTTGGCAGGCAAACGGGCTGGATACTTTCCTTTGCCGCCGATCTGCCTAAAACGCCGCGCCATGACCAACACGATCCGCCCCGCAACGCGCCAGGACCTCACGCTTATCGCCCAATTGATCCGTGATCTGGCCGAGTATGAAAAGCTCAGCCACGAGGTCCGTTTTGACGAAGCCACGTTGGAGCGCCACCTGTTCGGCCCGCGCCCAATGGCCGAAGTGGTGATTGGCCAGATCGATGGAACCCCGCAGGGCTTTGCCCTCTTCTTTCACAATTTCTCGACCTTTGAAGGGCGCCCCGGCATCTATCTGGAGGATCTCTATGTCCGCCCCGCCGCGCGCGGATCGGGGCTGGGCAAGGCGCTGCTGCTCCATTTGGCCGGTTTGGCACAGGATCGCGGCTGCGCAAGGCTGGAATGGAGCGTTCTGGACTGGAACGAACCATCCATCGGATTTTACCGCAGCCTTGGCGCAAAACCGATGGAACAATGGACCGTCATGCGCGTTGATGGCGCAACTTTGGCTCAACTCGCCGCTGACGGACGCGCTTCTGTCGCAGGTTAATGGAAAAATTTACCCCGTTGCCCTATTGCAACAGCCATGGGTATCGCGAATCAGAACGTATTGGTAAGCCGTCGTGGGTTGCTGGGTGGACTGGCCATTGGCACTGTTGCCATGGCAACGCCCTTGCGCGTGGCGGCGCGGGCATCGGGTCTTTCCGAATATGAACGCCGTGTGGTGGGCATTGCCCTGCGCGAACGTGATCGCGTCGGCGCCATGCTGGCTCGCCCGGACGTGGTGGCCATCGCCGATTTTGCCAAGCCTTCGCATGATGCGCGCCTGCATTTTGTCGATATGGTCGGCGGTTCGGTGCGTTCGCATCTGGTCGCGCATGGCCGCGGTTCGGACCCGGCCCATGTGGGCTGGCTCAAGCAATTTTCGAACAGCGTCGGTTCGCTGGCCACATCGCGCGGCGCCTATCTGACCGCGGGTCAGTATGAGGGCAAATATGGCGCCTCGATGCGCCTGCGCGGGCTGGATCTGGACAATTCCAATGCGTTTGATCGCGCCATTGTCATGCACCCTGCGTGGTATGCCGCGCCCGATATGCTGGCCAAGTTCGGCAAGCTGGGCCGGTCCGAAGGTTGCTTTGCCATGGCGCCCGAAGATTTCAGCCTGGTGCTCAACCATCTGGGTGCAGGCCGCCTGCTTTACGCCGATCGCATTGGCGAAGCGTGATTTTTAAGGCATGATCCCCTGAGAGTACCGCTTTCAGGGAGTTCCCCATGCCGCGCCTTGCCGACAAACTCTGCCTTGTCACCGGGGCCGCGCGCGGTATCGGCCTTGCCATTGCGCAGGCGTTTCATGCGCAGGGCGCGCAGGTCATCATCACCGATATTGACGCCGAGGAAGGACAGGCCGCCGCCGACGCGCTGGGCTGCCGCTTCATCACTCTGGACGTCAGCGACGAAGCCGCATGGGACGCGCTGGAGCGTGAGGTTCCGCATGTCGATGTCCTCGTCAACAATGCCGGGATCACCGGACTTGGCGACCATGAGCATAAGCATGACCCGGAAAATACACCGCTATCCGAATGGCGGCGGGTGCATGAGATCAATCTGGACGGGACATTTCTGGGTTGCCGCTATGCCATCCGGGCGATGAAGGCATCGGGCAAGGGCAGCATCATCAACATGTCCTCGCGCAGCGGCCTTGTCGGCATTCCGGGGGCTGCGGCCTATGCCTCATCCAAGGCGGCGATCCGCAACCATACCAAATCGGTGGCGCTTTATTGCGCGGGACAAGGCTGGGCGATCCGGTGCAATTCGATCCACCCCGCCGCGATCCTGACGCCGATCTGGGAACAGATGATCGCAACCGCCCCCGACCGCGAGGCTGCCTTGGCCGCGATGGTGGCCGATACGCCACTGCGCCGTTTTGGCCGGACCGATGAGGTGGCCGCCCTCGCCGTTCTGTTGGCCAGCGACGAGGCGACCTATATTACCGGCAGCGAAATGGACATTGATGGCGGCCTGCTGGCCGGATCGGCGGCGTCACCCAAATAAGGGGCGCCGCCGGCCCTCTTCCCCGGCCCTGCTACTCATTGAGAGTACACTGTGGGTGGCAGGGCCGGGGGAGAGGGCCGGCGCCGAGGCGTGACACGGATGTGTCACGCCAACGATCAGAGCGGATTATCCAGCTTGATCACTTCCTCATTGCTCTTGCGCTGGGTCGTGTGCAGCGCGCGGGGCGTGTGGAAGCTTTCGACCACTGGCGCGTCGCGGCCATAGAGGTCGTTAAAGCTGGCCAGCGTGCCGTTGATGTCACGGCCATAGGTGAAATAGGTCAGATAGACCGGGAAGGTGCGGGTCATGGGCACCTTCTTGTACTTGCCCGCCTCATAGGTCGCGACGGCGTCCTCCTGGCTCATCCCCGCGCCCAGAATGGCCATGGTCATGCCCAATTCCACCGCGCGGTCGGTGCGGATACAGCCATGCGAGAAAGCGCGCACCTGTGCATCGAACAGCTTTTTCGACGGCGTATCATGCAGATAGATCGCATGCGGATTGGGCATATCGATCTTCATCCGGCCCAGCGAGTTATTATTGCCCGGCTGCTGCACGACTTGCAGGCTGCCATCCTCCATCCGCGTGACCTTGTACCCTGCGCGCGGTTTGGCCAGCAATTGTTGCCCCAAGCCTTCGCCCACGACGATGGATTGCGGCACGGTCCATGTCGGGTTGAACACCACCGCTTCGACCTTTTCGGCCAATTGCGGCGTGGCGGTGCGCCCCGGCTTGCCCACGATGGTGCGATAGGTGCGGATGTTGCGGCCATTGACCGCAAGGCGCAGCTGAAATTCCGGCACATTGGTGATCAGATAGACCGGCCCCAGATCACGCGGCAGCCAGCGCCAGCGGTCCATATTGATGCGGATCGCATCGCGCAGCTTGGTCTGCGCCTTGGGCGTGGTGGCCAAAGCCTCCTTCAACGCGGCATAGTCGGGATAGGTCGGCGCAAGGCTGGCCAGCGTGCCGGGCACGTCATGGTTGGTTGTGGCGCGCTGCATCAGATCGGTGGTGGGGTTTTCGTCCTGATCGGGATCGACGGCGAACCATTGGATGCGGGCGGTCATCGGCGTGCGCCCGTCGCGCAGATCCTCGACCAGCCAGGCAAAGCTTTGGCTCGCCTGTGCGTCCAGCGTCGGCCCTGCGCCGCCCTTGATCGCGGCGCGCAATTGGTCGGGTTGATAATCGGCGGGGAACAGCCCTTCATCGCCAATTGCATTGATCGCGGCCAGCAAATCGACCGCATCACCCACGCTCCAATTGACCACGGCTTCCTGAACCGGGACCGCGCCGGGGGACGGGGCCGGAGTTGGGACCGATGTCGGGGCCGCACTGGGCGTGGCCGAGGGTGCGGGCTTTGGCGTGGCCGCTGTGGTGGAGGACGCGCTGGGGCGCGGGGTCGGCGATGCGCTGGGCGAAACCGTCGGTGCGGGATCGGCGGGGCGCACATTGGGCATTTTGCCCTGCCCCTGCTTGCCATTGATCGGCTTTTCCTGCGCCAGTAACGGATAGGCCCCCCACAGGCCAGCCCCCAAGCTCAGGATCATCGCGCCCGTCAACAGCTTGTGCGTGCTCTTCATTCTTCAACGCCCCTTTTCGCTCGACCTGCTACATTCAACTCAACGATGGCCAAGCACAGTTCGTCGTATACCATTCAGGATTGCCCCTGTCTGTTGGCTGAACACCACGCATCAGGCAAGCCCGGTTTAGCTTGCCATAGTGACGGCTTGGCGCAACCTCGCTAGGGTTTAACGATCATGACGCGCCCTTTGTTTCTTCCAATTTTCGCCGCGGCATGCGGAATCGCCACTTTCAGCATCATGGATGCGTTGATGAAGCGCGCCTCGATCGTGTCGGGGGTTCATGCCGCGCTGCTGTGGCGCAACCTGATCGGGGCCGGGATCGGCGTGGTGGTGTGGCAATGGGCGCATCCCGGCGTGTGGCCCGGACGCCGGTTGTGGATGCACGCCATGCGCGCCAGTGTGACCAGCGGCATGGCCTTCACCTTTTTCTGGGGCATTGTGCGCACGCCCATGGCGGTGGGCATGGCGCTGTCCTTTATCGCGCCGATCATTGCGCTTTTCATGGCAGGCCTTGCGCTTGGCGAAGCGATCACACGGCGCGCGCTGGCGGCCTCGGTGCTGGGGCTGGCCGGGGTGGGCGTGATCGCGCTGGGGCGGATGCAGGGCGGCGGCGCGCTGGAACGCGAGGCGATGCTGGGCATGGGGGCGATTTTGGGGTCGGCGGTGCTCTATGCCGCCAATCTGGTGATGCAGCGGCATCAGGCCCAAATGGCGCCCCCTGCCGAGATCGCCTTTTTCCAATCGCTCTTTACCGCGTTTTTTCTGTCGCTGGCCGCGCTGGTCGTGGGGTTCCCTGCTCTGCCGGTGGGGCCAGTCTGGGTGGATATTTCGGCGGCGGCGGCGCTTTCCTTCGTATCACTACTGGCCCTGTCATGGGGTTGGGCGCGGGCGCCGGCGCATCGCTTGCTGCCCATCGAATATTCGGCCTTTCTGTGGGCCGCATTGATGGGGTGGATATGGTTTGACGAAAACCTCGATTTCTATACGCTTGGCGGGGCGGCCCTGGTGGTGGCCGGATGCTGGGTTGGCGCGGGCGGTCAAAAGAGCGCCCAACACGTCGAACAGACCGCGCTATGAGGCCATTTTCCGATTATTGTTGATATGACTTCGCAATAGCAACAATATCATCACGACTCACCCGCATTCATCCCTTTTTCCACCTTTCGCGCCCTTGACGCGGGGCGGATTCACGCGCATCGGCCCTCATGCTGCAACCGCCCAAAGGCGGGCGAGATCGCGCCCGAACGCGCCTTTTCGTCTTTTTCGTCTCTGGGCCAATTGAGGTGAGGAAGACGCCCGTATGACCCAGGTCGGACAGGACTCGCTCGGCACCCGCTCGAAACTGAGCGCTGGTGGCAAGGAAGTCGCTTATTATTCGCTGAAGAAGGCCGCCGAAAAGTTCGGCGACATCAGCCGCCTGCCGTTCTCGATGAAGGTGCTGCTGGAAAACCTGCTGCGCTTTGAAGACGGCGGTTTCACCGTTTCGACCGCCGACATTCAGGCGGTTGTCGATTGGCAGAAGAACCCCAGCGAATCGAGCAACGAAATCCAGTATCGTCCCGCACGCGTTCTGCTGCAGGACTTCACGGGCGTGCCCTGCGTGGTCGACCTTGCCGCGATGCGCGATGCGATTGCAACGCTGGGCGGCGACACCTCGAAGATCAACCCGCTGGTTCCCGTCAACCTCGTCATCGACCACTCGGTGATGGTGGACGAATTCGGTCATCCCAAGGCGTTCGAAGAGAACATGGAGATCGAATATCAGCGCAACATGGAACGCTATGACTTCCTGAAGTGGGGTTCCAAGTCGCTCAACAATTTCTATGCCGTGCCGCCGGGCACCGGCATCTGCCACCAGGTGAACCTTGAGCACATCGCCCAGGCGGTGTGGACCTCGGTCGACCAGAATGGCGAAACCGTTGCCTATCCCGACACCTGCGTCGGCACCGACAGCCACACCACCATGGTCAACGGCCTTGGCGTGCTGGGCTGGGGCGTGGGCGGCATCGAGGCCGAAGCCGCGATGCTGGGTCAGCCCGTCTCGATGCTGATCCCCGAAGTGGTCGGCTTCAAGTTCACCGGCCGCCTCAAGGAAGGCGTGACCGCGACCGACCTCGTGCTGACCGCGACCAACATGCTGCGCAAGCATGGCGTGGTGGGCCGTTTCGTCGAATATTACGGCCCCGGCCTTGCCGACCTGACGCTGGCCGACCGCGCCACGCTGGCCAACATGGCGCCCGAATATGGCGCGACCTGCGGCTTCTTCGGCATTGACGAAAAGACCCTCGACTATCTGCGCCTGACGGGCCGCGATGAAGCTCAGATCGAGCTGGTCGAAGCCTATGCCAAGGAACAGGGTTTCTGGATCGACCCCGCCGTCGAACCGATCTTCTCCTCGACGCTCGAACTCGACCTCTCGACGGTCGTGCCTTCGCTCGCGGGTCCGAAGCGTCCGCAGGACCGCGTCTCGCTGCCCGAAGTCGATGACGTATTCAACGCCGACATGGCCAATGTCTACAAGAAGGCCCAGACCCGCGTTCCGGTCGAAGGCAAGGACTTCACCATCGGCGACGGCGACGTCACCATCGCGGCGATCACGTCCTGCACCAACACGTCGAACCCCGGCGTTCTGGTGGCCGCTGGCCTCGTGGCCAAGAAGGCCGACGAACTGGGCCTCAAGCCCAAGCCTTGGGTGAAGACCTCGCTGGCCCCCGGCTCGCAGGTTGTGACCGACTATCTGGAACGCGCTGGTCTTCAGTCGCACCTCGACAATGTCGGCTTCAACCTGGTTGGTTATGGCTGCACCACCTGCATCGGCAACTCGGGTCCTCTGGCCGAACCGATCAGCAAGGCGATCAACGAAAACGGCCTTGTTGCCGCCGCCGTGATCTCGGGCAACCGCAACTTTGAAGGCCGCGTGTCGCCTGACGTGCGCGCCAACTTCCTGGCCTCGCCGCCGCTGGTCGTCGCCTATGCCTTGAAGGGCACGGTGATCGAAGACTTCACGACGACCCCGATCGGCGTGTCGAAGGATGGCGTGGACGTGTTCCTCAAGGACATCTGGCCGACCAACGAAGAAGTCGCCACCACGATGGCCGGTTGCATGGACCGTCCGATGTTCGTCGCGCGCTATGCCGACGTGTACAAGGGCGACAAGCACTGGCAGGCGATCAACGTCACCGGTTCGGAAACCTACAGCTGGCAGGCCGGTTCGACCTATGTCGCCAACCCGCCCTACTTCGAAGGCATGACCATGGAACCGGCCCCGGTTCAGGACATCATCGAAGCCAAGCCGCTGCTGATCCTGGGCGATTCGATCACCACCGACCACATCAGCCCCGCCGGCAACATCAAGGCCGACAGCCCCGCTGGTGAATGGCTGATGGAACGTCAGGTCGCCAAGGCCGACTTCAACAGCTATGGCGCGCGCCGTGGCCACCACGAAGTGATGATGCGCGGCACCTTTGCCAACATCCGCATCAAGAACGAAATGGTCCCCGGCATCGAAGGCGGCATGAGCCGCTATGGTGAAGAAGTCGGCGCCGTGTTCGACGTTGCCCAGAAGCACAAGGCCGACGGTACGCCGCTGGTCGTGATCGCGGGCAAGGAATATGGCACCGGTTCGTCGCGTGACTGGGCCGCCAAGGGCACCAACCTGCTGGGCGTGCGCACCGTGATCGTCGAAAGCTTTGAGCGTATCCACCGCTCAAACCTGGTCGGCATGGGTGTTCTCCCGCTCCAGTTCAAGGATGGCGAAAACCGCCAGACGCTGGGCCTGGACGGCGATTGCAGCTTCACCATCAAGGGTGTTGCTTCGCTCAAGCCGCGTCAGGACGTGGAAGTGGAAGTCACCCGCAAGGATGGCACCAAGTTCACCTTCACCGCGCTGTGCCGCATCGATACCGCCAATGAAATCGAGTATTTCAACAATGGCGGCATCCTGCAGTACGTGCTGCGCAAGCTGGCCGCGTAAGCGATCGCTTGATGCCCAAAAAGAGGGGGCGGCCTTCGCGGGCCGCCCCTTTTTTGTGCGCGCAGGGTTTGTTCGGACCATGAAAAAAAGGCGCCGCCGGGTCGGTCCGGGGCGCCTTTTTCGTGTCGGTGGATGTGGGCTTAGGCAGGCTTGGCCTTGCCCTTGCGACGGCGGGCGAACATCGCCCCAGCCGCACCGCCAAACAGCAGCAACATCGGCGGCGCGGGCACCTGCGTCCCGCCCGTGGTCGAAGTGCTGGTGCTCGTGCTGGTTGTGCCGCCCGTGGTCGAGGTGCTGGTGGAAGTAGAGGTCGATGAAGACCCCGAAGTCGAAGTTGAACCAGAGGTAGAAGTCGAGCCCGAAGTCGAGGACGAGCCGGACGTAGACGTCGAGCCCGAAGTCGAGGACGAGCCAGAGGTCGACCCCGAAGTCGACCCCGAAGTCGACGTCGAACCGCTGGAATTCACCACGATCACATTGCCGCTGGTGCCGCCAAAGAAGCCGCCGATATAGCCGCCGCCAAAGCCCCAATTGCTGTAATAGCCCCGCGCGCGTTGGGCCGAAAGCGGGCTGGGCGCGGGCGCAGGCGCGACAGGGGCCAGATCAGCGGGCGGCAGGCCCGGCGGCGGCATCGGCACCATCGCGGTCTTGGTGGTGGTTTTGGCGCAGCAGGCCTGCTGGACGACCACCTGTTTGGTCACCACCTGCGTGCGGACGGCGGCTTTGCGCACCGGCGCCTTGGCGTGTTTGACATATTGCGGTTTGTTGCTGCTGGCCTTTTCCGCGACATGCACGGCGCCGCCGCCAATCAGCGCGGTGCCTGCCACCAGACCGGCAACTTTGGCGAGCCCCAAACGAACCGACATAACAATCTCTCTTTCCTGTTGGCGGCAGAGGCGTTCCATCCATTCGGACGAAAGGCGATTCTGCCCTCAGCAGAGAGATCGTTCAGGGGGAGCAAGGGAACAACCGCGAGGGGGCGCGGCATGTGTCCTGAATCGGGATTTGCCCGTATTCCTGCGCTTTTAACCGGCGCCCGTCCCACAATGGCACATGAATCGCCGGTTACTCGGCATCGCTTGCGTCGAACAGGCCGCCCTGCGATCCATTGCCGCTGGGCGGGGTCAAGCCCAGATGTTGCCAGCCACGGTCATTCAGGCAACGCCCGCGCGCCGTGCGGGCCACCATGCCGAGCTGGATCAGGTAGGGTTCGATCACTTCCTCAATCGTGTCACGCGGTTCTGACAGGCCCGCGGCCAGCGTGTCGGCCCCCACCGGCCCGCCTTTATAGATGTCGGCGATCATGTGCAGGTATCGGCGATCCTGTGCGTCCAGCCCGGCATTGTCGACCTCCAGCCGGGTCAGGGCGTTGTCGGCGATGGTCTGGGTGATCACCTCGCTGCCCGCGACATGGGCGAAATCGCGCACCCGGCGCAGCAGGCGGCCCGCCACACGCGGCGTACCGCGAGAGCGCCGCGCGATTTCCCGCGCGCCCTCCGCCGCAATGCCGATGCCCAGCAGACCCGCGCCGCGGGTGATGACCCGTTCGAGTTCGTCCACGGAATAGAATTGCAGGCGCACAGGAATGCCGAAACGGTCGCGCAATGGCGTTTGCAGCAAGCCCGCACGCGTCGTCGCCCCGATCAGTGTGAAAGGCGGCAGATCGATCCGCACCGAGCGCGCCGAAGGCCCCTCGCCAATCATCAGATCGAGCGCGCGGTCCTCCATCGCCGGATAGAGCACTTCCTCGACCACCGGATTGAGGCGGTGGATTTCGTCGATGAAAAGCACATCGCCATGTTCAAGATTGGTCAAGAGCGCCGCCAGATCGCCCGCCTTGGCGATCACCGGCCCAGAGGTGGCCTTGAAATTGACGCCCAACTCACGCGCGATAATCTGCGCCAGCGTGGTCTTGCCCAGCCCCGGCGGCCCGAAAAACAGCGTGTGATCGAGCGCCTCGCCCCGCGACTTGGCCGATTCGATGAAGACGTGCAGGTTGTCCTTGGCGGCCGCCTGTCCCACGAATTCGGCCAGCGATTTGGGACGCAGCGCGGCGTCCATATCCTCGATCTGACGATGGGCGGAAAGGAGGGGGTTATCGGTCATTTTGCTGCGGCCAAAATGATCTATTGCTCTCGACTCGTCGATTTACCGTATTGAAGATATCCGAATAAAAAATTTCGTCGAGATTCCAAAACGTCATCTTTGTTTGAACAGTTTCCCACAACAGCGTTTCTGGCAAAGAACCGTCCTCGCCTCGTCCAAAAGGAATTATGGACTCCGCCATTACATAGAGCTTAGCTGCCTGCACCATATAGCTCTCAATCATCCCCTTAATCCCGAGCATTCCATTCATTTCATTAGGATCTGATAGTTGACGGGAACGGCTGGCTAAAATTTGCATCTCCGCTAAAATTGCCCCAAGCAATGACGCTAAAGTAGGTTGAGGCACTGCCTCAACTACCTTCTCCAATTGATCAATGAGACGTCCCTCAAAAATCGGTGGGTTAAAATTTTCAGAACACGTCCGGCCATCAACGTTGTCGGCCAATCTGCCGACCCGCGCCAATTCCTGAGCGACACTCTTTGCATAAGCGCATATGTGACTTAGGTAGTGAGGCAAGGTTGAGCGCAGCGCGATATAACGGGCGTTCTGGCGATTTTTCTCAATGTCCTCTGCCTGTCTAATTTGCTGCTGCATTACCAGTATTGTGAGAAACGCCGCTAGCAGCGCCAACCCGCCACCGATCATCGTTTGCCACTCGAACAAGCACTGGCTGACATCCGTAATCCAATCAGCGGGCACCACACATCGAGCATGATCGGTAAACCCCATCACCCGCTCGCCTTCTTCAACGCCACGCGGATCAAGGCCGAAACACCCGCCTCCTCGCCCAGTTCGGCGATGGCGGCGTCGGTGGCGCTGGCGGCCACGTTGGGTTTGAAGCCAAGGTTCTGCAAGGCCGAAACGACGTCGCCCGCGACATTGCCCTCCGGCATCGCCACACCCGCCGAGACCGCCGCGCCTGCGGGACCGACCGGCAAAGCGCCCGCCTTGTCCTTCAATTCATTGACGATGCGCGCGGCCAGTTTCGGCCCCACGCCATTGGCCCGCGCCACCATCGCGGCGTCTCCGCCCGCACAGGCGCGCTGCAATTCCTCGACCGTCAGCGCCGACAGGATTGCCAAGGCCACCTTGGACCCAACCCCCTGCACCACGGTCAGCAGCTTGAACCACGCCCGTTCGCCCGCGCTGGTAAAACCGATCAGACGCATGTCCGTCTCGCTCACCTGCATCTCGGTGTAAACCGTGCAGGCGTCGCCCCGGATGCCCAGCGCCGTCAGCGTCCGCCCGGAGCAAAACACCAGATAGCCCACGCCATTGACGTCAATCACCGCCCAGTCAGGGCCGAAATCATCCAATATGCCGGTCAGTTTCGCGATCATGTCCGCACCCTAGACAAAGCGGAACGATTTGGGAACATTTTTTGAATGGGTGGAGGAGGGTTTGCCTCCGGCGGGCAAAGGGATTCATCCCTTTGCAATCCCATTAATGGGGTTGTGCGGGGTCGGACATGTTGTGGATGCGGCCTTTGTTTGAAAGCCTGCGGCGCGGCGAAGTAGCGCTCAAAAGCGCCGCAGGCTTTCAACCCATAGCCCAATACACCGCCCTGCGAACCCAAGCGCCACCCCAAACCGGGATTGTTAAGGGCCCCCGCCCTTAACCCGCCGGAGGCAAAACCCCCAAAAATCCTTACAAATGACTGCCCACATGATGCGCATGGGTAATCGCCACAGCCAGAGCGTCCGCAGCATCGGCTCCGGCCAGCTTCACGCCGGGCAACAACACCTTGAGCATATGCTGCACCTGCTCCTTGGCCGCGCCCCCCGTGCCGACCAGCGCTTTTTTCACCACTTTGGAAGGGTATTCCGACACCGGCAGCCCGGCGCGCGCCAGAGACAAAAGAGCCGCCCCCCGCGCCTGCCCCAGTTTCAGCGTCGATTGGGGGTTCACGTTGACGAAGATTTCCTCGACCACGCCAAAGTCCGGCCGATAGATCTCGATCACCCGCGCGATGGTCGTGTCCAACTCCAGCAGGCGCGAGGCCATCGAGGCTTCTTTATCGGTGCGGATCTGGCCATTGGCGACATGGCTGATGCGGCTGCCCGATTTGGCGACAATGCCCCAACCGGTGCAGACGAGGCCGGGATCGATGCCGAGAATTATCATGCGGCCCCTATAAAGCAAAAGGGCGGGAGGATCATCCCCCCGCCCATTAGTGAGATCACCGATAAGGTGGATCAGCCCAGCGTGGCCATCACTTCATCGGGAATTTCGTAATTGCCCCAGACGGTCTGGACGTCGTCGTCGTCTTCCAGCACGTCAATCAGCTTCAAAAGCGTAGCGGCGGCATCGGCATCGACGGTGGCCTTGATCTGCGGGCGCCATGCCAGCTTCACGCCTTCGGCCTCGCCCAGAACCTTTTCCAGTTCGCGCGCGACGGGGTGGAGCGAATCGACCGCGACCCAGATCGAGTGGCTGCCGGGGTTTTCATCGCCATCGCCCATATCCGATTCGACGTCCTCGGCGCCGGCTTCGATGGCCGCTTCCAGAACCTTGTCCTCGTCACCCACGCTGGCGGGATATTCGATCAGGCCGAGGCGGTCGAAACCATGCGACACCGCGCCCGACGCGCCCAGATTGCCACCGTTCTTGGCAAAGGCGGTGCGCACGTTGGTGGCGGTACGGTTGCGATTGTCGGTCAGCGCCTCAACGATGATGGCCACGCCGCCGGGGCCATAGCCCTCATAGCGCACTTCTTCATAGTTTTCCGCATCGCCCTTGCTCGCCTTGTCGATGGCGCGCTGGATATTGTCCTTGGGCATGGACTGGGCCTTGGCCGCGTTCACGGCGGCGCGCAGGCGCGGGTTCATGTCCGGGTCGGGCATGCCCATCTTGGCCGCAACGGTGATTTCGCGCGAAAGCTTGGAGAACATCGCCGAACGCTTCTTATCCTGAGCGCCCTTGCGGTGCATGATGTTCTTGAATTTGGAATGGCCTGCCATGGATCACTTCATATCGCTATGTGTGGAGTTGGCAGCGCCGATAGCCGAGATATGGCCTTTGGGCAAGGCGGGGGGCGGAAATCCGCCACCCCCGCCCCGGAATGCTCAGTCGATGCCCAGAGCGTTGAGGTAAACCTCCAGGATCGCTTCCTGTTCCTTGCGGTCGTCGGGCTTCATCTTGCGGATGCGGACCACCTGCTTCATCGCCTTGGGGTCATAGCCGGTGGCCTTGCCCTCGTTATAGACGTCCTTGATGTCGTCGCTGATGCCCTTCTTTTCTTCTTCCAGACGCTCGATACGCTCGATCAACAGGCGCAGGCGTTCGTCAGCTGCCATTTCAGCCATGGGTCAAATCTCCAAAATTGGGTCAATGTTGAGAATCGGTTTGCCGCGCCAGATAGCCGCCCATCGCCATTAGGGGAATATGGCCGAGGATTAATCCCCAGCGCTGCGACCAATGCCCGCCGTCAATGACCCGCCGCGTTCTTCGCCACACTCTCCTTCATCCGGGCCAATTGCTCGGGCGTGGCTTCGGTTTGATAGCGGGTTTTCCACTCATCGGCGGGCATGCCGTGGATCACCTCGCGCGCTGCCGCCTTGTCGAGCGGGGCGCCAGCGGCTACGATCCAGTCGGCAAGGCAATTACGGCAAAATCCGGAAAGGCCCATAAGGTCGATATTTTGCGCATCATGGCGATGACGCAGGTGGCGAACCAGCCGACGAAAGGCAGCAGCAGCATGCGCATCATCCAATTCGTCCAGCGGATCGGGAATCGTTTGTTCTGCATTCATATTCATGGGTCCATCCGGAGAGGGTTGTTCTTGGGTTTGCCATCAGCCTTTGCCATAGGCTGCACCTCGTCCGAAAGGGAGAAATCGGTGTGACGAAACTCAATCCGCGCGGCCGCAAGGTCAAAATTCTGGCAACGCTTGGCCCGGCCAGCCGTGATCAGGAGATGATCGAGAAGCTGGTACGTGCAGGGGCCGACGCTTTCCGCGTCAATATGAGCCATGCCGACCATGCAGTGCATACTGAAACCATCGCCAATGTGCGCGCGGTCGAAGCCAAGCTGAAAAAGCCCATTGCGATTCTGGCCGACCTTCAGGGGCCGAAGCTGCGCGTGGGCGCGTTCAAGGATGGCAGGGCGGTGATCCGCCATTCGGGCCACTTCACCTTTGACCGCAACCCGGAACCGGGCGATGAAAACCGCGTGTGCCTGCCGCACCCGGAACTGTTCGGCATCCTGCAAAAGGGTCAGCGCCTGCTGATCGACGACGGCAAGCTGCGTTTGCGCGTGATCCGCGCCGATGAAAACGAAATCCTGTGCAGCGCCGAAGTGGGCGGGGTGATTTCGGACCGCAAGGGCGTGAATATTCCCGACGCGGTGGTGCCGGTTCCGGCGCTGACCGAAAAGGACCGCCGCGATCTGGCCTTTGCGATCGAGCATGGCGCGGATTTCATCGGCCTGTCCTTTGTCCAGCGTCCCGAGGACGTGGCCGAATGCCGCCGCCTGATGGGCGGCCACGGCGCGCTGATCGCCAAGATCGAAAAGCCCGCCGCGCTCGAAACGCTCGAGGGCATCATCGAATTGTCGGACGGCATCATGGTGGCCCGCGGCGACCTTGGCGTCGAACTGCTGCCCGAAGAAGTGCCCCCGATCCAGAAGCGCATCGTGGAGTTGACACGCCGCAGCGGCAAGCCGGTGATCGTGGCGACCCAAATGCTCGAATCGATGATCGAAAGCCCGGCCCCCACCCGCGCCGAAGTGTCGGACGTGGCCAATGCGGTCTATGACGGCGCGGACGCGGTGATGCTCTCGGCCGAAACGGCGGCGGGCCAATGGCCCGAAGAAGCCGTGACGATCATGCACCGCATCGCCACGCAGGTCGAAAACGATTCCTACTATCGTCAGCGCGTCCATCTGGCCGAAATCAACCCCGACCAGACCACCGCCGACGCTCTGGCCAAGGCTTGCGCATCGATTGCCGATACGGTGACGCTGACGGGCCTGATCGTGTTCACGGGGTCCGGTTCGACCGCCCGCCGCGTGGCGCGTGAACGTCCCTCGGTGCCGATGCTGGTGCTGACGCCCAGCCACAATACGGCCCGCCGTTCGGCGCTGCTGTGGGGCGCGCATGCGGTCCACACGCGCGACATCGGTTCGTTCGAGGAAATGATCGCCAAGGGCAAGCGTATGGCACTGCGCCATGGGTTCGGCGTTGCCGGGTCCAAGCTTGTCGCGCTGGCGGGCGTTCCCTTTGGCACTCCGGGTGCGACGAACCTTCTTCATGTTGTCACCTTGCGCGGCAATGAACTTGAACTCTATCGTGCCGTCGAAGAAGACGGCAGCGATGCCGATTAAGATCACGGAGTAAACCTATGCATCCCCTCGCCCCGCCACTGGAACGCAGTCTTCGCGCGGTGGCGGGCGCGATGGGCGATGCACAGGACCCGTGGTGGATCATCGGCAGCGCGGCCGTTGCCCTGCTGGGCGCGACCTCGGTCACGGTGGCCGACCTTGACGTATTGTTGAGCGAGGCGGATGCGGCGCGCATTCTGCCCTCGCTGGGTCTGAACGCCGGACCGGGCGGGGTGGACAGCCGGTTTCGGTCAACCACCTATGCCCGCTGGGACGCGCCGGAATTGCCGGTCGAATTCATGGCCGGTTTCGCCCTGCGTCAGGGTGAGGCATGGGTCGATGTCGCCCCGACCACACGCGCCGCGCATCATCTGGGCGATGTGGTGCTTTACACGCCCGAACGCGCCGAAATGCGCGCCATCCTGCAAAGTTTCGGGCGACCCAAGGATCTGCGCCGCGCCGATCTACTCCGGTAAAAGGCTCGCTGCCTCAGCCAGACCGCTGTGGCATGCGGCAAGGTCTTCCGCCGAAATCGAATAGGGCGGCATCAGATAGGCCGTGTTGCCCAAGGGGCGAATGAGCAGCCCCCGTTCGCGGAAAAAGGCCAAAAGGCGCGGTTGCAGGGCAGAGAGATAGCCCCCCTGCGGCACGTCATAGTCCAGCGCGAGGATCGTGCCGCACTGGCGAACATTGCCGATCCCCTTGACGCCCGACAGCATCGCTGCCCCCTCACCCTGACGCGCAGCCAGAGTGTCGATGCGCGCCTGCACCGGTTCATCGCGCCATACGCCCAGATTGGCCACCGCCGCGGCGCAGGCAATCGCATTGGCCGTATAAGAGCTTGAATGATAAAAGGTCTTGGTCCGGTCCGGCGCATAGTGGGAGGCATAGATCGCCTCGGACGCCATCGTCACCGCCAGAGGCAGCGCGCCCCCGGTGATCCCCTTGGCAAGGCACAGAATATCCGGCTTCACCCCGGCCTGATCACAGGCCAGCATCGTGCCGGTGCGGCCCCATCCGGTCATCACCTCGTCGGCGATGAACAGCACGTCATGCGCCGCACAAATCCGCGCCATTTCGGCCAGAACCGAGGGCGGATAAAACAACATCCCCCCCGCGCCCAGCACCAAAGGCTCGACAATAAAGGCCGCCGCATCAGGGGCCGCGCAGAAGGCCGCCAAGGCGTCATAGGTCGCCTGCTCCGCGCCGGGGGCAGGATAGGGGATCGTGTCCACGCCGAACAGCAAAGGCTCATAGGCGGCATTATAGACGCCGCGCTCACCAATGCTCATCGCGCCGATTGTGTCGCCGTGATAGGAATGCTGCATCACGGCAATGCGCTGACGCTGGCCCTGCCCCAGATGGCGCCAATGGCCCAGCGCCATTTTCAGCGCGACCTCGACGCAGGTGGAGCCGGAATCGGAAAAGAACGCATAGGGAAGGCCTGTGATCGCCACCAAACCCGCCGCCAGATCCTGTGCGGGTCTGTGCGTCCATCCGGCAAAGATCAACTGGTCCAGCCGCCCCGCCTGCTCGGCAATGGCGCGCACGATGGGGGGATAGGCATGACCATGCGTCGTCACCCACCAGCTTGAGATCGCATCGACAATCCGTGCCCCATCGGCGGTGAACAGACTGGCCCCTTCGGCCCGTTCGACCAAGGGGATCGGTTCGCCCAGACCATGCTGGGTAAAAGGATGCCAGACGGGCGAACGCGTCACAGGTCGAAATCCGCCATTGCCGCCGCCAGAGTTTCGGGCGTCAACGGATCAAGGCGCGGCAAATGGCCAAGGCGGCGCAGGCCGGTATGGGCGCAAAGGAAGCGCATGCTTTCCTCCTCCGCCGGTCCCGCATCACCGATAAAGGCCAGACCCGCGATAGCGCAGCCCCGCGCACGCAAAGCTTCGACCGTCATCAACGTGTGGTTGATCGTGCCCAGCCCGGTGCGCGCAGCCACCACGACGGGAAGGCCCCAATCGGCAAACTGATCCGCATAAAGGCGCGTCTGCGTCAAAGGCACCAGCGCCCCGCCGGCCCCCTCGACCACCAGCGGACCATCGCCCTGCGGCAGAGTGAGGCGGGCCGGATCAATCTCCACCCCATCAATCCGCGCCGCCCAATGCGGGCTGGCGGGCGTGATCAGGCGGTACGCTTCGGGATGAACCAGAGTGCCGGGAACGAGACGCGCAATCGCCTCGCTGTCGGTTTCCTCCTCCAGCCCGGATTGCACCGGTTTCCAGTACCGCGCACCCAGCCGCGCCACCAGACCAGCGGCCAGCACCGTCTTGCCGATGCCCGTGTCGGTGCCCGTCACAACATAGCCACGCATGGATCAGGCCCGCGCGCCGAACAGGGCCGAGCCCACACGAATATGTGTCGCACCCAAAGTGATCGCGGTTTCAAAATCGCCGCTCATCCCCATCGACAGGCCGTTCAGCCCATGGTCCGCCGCCAGTTTGGCCAACAGGGCAAAGAAGGGCGCGGCCTCAATATCGGCGGGCGGCACGCACATCAGCCCGGCCAGCGGCAGCCCCGCCTCACGCATCTGCGCCAGCAAGGCGGGCAGATCGGCCACCGCGCAGCCGCCCTTCTGTTCCTCGGCGCCGATGTTGACCTGAATGAAGCAGGGGATGCGGCGGTCCAGTTTTTCCATCGCCTTGGCCAGAGCGGTCACCAGACTGGGGCGATCAACCGAATGAATGGCGTCGAACAGCGCCACCGCGTCCTCGGCCTTGTTCGATTGCAACTGGCCCACCAGATGCAGTTCGATATCGGGATAGCGGGCCTTGAGTTCCGGCCATTTGGCCTGCGCTTCCTGCACCCTGTTTTCGCCGAAAACCCGCTGCCCCTGCGCGATCAGGGGTTCGATTTCCTCGACCGGCTTGGTTTTGGAAATAGCGATCAGCGTGATGTCGCTGTCCTTGCGGCGGGCGATGCGGGCGGCGGCGGCGATTTTTTCGCGCACAGCCCCAAGCGAAGATTCTGGTTCCATCATGGCGCGGTGCTATAGCGCGATGATGCGTCCATGCCAGCCCCTTTCCCCCTTGCCGAAACTCTGGCTGATAACGGACGCGCGCAATGATGGCGTGCTGGATCGCATGCTGCGCACGATGCCAAGGGGCAGCGGGCTGATCTATCGGCACTATCACCTGCCCCCGGTGGAAAGGCGGGCACGGTTTGACGCTTTAGCACGAATGGCGCGGGCGCGGGGCATGGCGGTGGTTCTGGCGGGCGATGCGGCGCAAGCGCGGCGTTGGGGGGCCGATGGGGCCTATGGTCCGGGGCAATCTCTGGCCACGGCCCATTCCCTGCGTGAACTGGCGCGGGCAAGGGGGGCGGCGGGCGTGCTGCTCTCTCCGGTCTTTCCCACGCGCAGCCATCCGGGCGGGCGGACCCTGGGCGCGCTACGTTTCCGCCTGATCGCCGCGCACAGCCTGGTGCCGGTGATCGCCCTTGGCGGCATGACCCATGCCCGCGCCCGGGCGCTGAAATGGCCGCGCTGGGCCGCGATTGACGGGCTTTCCCCGGCGCATTGACGCGGCAATTCTTGACGGGGACTCCCTCAAAGGCGCATTATACCGGCAATTTCCACCCCTTTGTTGAAACGAGTGACCCATGGCCTCAAGGCCCATCAAGCACAGCGGCGCATCATGGCGCCTGATCCTGCGACGCAGCGTGTTGCGCAGCGCCGAATTGCTGGGCGCGGGGCTGTTGGGGCTGGCGGCGGTGCTGCTGGCCATCGCGCTGCTGACCTATCATCAGACCGACCCTTCGGCATCTACGGCTTCGGGCGGGGCGGTGCTGAACTGGCTGGGGCGGCCGGGGGCTTTTGTGGCCGATGGGGCGCTGTTGATGTTCGGGCCGATGGCGGGGCTGGCGGTGCCCTTGCTGCTGATCTTTGCCCGCCAGCTCTGGCTGGTGGCCGAGGCGGAGGATGCGGGCGAGGATGAGGACGTACCGCTGCACCAACAACACTGGCTGCGCCCGACGGCGGTGCTGGTGCTGGGCATGGCGCTGTTGGCCAGCGCGCTCTCGCTGGGCTTTGGCGAACATCCGGGCAATTTGCCCGCATCGCCGGGCGGCATCATGGGGCTGCTGGGCGCATCGATGATCAAGGGGCTGGCCGATCTCCTGCCCGAAGTGGCGCGGGGATGGGTTGCGGGCCTGTTGGGCGTGCTGGCCTTTGTGGGCGGGATTGCCGCCATCACGCGGGTCTTTGCCATCGACTGGGGCTGGGTTCTGACCATGCCGCTGCAACTGCGCCGCAAAAAGGCGCAAGGCGAGGAGGCCGAAGCCCCCGCCCGCCGCGAACCGCGCAAGGCCAAGACGATGACCCCCGAAGGGGAAACCGAGGCCGAGGTGCAGGACCTGCCCTTTACCCCCGACGAACCGGCCAGCGGCCCGCGCAAGGCGCCCCAGATCAGCGACCCGGCCACCAAGGCCAAGCCCGCCGAAATGGGCACTCTGGCCAAGCAGGGCGATCTGTTCGGCACTTGCGAATTGCCGGGCCTCGACATTCTGGCCGATCCGCCGCCCAATTCCGCGCCCAAGGTGGACAAGCTGGCGCTGGAACGTAACGCCAAGCTGCTGGAAACCGTGCTGGATGATTTCAACGTCAAGGGCGAGATTACCGGCGTGCGCACCGGGCCGGTCGTCACGATGTACGAACTGGAACCGGCGGCCGGCATCAAGGCTGCGCGCGTGGTGGGCCTTGCCGACGATATCGCCCGCAATATGAGCGCGATTTCCGCCCGCGTCTCGCCGGTGCCGGGGCGCACCGTCATGGCCATCGAATTGCCCAATGCCGACCGTCAGATGGTCAGCTTCAAGGAATTGATCGCATCGGAAAAATTCGTCGGCGCCAAGGGCCTGCTGCCGATGATTTTGGGCAAGGATATTGCGGGCGAACCGATCATCGCGGATCTGGCCACCATGCCCCACCTGCTGGTCGCGGGGACGACGGGTTCGGGTAAGTCGGTTGGTTTGAACTGTATCCTGCTGTCCCTGCTTTATCGCCTGACGCCTGCGCAGTGCCGGATGATTCTGGTCGATCCCAAGGTGCTGGAACTGAAGTCTTACGAGGACATCCCTCACCTGCTTTCGCCTGTCGTGACCGAGCCGGCCAAGGCGGTGCGGGCGCTGAAATGGGCGGTCGAGGAAATGGAGCGCCGTTATCGCCAGATGAGCGAGATCAACGTGCGCAACATCGTCAATTTCAACGAAAAGGTGCGCAGCAATGCGGCCAAGGGCAAGCCTTTGGGCCGCCGCATCTCGGTCGGTTTCGACCCCGAAACGGGCGAAGAATTGTACGAGGACAAGCAGCTCGATTACGAAGTGCTGCCGCTGATCGTGGTCATCGTCGACGAGCTGGCCGACCTGATGGTGACGGTGGGCAAGGAGATCGAAGTGCTGATCCAACGCCTTGCCCAGAAATCGCGCGCGGCGGGCATCCACCTCATCATGGCGACCCAGCGCCCGTCGGTGGACGTCATCACCGGCGTCATCAAGGCCAACCTGCCCACGCGCATCTCCTTTGCCGTGACCAGCCGCATCGATTCGCGCACTATCCTTGGCGAACAGGGGGCCGAGCAATTGCTGGGCAAGGGCGACATGCTGTTCAAGCCGTCGAGCGGGCCGATCGTGCGCGTCCACGGACCTTTCGTCTCGGACGAGGAGGTCGAGCATGTCGCCGACCACTGGCGCGCGCAGGGCAAGCCCAATTACGTCGATTCGGTGACCGAAGAGCCGGAAGAAGGCAGCTTCGGCTTTGACGATCTGGACGCGACGGCCAGCGACAATCCCGAAGAGCGCAAATATCGCCAAGCCTGCCACATCGTGTTCGAAAGCCAGAAGGCTTCGACAAGCTGGCTGCAACGCCAGATGGGCGTGGGATACAACACCGCCGCCAAATGGATTGAACGCATGGAAAGCGATGGCCTTGTCGGCCCCGCCAACCATGTCGGCCGCCGCGAGATCTATCGCGACAAGGACGGCAACCCGCTTTGATCACCCCATGGTCGTGGGCGGGAACTTTTGCCCCGCTCACGACTTATCCCCATGCTGCGCGTGCGAAAGCCGATGAACCGTTGTTAAGCTACGGTGGGGCGCGGCCTCCGCACATTCCCTGATTACGATCCTCTGGCTACACATTGGCCATCGACGCCAACAAGCGGCGGCGGTAACGCCAAAGGGGTTTTCAGTGGTCCGGGTTTCCTTTTTCAACGTAAAGCTGATCCGCGCCGCTATCGCTCTGATTTTCGCCGCTTTCATCTCGGTTCCGGCCTCGGCGCAGGTGCTGCAATGCGCTCCCTACGCCCGCGAAGTTTCCGGCATCGCTCTGTCGGGCCGCGCCGCCGGTTGGTGGGATCAGGCCGAAGGTCGCTATGACCGCGGCACCGCCCCCAAGGCGGGCGCAGTTCTGGCTTTCCGCGCCACTCACTCGATGCGCGCCGGCCACGTCGCCATGGTGTCCAAGGTGATCGACGAACGCCACGTTCTGCTGAACCACGCCAACTGGTCGCGCCCCGGCATGATCGAGCGCAGCGCCATGGCCGAAGACGTTTCGGCCAATGGCGACTGGTCGGAAGTGCGCGTGTTCTACGCCCCCATCGGCAAGCTCGGCCTGCGCTCCTCGCCCACCTATGGCTTCATCTATGCCAACAAGGCCGACCGTTTCGATGGCGCCAAGCTGGCGATGCGGGACTAAGTTAGAGGCTTGAAGGTGCCTCCGGCAGGTTAAGGGTCTAGACCCTTAACAATCCCAAGACTGTAGAGGTCACTCACGAGATCACCCGAAGCGCAACGGTTCAGCGCCGCAGGCTTTATAAACCGCTTCGCGGATTGGCGCTTATCTGCCGATCACACATCACCCCATAAACGGGATTGCAAAGGGATGAATCCCTTTGCCCGCCGGAGGCATAATCATCCCGGCCACCCACCTTCCGGCGCAAACGCTTCGGCAATCTCCCCCGACACCCGCGTCAAACGCAGCGTTTCCTTGTCCAGCATCGCCCATGTGCTGCGCGCCGAAACGATGACCTTGCCCGCATCGTTGCGGAAATCGATCCGGCGGTCGAAACGCGCGCCGGTCGGGCCTTCGGGGATGAAGGTTTCGGCGGTCACACTCTGCCCCTGGCTGATATTGCCGCGATAGTCGATCTCGTGCCGCGTCACGACCCAGACATAGCGTTCGACATGATCGGGCGCGGCGTCCTGCATCCAGTGCGCGGTGGCAATCGCCTCCATCCACTGAACCCAGACGGCATTGTTGACGTGGCCCATGATGTCGATGTGATCGGGGCCTGCGGTAAAGGTTTGGGTGAAGCGATTGGGCATAGGGGGAATTTGGGGGCGGGCGTCAGGAAGGCAAGGTGGACTTGTAACGGATTTGTGCCGGTCACCTATCTCACTATGCCACCTTGGCCTCGAATGCGAGGGGGCTGATGCCGCCCAGATATGAATGGCGCCTACGTGGGTTGTAGAAGCCGTTGATGTACTGGAAGATGGCGGTCTCGGCCTGACGCCTGGTTGGCCAGGTTTGGCGCCAGAGCACCTCGGCCTTCAGGCTTTTGAAGAAGGTTTCGACAGCCGCATTGTCGTAGCAATTACCTTTGCCCGACATCGAGGGCCGTAAACCGTGGGCCAGCAGTTTTTTCTGGAAGTCGTAAGAGCAATATTGGCTGCCGCGATCAGAATGGAAAATGCAGTCCTTGGGCGGTTGACGCAGGTTTATGGCCATTTCCAGCGCCCTGATTGCCAGGTCTTTCTTCATCCGGTCGCTGACTGCCCAACCAACGACACGCCGACTGAACAGATCAATGACGACAGCCAGATAAAGCCAGCCCTCGGTGGTCCATATATAGCTGATATCGCCTGCCCATTTCTGGTTCGGCGCAGCGGCCAGGAAATCCCCGTCCAGCAAATTGGGGGCAACGCCAAGGTGGTGTTGGCTATCGGTGGTAACCTTGTGGCGACGGGTGCGAAT